>NZ_JBANSO010000014.1:0-124106 GCF_037070225.1 Vreelandella indica
GGCGATTCCGGAAAACTGCCCAAAATCGGTCACGATAAAACGGAATGCGCGGTCACCATCATCCAGAACAGACGGTCACGTTCAAACGGAATGGGCGGTCACGATAGGGCGGAATACGCACATATCACTGACAAGAGAAAGTAGCTCATCCAAACGCTGCTGGTCAGCGATATTGGAACGAAGCTCACTCTTCAAGTCCTCAAACAGTGATTCGCCAGCCTCTACAGTGACGTTCACGGAGTTGTCAGTAGAATTCTGGTTGAAGCGAGCATGACCACCATAGACGTTGTAGGTGATTTGCGCTGGTGCGGGTTTCTGTGAGTTATCTCCGCGCGCGCTAGCTTGGCTTTCACGAGTTACTTCTGCCTGAAAATGCGGGGGGATGGCACCATGAACACCTTGCCTGAAACCAGGGTCTTCTACCACATAGCGCTCGGGTTTACCGAAAGGCATTTCCCTAACCAGTATATCTCCAGGCTCTAGAGGATGCTTGGCTTGAAGGTGAATTTTGCCTTTCTGGACTGATGCCTTTACAGGCCCCAGATTTTCGCCACTCAACTTCTCTATGAATACACTGTCGCGGTATAAATCCTGAAGATCCATGAACAACCTCTACTAAACCTATTGAGAGATCATTAGTGTAAAGCAACATGGAACACAGAGCATTAGTAGCGTTGGACCCAAAAAAAAACTTAAAGAGATGTGGTAAATACATGTGGTAAATAAGCAAAAGGGCATGTCCTCTAAGCTATTGAAAAGCCTCGAAAACATGCCCTTTAAGATGTTCTGGCGGAGGGGGAGTCCGCCCTATCCATATAAAAAAACAAACACTTATTATCAATATAAAATTCTACCCAACATCTCACCCTACATAAAAAAAGTAACTGCATATGAGTGTATGCGATGTAATGCAACGGCTTTTACTTTCGTTTCGAGCAACCTCAAAGGAACAATAGTCTCACTCCTCGCCAGATACTTGCGAAACAGTAGCGCAATCTGCCTCCGCTCGTTTTCCAGTTATTGCATGCTGAAATCTCATGGCAATGAGGATGAGCTCTTTACTAATGTTCATCCTGACAAGCCCTGCCTCACTGACGGATATTGTAAAGAACTATAATTGCAGCCTTAGCTTTCCTCCAGTGCAAATCACCTTAACTGGATGCCCTTGCCATTTATTTATGGGTTCCGTCCCCATAGGCAGAGACTTGCCATACACAATGACAGTTAAGCTCGAAGGCTGCGTGCTATCATCTTCCACCACCGATGCCTCCTCAGAAGAAAGCTTTAAAGAATCAAGCAGCATTTTCATCTTCTTGGACTTTATCATCTTGATCGCCCTTTTCAGTATTATACTGACAAGCAAGGCTAAGATTAAAATGTTCCAGAATTTTTCTCACCGGGATCATGAATGATGTATTACCGCCGCCAGCAAATATTAGCCCCAAAGCATGATCGCCATCTTCAGAAACAACCAATGCCCCACTATCACCAGGCTCGGAAAAAGTTGAGCCATTATCTCCCAATATTGCCCATACATCATCAAAATGAACTAATGAGTTAAACTTACTGGACTTATAAGGAATAGATAAAGTAGTGGAAACCCTTCCTAAAATAACACCTGTCCTCAATCCTGTTGTTCTACCAACCTTTTTTACCCTTAGATTAGATTCAGGATCAGCTACTTCAGCTGGTGTATCATAAAGTCCTTCACCTTGCATTGAAGATAGCAATTCAGGTTTTGTAACATCGAATATAGCAACATCTAGTTCTTGTAGATGAATTTGACCAGGATCACCACTTAAAATAGGCACCAACCCAGAATGCTTGCCTATTGCAGTCGGTTCTGGTCCTCCTGGAACAGCATCAAATGGTGAAGGCGACATAATATGCATTCCATATGGAGTGTGATTGCACCCCCCAGTAACATGGTTATTAGTCACGCCCACGAGTGTCCCATCTGACCGTGTAGCTAAGAAGCCTAAAGTGCCCGCGCCAGGATCCGTCGCCGCAGTAACTGAACTTCCACAGGCCAAGGCTCCTTGATGAGAAAACCATACTGGAGATCCAGCCTCAGTAGAGGATGGAGTGGCTGGCGGGTTGGACTCAAGTGAAACTTTCCCGATCAATCCGAAGTTTATTCCATGCGACTCTGATGGAATTTTTTTCTTAGCCGCGGGAGAAACAGCATTTTTACAAAGAAGCGCTATACTACCGTTTTTTTCGTCATGCACTATAGCCGTTAACTTTACTCGCTTGAGAACTCTTTCAACCTCCTGCAACTCCTCTCCTTCAAGCTCAAAAACTTCATTCAAATCGTGAGAAGCTCCGGAACTTGGAGAGTTACTCATAGCCAGAGCCCCATTACGCCTAGCCCACTCATAAACGATCTTTGCAAAATATTTCGCGCTCACTTTATTATTTAATTCCATAAATTCCCTTATAATATTTCATACACATTTTTTATTAAGAAACAGAAGATTTAACTGCCACCTACCAAGTGTTTAAAATACCTTCAACCTACTATGAAGCATTAAAACACAAAGCATTTTTACCGCTCAAAACCAAGCTAAGAACTATCATTGCTGATGGCCGGTATCTTCCTCCGCGCAGCCCGCTCTTTGATTCGCTCCAGTTTTATCCATATTGCACTGGCTTCAAGCCTATCACAGTAAAGTACAGCACAAAGTCATTTGGATAATTCTTCTGTCAGGTTAGGCCATCATACCCCGGGGCGAAAGAGCCTAATTTACCAACAGGGGCGCCCAATCCGGCCTGTAATAATTTTTTGTTGCCCTTTCAGTCATTCAGCCAGTAGTAACAGAAGCGCACCACCCTGTAGCAGGGTGGCCAAGCCGACCAAAGCCTGGATTCGAACACAAGCTATTCCTGCCAGAGCACCCTTCGACAGCCAAAAGACGATCTACCGCAGAATCGTGAAGCGTCCCCTCAAAGTGCAGTCGCTGAGTTCATTTTCAAATAAGGCAACAGCAGCTCAGCCTAAGAACTCGCTTCGTTACTAGTTTGATGCCCTGGCCTCCCGCCCTGCCAACAGCTTCAAAATAAGCAGCGCAAACTGCCTACCAGTTTCTTCGTTTTCCAGCAGCGGCATACTCAGTTTTTCATGGTCGTTCATAGCGTCTAACACGGCGTCGGTGACTCGTTTAGGAAATAGCCCGTGCATCACTTGGGTTTCGTCATGGTGGTTGATCTGGGCCATGACAGCATCATCACGTTCAATGCGGTCAGCAATGCCATTGGCAAAATGCAGCTTATCTCCATCACTAATATCTGCGCCGTAGAGGTCATTCAGGCGCTCGATGATCTCATTTAGGCGTTGAGTTTCAGCGTCATGGGGTTTGCCGGAACCAACATCTGAGATTGGTTTCAGGCCATAATCGCCACTCTCCTCTTCAAGCGAAAGTCTCTGTTCGGCGCGTTTAGTCAGCCGGTAGCTGTCCAGCTCAAGCTCGCTGACATCGATAGGGTCGCCAATTAATAACCGGTCGATACGGAGCAGGGGGTACAGGTGCTTGGCGTAAACGCACAGTTGCTCTAATTCAGTATCATCGAAGTGAATAATCTGGCTGAGAAATTCATAGGTGCGCACAAAGCTCTGTAGGTTTTTACGAAACAGGTCAAGCTCATCGCGGGTTTTACCGGCGTCTTCCAGCTCCTGCTTGGCACGCTTTATGCCTTTATCGTCGCCCTGCTGCTCCGCTTGGTAGCGGGCTTCCCTCCAGGTCTGCTGTTGCTCAACGGTGACTTCATAGCGCTTCTTAAAGCGATCTTGAGCGGGCTGGCAGTAATAGCTTAATCGTGATGCTGGGGCTTTAGGATCGAAGAAAGCGGTAGCGAACGCTTCCACCTCGGGCCAGTGATAAATGCCGTTAGCATCCAGCGTGCGTTTAAGGTCATACACCACCTGCGGGTCGGAAACGTCAGCCAACGTTGCCTTACGGTAATACGGGGCAAACGCTTCTAAAATTTCTTGTGGTTCATTGAAGAAATCGAGAATAAACGTCTGCTTGCCGGGAAACAAGCGGTTCAACCGCGAGAGCGTTTGTACGCAGTCCACGCCCTGCAGCTTCTTATCCACGTACATGGCGCATAGTTTGGGCTGGTCAAAGCCGGTCTGGTATTTGTTGGCAGCGATCATCACGTTGAAATCGTCGGTATCTAACGCCGCCGCTAAATCACGCCCACGCACGCCGGGGTTGAGCAGCTTGCTGGTTTCGCTTACTTCTTCAGGAATTATCTCATCTGCCGGTACGGTGCCCGAAAAGGCCACCAAGGGATGAACGTCGCTATAGCCTTGAGTTTCCACGTACTCCCGCATAGCCAGCTGGTAGCGCACCGCCTCTTGGCGGCTAGCGGTGACCACCATGGCCTTGGCTTGGCCGTCCAGCAGGTGGCGCACATTAGCGCGGAAGTGCTCAACAATAACCTCTACGCGCTGCGCAATATTGTAAGGATGCAAGCGTACCCACTTGGCCAACGCACGGGAGGCTTTTTTGGCGTCTACTTCCTGTTCTTCATCCTCCAAATGGGCCAGTTTCCAGGCGGTGCTGTAGGTCACGTAGTTGCGCAGCACATCAAGAATAAAGCCTTCCTCGATAGCCTGACGCATCGAGTAGAGATGAAATGGTTCGGGCTTGTTGTCCGCACTTGGCGGCAAGCTTGGATCTGGCACACGACCAAACAGTTCTAGTGTTTTGGCTTTGGGTGTGGCAGTAAACGCGTAGTAGCTGATGCGCTCATTAGGGCGGCGAGTTGACACGGCCACATCCAGCATTGCTTCTGCACTGATTTCCTCGTCATCTTCCGCGCTCTCGCCAGCGGCGGCTAACAGCGCCTTGAGCTTGCGCGCAGAATCGCCCGCCTGCGAAGAGTGCGCTTCGTCGGCAATTACTGCATAGCGGCCTTCGGCAAGTGTTGGCCGCTTATCCAACGCATCGAACAGCGCAGGAAAGGTCTGGATGGTGACGATGATGATGCGGGTATTGCTCGCCAGCGCCTCAGCCAGCTGTTCAGATTTACTCTGGTTGCCGACATCGCGGGTAACGGGACACACCACGCCATGCGCATGCTCAAACTGGTAAATGGTGTTTTGTAGCTGGCTATCCAGCACTGTGCGGTCAGTCACCACAATTACAGAGTTGAAGCGCTTCTGCTGGCCGCTTTCATCGTAGAGATTGGCGAGTTGATGAGCCAGCCAGGCAATGGAATTAGACTTACCCGAGCCAGCGCTGTGCTGAACTAGATAGCGCTGGCCGCCATCTTCAGCTTGGGTGGTCTCAATCAATTGATTAACCACTTCCCATTGATGGTAGCGCGGGAAAATCAGCGTTTCTTTCGTTTTGCGCCGCCCGTGAAAGTCTTCAGTAGTTTTTTGCTCCAAGTGCAAAAAGCGCCCGAGAATCTTCAGCCAAGCATCCGGCAAAAGCACTTGCTCCCACAAATAGCTTGTGGCGTAGCTGTTGTCATCTTCTGGTGGAGGGTTACCAGCACCCCCGCCTCCGGTGCCCAGGTTAAACGGCAGAAAGAACGTCTCTTTACCCGCCAGCTTGGTGGTCATCGCCACTTCCGCTTGGCTAACGGCAAAATGCACCAGCGCGCCGCGTTTAAACGCCAGCAGCGGCTCTACCTTGCGATTAAGGGGGTCTTTTAGCGGGCGATCATGGCGGTACTGGCGCTTGGCATTTTCTACCGACTGTTTGAACTCACTCTTTAGCTCTAAGGTGGCGGTAGGAATACCGTTGACGAACAGCACTAGATCTAAGCGCGGGTTGTAACTTTCACCGCCCTTGCCCTTCTCTCGGGCATGGGGGGAATAAGAGACCTCCGGCACCACGCGCAGGCGGTTGGCACGGTAGCGGGAGAGCGCCTCGGGGTTCATGGTGTGGTCGGGCTTAAAGCTGCACAGATCAAACGTCACCCCTGGCACTTTAAAACCGTGGCGCAGCACCTCTAGCGTGCCCGCCCGCTCCAGCTCGCGTACCACCTTCTGCACAAACACCTGCTCAGAGGATTGCGGATTGGCCTTACAGAACTTTTCCCAGCGCTCGGGCCAGGCCTCTTTCACATAACTCAGCAAGTCTTCGGTATAGAGCGCTGAGAAGCGGTCATAGCCGTTGGCTGTGCCCACTTTCCAACCACCGGTAGCCATGGCGTCGATGATGTCTTGTTGGAACTGCGCTTCCCTGCTGTCGGCCATGTTACCCCCAGGCTTTTATATTTCGCGTTTACAAAAAGTTCTATAATGCTGACTCAGAAAGTAGTCTGATGCCAACACCTTACCTCTCATTATCTGCTTTCCTTCTAACTGGCCATACTCAGGATCATTTTTAATTTTTGAACTCGTTTCTACTCGTCGTTTTTCAGGGTTAATGGAGATTAAAAAATTATCAAAAAGTCTGTGTATATCTACACGTAAACACAAACCATTATCTAACCTGTTCGAATGTTGACCCGTATAAGGGCTTATATGGGCCGCCTCCAAAACTTCGGTTATGCGACTACCTGAAATACAACAACTGCCATAATAATTTTTAAGCACTTGCTTTCGAAAATCCTGCTGTCCTTCCCTAACAACAGAAACGCTTGTTCGACGCTTTTTTTCATCAAACGTAATAGAATCTATCGGCTTTTTATCAGTCTCACTTTTAATGAAGCTGAGAGAAGCTCCCTCATAAGGAAGGTAATCTTTTAGTTTTTCTATTTCATCATGCTCAATCAACGCTTGCCATGCGCTGGAGTTCACCAACCCTGCTTTTTTCCTTAATAAAGCCAGAGCTTGACACGCTGCCTCAATGCTAGCAAAGCTGTCAGGTCTATTCTCCCAAGCTAATTTAACATCGTCATCACTCAATTCTAAAACATGAGCTATATTTAAAGCGTTTTTTTCAATTCCATTAACATAGCTTTCTTCAGAGTCGTCAGACAAAAACGGAACTTCCAATGCACTAATTTCAACTCTATTTATATAGCCTTGCCATCCTTGATAGCTTTCTACCACCTCATCTGCAACCTCAATAATGGCAAGCGTCTCCGCTGCAACTTCTTTAGAGCCACATAACTGCTCCCGGTGCTTCCAAACTTCAAAAACTTGCTCAACCGACATATCGTCTAAATCAGCTGGCTCAAAAACCCAAAGATAATGGGTCTCATCATACATAGATGGCTCTGAGCAATCTTTAGTATCAGCATCTACAGTTGCACCATCACCATCACCATTATCATTATCATTATCATTATCATTTAAGGCACTATATAGGTTTCCAGCTATCTGTCTGGCCAATCGTTCATCTTGCGCCTTAGCACCTATTTTATTCTGATGACCCTCAATTCTTCGCCTGATTGCACCCAGGCGTCCAGACTCTTCTTTTCTTTTTTGCTTCTTATTTTTTGTCGTCATGAAAACACCTGAATTTTTCTATTCTGAAACATTCTCTACCACAGCACTTACTTGCTGATCCTGCCAAGCCCCATACGTTTGGCCAGTGCTTTCTAGCTTCCAATGACGACGCCCATTAGCGCTGCGGCCACAAAATACCGCAGCGGCAGCGCTGGGGCTTGTAAACGCATAGTCGCGGGCAAAGATTTTCAGACCTTTATCACAGTCCACCAACACCTGATCGTCACAAAGTTGTTGATATAACGACTGGTAGCCGCCTTTTACGCCGTTCCAAGCTCCCCGTGCCGTCGATCCTTTAAGCACATAAAATTCACCATCAATTTCTTGCCCAAAGGCCTTAATACCATGGCGAGGCACTTCAGCGATAAATTTGGGTGACTTAGCATCAGGCACTGGCGCTACAGATTGTTGATTGGAAATAGCCGGTCTCACTCTCAAAAAATCCAACCCCAGCACTGGCAGCACTGTGCGTATCTGTTCCATAAAGAACGCCATATCGGCACGGTCGGATTCCGGAAGGTTGATGTACTCATGGGCAGTACCATTAATCAGCTTGCAGCGGCCAAGCTCGCCCGCCGACTGAATCAGCAGACTCTCCAAGTACTTTACGTGAGCCTTGGTGAGATTCTGATCCTTGCTGGTAATTAGGCAAACCTTTTCCCAGAAGTCCTTACCGCCTTTGTCTTCTGGCCGGTTGTGCTGTTTCAGGCGGGTGCTAACATCGTCGCTTTCGCCAATATAAACCTGCGGGCGCGGGCTGCCCTCAATATCAGGGCCAACCAGAAAATAAATGCCAGTGCGGCCGCACTCAGGGCGCTGCACCAGTTCAGGCAGTTTGGTGCGCGGGCCGGTGAGCACATGGCCTGTCCAGTTCATAATCTCGGCGGTAAGCAGCCCATTGGATGTGCCGTCCACCAGAAAAAGCCGAATACTACGTCCCTGCGTCATACCGCCTCCAACTGAGAGGCCTCTGTAGATACTACAGAGCCCATTGGCGGCTGCCAGCCACGCACGTCGATTTTGCCGGTAACGGCGGCGGAGATCAGGGCGGAGCGGCGTTCTTTCAAAATAATGATCATATTTGAAGCCTCTTCCAGCAATGCTGAAAGCCTTGCTAATCGACCATCCAGGTATTGATATATAGCATGCTGCTCACGCTTAGGAGGCAAGGCTATAATCATTTCGCGTATATCCTCTAGGCTTAGCTGGACTTTTGTACCGCCATATCCAGAGCCTAAAAGCTGTGCCTTGGCAACATCTCCAAGTACAAAATATGCTAGCCATGCAGGGCACCCAATGTTGTGGTTAGGCCTCGCTAGCGCCACATGCTGACTGACATAGCCACCCTCTATGCCCTCACTAGCTACACATACAGAGCCAAGATCAGCTGTTATTGAAATCAAAATATCTCCAATCTGTATTCGTGCCCTTTCACCTTCACCACCTGCGGGTGGGCTAACATATCTTATTGATTCCAACTTCGGGTGAACCGTGTCACGAGTAAGGTTTGTAATTCTAAAGAAAAGCTCTCCATCATCCGAATAGTGCTCAGCCCAACCACGAGACCCACTCGTAATAAAATTAAATAAAAACTTGGCGGGCAATACCTCCCAATGCGCCGGAACTTCCCCCAGCCACTCCACCCCGGAGTCTTTCATCGGCACATTGGGGTCGAGTCCTTTGGTAACGGCATGGGAAATAACCGCTTGGCGCTTTTCCTTGAGCAGTGCGATCAGGCGCTTTTGCTCTTCCACCAATGCGTCGATGCGGGCGGTTTCGTGGTCGAGGAAGGTGGCGATGGTCTTCTGTTCAGTGGTTGGTGGATTAATAAACGGCATGTTGCCCATCACTTCCCACCCTACCCGTGGCATTTTTGCTCCGTGAGTCGCTCCGTCAACTACCGAAATAAATTGGCGTTGCAATAGCTGATGGAATGCGAACTGGGGCACCAGTTTGGCACTTGGGCGAATTACGTGAAAATCACCCAATGCCTCTCCTGGTAATTTAGAAAGGTAGACTTTGGCCAAGTATGGACGCAACTTACCGAACAAAAGGTCTCCCGCTTGAAAGGCAATTCCTTCACCGGAAAAATCGGATTCTGTCTCGATATAACACCCTGACCAACTCTCAATGTTCTCCAACGCAATTGGATTAGACCGCCGATTTGCTCGGTCAGTTATTTGTATCAGGAGATGCTTCAGCCGTTTAACCTCCCAATGCGCTGGCACTTCCCCCAACCACTCAACGCCGGAGTCCTTGTATTCGGGATAGGCTGGGTAGCTCATACCGTTGCTCCTTCTCTTGCGTTCATCACTGCCTCACGCCAGAAAGACTCTGTGTCCCAATGCCCAGGAAAGCCCATGTGTGGTCGTGACACCTGGGGATAGTGATCCAGCAGTGTCACCAATCGTTCGGCCCACTGGCTCGTGGGAGACACAACCTGCATCAGCGATTCAATCACCACTAACTGAAGATATAGGCGCCGCCTCGGATCGAGTCGCTGTCCAGGGTGCTCATGAGATCCCGTTTCGATGCTATTAGGGATGCCTGGCCAGCCGACTGGAATCTTTCTTGGCATCTCGGGGCGGCTACCGAACTCGCGGTTCCAGACTCGGCCATGATGTGCACAGATGTTGCGCAGATCGGACAGACTGCGGAACCAGGATCTCAGTACCGGCATCTTCCAGCCGAAGTGCTGCTCGATGCGCTGGGTATCTTTTGGTAGCCGCAGCTTAGCCAACAGGGTCGAGACTTCCTTAAAGGTCAACAGCTCCACCGCCATCCAGATGGGCGGCTGATTAGGGGCTGATCGGTACTTCTTGTGATAATGCGCCAGGAAGGTCTCGATCTCTCGCCCCTTGGCCGCATTTTCCAGCTTCTCCAACAGCCATCCATGATTGTAGCGAGTGTCGAAGATAGCGGGATTCAGGTAGCCATGAGGGCCGTGGTGCTCAGCCAGCGTGTTGGTCAACTGGGCACGTAACGCGACTTCCAACCGCTCGATGGCATCAAGCAGCAACAGGCGGAGCTCGCGATCAAAGACGTAAAGCCTCAGCACATCCTCAAAGGAGGTGCCCTCAAGAAAACAATGCTCCTGGAGGCCTGGCTGGTAGAAGGGACGTGTGTAGGCTGAAAGGCGGAAATAGCTGATATTGGCTAGGTAGTGACGTACCCGAGCCTCGTCGGGTATCGCTAGGCCACGGCCGCGAAGCGTTGCAATCTGCTCTTCGATGCTGTGTGCAGGCTTTTGGAAGTCGCTCATGCCCGATCTCCAGGCACAAAAAACCCGCCAAAGTGTGCTTCAGTGAGAGGCATGGCGGGTGTATTGCGATATATATTAGGGCATGCCCCTTCCATAGTCAATGACTGTGAAATACCCGACTGAATGCCTCTTTGCTTCATGCCGACAGCTCCTCGATCATCTGCTTGATCTTGTCAGTGCAGGCCTTGAGGTCGGCGTCGATTTCCTCCAGCGGGCGCGGGGGAGTGAACTGGTAGAAGTGGCGGTTGAAAGGGATCTCGAAACCGACGATGCCAATGCGGCCATCTAGCTCGTCGCGTTTGTCTTGATCAATCCAGGCATCCGGTACATGGGGTTTTACTTCACGCTCAAAGTAGTCAAACACCGATTCGTTATAGGGCACGTTTTCATTATCGCGCAGGCTGGTGTCTGGCTCGGGGTTGCCGTTTTTGTCGAGGCAAATATCCGCTTCTGGGTCACGCTCGGAGAGCACATTGAGAATCGCCTTCTGTACTGGCGCACTGACTTTCAAACTTTCGGCTTTTAGTGCCGCGTCAAGTGCTTTGGTAAAGGTCTTGCGATTGGTATAGCGCTGCTCGCCGAGCTGTTCGCAAGCGGCTTTGAGTGCGGCTTTCTCGGCATCATCTAGCTTTTGTAGGGCTTTTTCATCATTAAGTTTGGCTACGCGCTCGGCATTGGCTGCAAAGTTGAGCCGCAACGGTCGTTCGACGGTAATACGCCGGTAGCCAAAGGTTTCCACGGGGAAGATTTTGCTTTCATCGTTCTCTTCAAAAACGCCATACAGCCGTACAACATCGTCAATATCGCGATCGGTGATGTACTGGCGTTTGCTACCCAGCGATTTGCGCATCTTGCTGGCTCGGCCGGTGGCGTTAATCAGCTGCACCTTGCCCTTGCGCTCGGCGGGCTTGTCATTGGAAAGCACCCACACATAGGTAGCAATGCCGGTGTTATAGAACATATCCGTGGGCAAGCCGACGATGGCTTCTACCATGTCGTGCTGCAACAGATAGCGGCGAATTTCAGATTCCCCACTGCCAGCACCGCCGGTAAACAGCGGTGAGCCGTTAAGAATGATCCCAATCCGCGAGCCGCCGTCTTGGCGGGTGCGCATCTTGGCGACCAGGTGCATCAGAAACAGCAGCGAGCCATCCGACACGCGCGGCAGGCCGGGGCCAAAACGGCCATCGTAGCCGCGATGTTTGTGCTCATCGGTGACCTGTTTCTGGACCTTCTTCCACTCGACGCCAAACGGCGGATTGGAGAGCATGTAGTCAAACCGTTCCCCCGCCAGCTGGTCTTCAGAGAGCGTGTTGCCCAGCTTGATCTGCTCGACTTCTTGCCCCTTGACCAGCATATCGCCCTTACAGATCGCGTAGGACTCGGGGTTGAGTTCCTGACCGTGCAACGAGACGGTGACATTCTGGCTGACCTGCTGAATGTAGTCATCGCTCTCGGAAAGAAACCCGCCGGTGCCCGCCGTCGGGTCATAAACGGTGACAATGCTATTAGGCTTAAGCTTGGCTTCTTGTCCAGTGAGCACTAGTGAGGTGGTCAGGTGAACGATATCGCGGGGCGTGAAGTGCTCCCCGGCGGTTTCGTTGGAGCTTTCGGCAAACTTGCGAATCAGCTCTTCAAAGATGCCGCCCATGCCGTGATTGCTTACCCACGCTGGGCTTAGGTCAATGGCCGCGAACTGCTGCACGACTTTATAGAGCAGATTATTGGCGCCGAGTTGCTGTACAAAACTTTCAAACTCGAAGTGCTCGAAAATCTCCCGGGCGCTCTGGCTGAACGATTGCACATAGCTCATCAGGTCGTCGCTGGTCTGGGTATCAGACAGGCTGATCAAGCTAAAGGGTGACGCATTGAAAAACGGCTGATTAGCTGCCCGCAACAACAGCTTCTCACGCACTGCCTCTGGTTTGTTCTGGTGGTCTTCAGCAGCTTTCAGCACCTCGGCCTTGGTAGGCTCCAATACGCATTCCAGGCGGCGCAGCAGGGTAAACGGCAGAATAATGCGGCCATACTGGGATTGCTTGAAATCACCGCGCAATAGGTCAGCAACCGACCAGATAAAAGCAGCAAGCTGAGAGTGACTTTCCGTGTTCACGGTGGATCTCCGCGTCTAAGTGCAATGAGTATATGATCGCGCCATCATACACATTCTCACCATCCGCTTCAGTACACATTAGAAGCACTAATCAGGTGGTTCATCTACAAGCAACTCCCTGTTTCACGACTAATATCGGGTTTCTTGCCCGGGGGAGTGTCCCTTTTTCCCGCTTTGCCTTGTTTCTTGCCCCCCGGGGTATGTCCCTGTTTTCCCACTTTCGTCTTTTTTCTTGCCCCCTGGGGTATGTCCCGGTTGGTTAGGGAAGACAATCATGATGAAAGCGCTGAAAAGCCCATGAGACGGGCATATATGTTGATTTTCACGTTTCGTTCTATTCACGTTTATCGCTTCGGCTTCCCTGTTGTGTGGAAAAAAACCAGCGCAAACGCTAGGCATATTTTCCTATGGAGGAATGGGTGGCCCCCAAGAGGATGGCTCTTGTTGTGGGGGAGCTTGTGCAAACAGGTTGTTACATGCTGGCGCAGGTGTTGGTGGAAGCCTGGGCCACAGCGCTTTGGCAGCTTCGAGCGCTGCTGGGTTAGTGAGTAATTTGCGGCACTGGGCAACGGCAGTAGCGGTGTCCGGTGACACCTCAAAAGCATCATCCAGGGCAACGGCTAGCTCTGCTGCCGCTTTCTGGCTTAGTTGAAGCATAGTGGTGCGCGCCAGCTCTTGTACTCCCCCTAGACCGCGGCCAACAATACATAAGTTGGCTAGCAAAGTTTCCACGTTCGCAGCCGTTGTAGCTTCTTCTAGAGGTTGCAACGTTATCTCCGCTTCCCTTTGCGGTTTTTGCGGATTTGCGGAAAGGCTTGAGGTTGAGGCCTTCATAAGCTGCGGATGCACTGCGGATACATTGCGGATTTTCTCGCCCGTGGGTGCATCCACAGGTCTATCCGCAGTTATCCGCACATTGCCCGCAAACGGTGGGTTATCACCAGTGCCTTGATGTAGCTGAATTTTTTGATACTTATCCTCAAATCCGCTAAATCCGCAGCTCCCCCTATTAGCATATTCACGTTGTTCGCGTAATTGCCTACCGCGCTCAATGGGGTTAAACATCGTTCACTACTTTCCATTCAGTCACGCTGTTACGAGCACTGTATTTAGTAGCTCTTAAGTATCCCGCCAGCGCCAGCTTATCGAGAAGCAGACGAGCCTTTTTGGCGCTACGATAGGCGCTTGGAAGTCGCTTGAAATCATTTTGATGTAGCTTGCCGCCGTGGTTGCTGATCCAGTCCAATAAATCGCGGGCTTGGCGTTCCTGCTGATCTTGCTGTGCCTCTTCGGTGCGGTTCTTCATCGTCTCGAGGTAGTACGTCACCAGTAGCCCCGCACGTTGGATATGAGCGACACTGATTTCGTCGATACCTTCCACTACTGCCATGATGGCGGCGAGTCGAGCGGCGTTCTCCGTAGCTTTACTGGCGAACGCACGTATATCGTGGAAGTCACCGTCAGGGACTAACTCAGACTCGATGCCATCGTGAAGATCGCACATCACTTTAAAAGACTCGCCTTCGATGCGTAGCAAGCGCGGCTCGAGTTCGCCGCTATCGTTAATGGGTAGCTCCTTGCGTGCTAGCTCGTCGATACGGCGGCAGTACGCTGCAATATCCGGGTCGTTGTCCACGCTGGCGCTGGGATCACGGTCGGCTAACAACCTGGTACCGATGAGGCTTGGCTCCCGGCAAATTAAGAACCGGGGCAGAAACCCTTGCCCTTGGAGTAACGGATCGCCCAGTACCTTATCGGCAATGATTGGTTGCATCATCAGATGGGTAGATAGGCGGCGACCTGCCAGAAAGCCAGATTCACCCACCGTCCCACGTGTCCGTGTTAACGGTGCTCCATCCCATAGGTGGCAAAGCGCTTCAATGGTGCGCCCTCGCGCCTCATCACTCATGCCGTGCCCACCGAAAAAACCGATAGCTTCATCACTGTAAAGACCAGCACTGGGATGGTTGGCCTTCAGGTGCTTATACATCCCCTCAGCTGTTGGCTCCGAGAACGTCAAATTCGGCATAGGTGGTGGCTTAGGACGGCATTCATCGTGCGCCGCCAACTGTTCTGACAAGCGGGCTTGCTGCTCTTCGCTCATGGCCTGCTTACCCTTTACTTCGTTTGCGGCAAGGATCGATTTACGGCACATTTCCCAGGTTTCATCCTCGGCCCTGAATTTTGTCATTACCTTGTCGAACTGATCCCGCTGCTCAGCTTCGATAGTACGAATTGGTGCCAGCGCTATCTTATCAACACTGGATTTACGCTCCCCACTCTCTCCTTCAGTCATCAGGAAAAGGGCTACTGGTCCGCTACCAATATTCCCCCGGGCTACATCAACGTGGCCTTGCACCACTAACGAGGCAGCACTGAGCACTGACTGGCACGCCATCCCGATTGGTACTTGAATGTGATAGGCCAAGCGTTTGGCAGCCGGGGCAAGTACCGGCCCAAGGGCTTCAACAGGATAAGACAGAGGCTTAGGTGAAAGCGGCAGTGGTTCGGGCGATAGATCGAGGTTGCCTTCATCATTGGCAGGCTTCTCCACCATTTGCTGTGCTTGGGCATCCAACCATGCAGTACCGTTATCGTTACTAGACATTGCAGCCCACTTCCTTAGCCGCACTTCGTAGGCGGCCTGCTGCTGTGGCTAAACGGTCTAGATCAGCACTGCTCAAGCAATCCCCCCGGTGAGTAGAATGAGCAGCGAGCAGTACGATAAGTGCTTCACGAGCAATGGCAGCAAGTACATCGCGCGGCACCCAGCGCTCCCCTGGGCGCTTGCTGGCGTGGTAATCATCGCGCTCACGCTGAGGGAACAGGTCTTTCAGCTCTAAGCCAACGGCGGCTAATACGTCCGCTGTGGGGCACTCAGCAAAGCACTTCATTAGAAGGGTGCCGTCTGGCGTCTCACGTATTGCTAGGCTAGGTGATCGGTCTTGATGGGCTGGGCAGCACGCCAGCCAACGGCCAGGGCCGTTTTCGCGAACCTTATCAAAACGCGCCAGCATGGCATGAACGTCAGGTCGTGTATTTTTGATGCTACGGTCATTATCGTGTTGCGTTGACCTACTCCCCCCCCGTGCTTTTTCCTGATTAATCGTTCGCATGCTCACCTCCAGGAAACAGGTGTTGCTCTTCGAGATAACTCACACGCGCTTCTAGCACGCCTGTCAGCTCTTTCAGCGCCAATAAAAGTCCATGCCTGTAATAGTCGTTTAGAGGTATGTCAGTCTCAGAAAGAAGAGATAGCAAGCAGCCTTGCGCTGCACTGATGCCGCCCATCACTCGATGATCCCCCACAATCAAGGTGGAATGATGTTGGGCAGATTCAGATTTTTGAAAATGAGGAGAAGACGTAATCATTACGACACCTCCTGCTGTGTTGCTTCCCAATCTCCTAAGTCTGTCAAGCGCCAGCGGGTGACGTTCGGGCCTAGCTTAATGGGCTTAGGAAAATTGCTTTCCTTAGCCCAGCGATAAATGCTTGCTGGATGAACGCCATAGCGATTAGCAACTTGCTTGGCATTGAGAAATTCAACGCCGGGCTTAGAAGTGGTCTGGGGTTTCGTTTTGGCAGCCATGATGATTTACCTCGTCGTAGTGGATGACTGGGTAAATCATGGCGTTGTGGAGAAAACTGTTCGAGAAGACCTATTTTATAAAAAATCGTGTTCCTTCATCTTCGGCACACTTTATTAAATATTAAGTTATTGTTTTCCTTACAATCTTTGCATTTGGCAAGTAATGCTTTTTTAATGATAAAGCACCGATTTTCGTCACTTTAGAGACAAGATCGATAGCATTCATGTCATTTTCAGTAGCATCATTTTTATGCCAGTTGAGCCCTGCACTTTTCGCTAACATAAGTAACGCGATAATCCCCTCTCGCTTGCCAAAGTCTGGTTTCCTAGTTTTTTTCTTTGGTGGAGTAATATCGCCCATAAGATAACCGGCTACGATGTCAGGAAACTTGTCCTCGGGAAGGCAACCTGTGCTTTTAAGAAGCTCCCCCGCTTTTTGTAACACCTCATCGAAACGCTCTCGATCCGTTAAGATCAATTGCTTCTGCCCGTACTTTTTTTGAAGTATGGCTTCATCATTTTCATCGATTAGTTCTCGCGCATCCTTAATAGCAAGCAGCACTGTGATTACCAAGAAAGAATGATATTGAGTAGAGTCATCTATATCCCAGTTTCCGTACATAAAGGCCAATTGATCAGGCATTAACCATTTATTAAACCAATCATCCCCTAGGCTTAAAGCATGCTCCAGAAGCGTCTTTGCCTTGTCATATTGCTCTTGCCTGCTGGCGCTCATAAACCAGTTACCTCTCCTCGGATCGGTGCGACGTTGCCAGTGCCAGCCGGTGCCGGTGTGGTGACGTAAGCGGCCCATTGATCCATCACGCGGGCACGCTTGGCGTACAGATCGCTGCGGCGGTAAGCGGCTTCTGTGGCGTTCTTGATGCTGTGTGCCAGCGCGGCCTCTGCCACTTCGTGCGGGGTGGCTGTGCGCTCTGCCATCCAATCCCTGAACGTTGACCGAAAGCCGTGAACCGTTGTCCGGTGATCCTCTTTCATGCGGCGGAGCAAGGCGGTCATGGCTGCATCAGACAGCAGCTTGCCTTGTGGGCTTTGGAATACGTGTTCTCGTGTCTGTGGCTGTGCTTTGAGTAAGGCGAGTGCTGGCGCGGATAACGGAACGCGGTGTTCTTTGCCTGCTTTCATGCGGTCGGCAGGTATCGTCCAAGTGGCGTTGGCTAGGTCTATTTCATCCCAGCGAGCGCCGCGGGCTTCACCAGAACGGCAACCGGTCAGGATCGTGAACGCCAAGCACTTGGCCGCATCCCCGGTGCGCTTTTCAAGGGATTGCCAGAACGTCGGCATGGCATCTATCGGCATGGCGCGGTGGTGCTCGACCTTAGCCACTTTGGAGGGCGCGGGTAACACGGTGTCGAGGTTGCCTTTCCAGCGTGCCGGGTTATCGCCGCTACGGTGGCCGTGAACCGTTGCCCAGTTCAATACCGCTTCAATACGCTGGCGAAGGCGGGTAGCGGTTTCCGTTTTGGTTTCCCAGATCGGCACCAGCACTTGCTTAACGTGTACCAGCTCAATATCTGATACGGCCATTTTGCCCAAGGTGGGAAAGGCGTAAGTTTCTAGCGTGGTTTGCCATTGCTTGCCGTGTTTGCTGTTGCGGCTTTCTGCCTGCTTAATCTTGATAACAGCGGCGGCGGCATCCGTGAAGGTCATACGCGCCAGCTCAGCAGCGCGGCGTGATTGGTCGGAGGCTTTGCGCTCAATTACTGGGTCAATGCCTGCATCCAGTTTCTCACGAACAGCGCGGGCCTTATCGCGGGCTTGCGCTAGTGTGACGCCAGGGTAACTCCCCAGCCCCATATCGCGGCGCACCTTGAACGGCTTACCAGATGCAGCTAAGCGTGTCTCCCCGGTGGCATAACGCAGCACCCAAGACCGCGTACCTCCCTTGGCCACTTGCAGATACAGGCCAGGCACTTCACCAGCGGCATAAAGCCCACGTTGTGTGATCCGCTTCACTTCCAGCGCGGTTAATGGCTTCGTTTGTCTTGGCATAACGGGACCCCTATTTTCTACCCAACATCTCACCCAACATAGATTTTGCGCTTGTGTGCGATGCCGTGCAACCCGATAAAACGCCATGCGAATGTAAGTTATTGATTTTAATATATCAAAGCACAAAAAAACCCGCTGTTAGCGGGTTTTTTAAAATGTTATGGCGGAGGGGGAGGGATTCGAACCCTCGAAGCCTTGCGGCTTACACACTTTCCAGGCGTGCTCCTTCGACCACTCGGACACCCCTCCGCGTTTTGGCGCTGTAGAAAGGCTTTACCTTTCGCGACAGAACGGCGCACATACTATGGGCTAAGCCTCGAAATAGCAAGCCTTTTCAGGCCGATTACCGCTTCGGTTAGCGTGACGGCAGCACCGCGTAATTGCCACTGGCTTCCAGACAGAGCGTCTCACCACAATAAAGCTGATGGGTTAACGCAATGCGCCCTTTCCCACGCTCCTCAAGCTGCTGGGCTAGTTGAGAGGAGCCTTCAGGTTCAGCAGGTGTGCACACCAAACGGTAATTATCGGTGACCGGTGCTAGAAAGCGTTGGGTGGCCTCGGCAACCACCACATCGCGGGCGATGCCCTGTTCGCGCAGCCATAAGGTGACCCAACACCAGCCTTGTAACGTGGTTTGCGCGGATAGCGCCCCACCAAACCCGGTGCCTTTGTCGTTAAGGCTAGGCGCCAGTGCTAACTGCCAGGTCAGCTGATCGCTTTGGCGCGACATTTCGCTAATGCCTAGCGAACTTACCATGGGAATGGCGTCACTCAGCCACTGCTGAAAGACGGCTAAGTCTTCCTGCTGGCCTTCCGGTAGTGGCAGACGTGGGTGCGGGATGCCTGGCTTACGGGGCAGATTCATAGCTAGTCCCAACGCTCCACAAAGTCAGCAACGTTATGTTGTGCCACGGGCTTATGCCGTCCGCCCAAGGTGCCCAAGTAGATAAAGGCGACGACTTCATCATCTTCATCCAGGCTTAATCCTTTGCGTACCACCGGGTCAAACGCGTACTTGCCACTGCGCCACATGGCGCCAAGACCCAGCGCATGGGCGGCAAGCAGAATACCGTGGGCGGCGCAGCCAGCGGAAATTACTTGCTCCATTTTGGGCACTTTTTCGAGTCCAGGCGTGACCTTGGCAATCACGGCGATAATCATCGGCGCCCGCAGCGGCTTTTTGCGCGCCGAGTTGAGCGTATCGTCGTCGGCGCTAGGATTTTCCTGGAACTCCGCCTCGGCAAATAGTTCGCCCAGGCGCTCACGCCCTTCCCCGCTGAACTCTATAAAGCGCCAGGGGCGCAGCTCTTTATGGTCAGGCGCCCGCAAAGCGGCTTGATAGATGTCGCTTAGCTGTTCGCTGCTAGGCGCTGGCTCAATCAGCTTGCCCATCGAGCTGCGTTCGTGAAGTAGCGTGAGTGCGTCCATTAATAACTCCAAATCCAATCGGTGGGCTACTGAGTACCGCCATTGATAGCATCGTCATTTATAACATTGCCGTTTACTGCCTTGCTAGGCGCAGCGGCGTGGGCGGCGTTAGACCAGGCGTTGCGCGCCAGGGGCTAATGTCTAATCCACCACGACGCACGTAACGCGCCAGCACCAGCAGTTGCGTTGGTTTTGCATGGGTCATTAGGTCGGTGAAGATGTGCTCAACGCAGTGTTCGTGAAAATCCTGATGCTGACGAAACCCAATCAGGTAACGCAGTAACCCTTCGCGATCGATTTTGGGCCCTTGGTAGCGAATCAACACGCTTCCCCAATCCGGCTGGCCGGTGACGGGGCAGTTAGATTTCAGCAGATGGGAATAGAGGGTCTCTTCGACGATCTCGTCCCCTACCGAGAGATGTGCGCTGCTTGGCGTATAATCGTTGATGGCAATATCCAAATCGTCCAAGCATTCACCCGGCAACTGCTGTGGTGAAAGCTCTGAGGCATCCACATCAAACAGCTCGACACTCACCTCAGCCCCCGCCGCCACGGCAAGGTCATTGGCCATCGTTTCCATCACTTCCTGACGGCTATAAAACCGGGATTGATTAAAGCTGTTGAGGTAGAGCTTCCACGATTTGGATTCAATCAGGTTGGGCGAGCTTGCGGGTAATCGAAAGCGCGCCACGGCGACAATGGGCTTGCCGCGGCTATTCAGCCAGGAGACTTCAAAGGCGTGCCACTCATCTTCGCCCACAAACGGTAAAACGCCCTCATCAATACCCAGTGGCGCCCGGTTGGCCGCACGGGGGATGGGGTAGAGAAGCCCCGCGTCGTACTCCTCAGGGTAAGCGGAGTCACGCCCCAGGGGGGCGTGTTCTAACGTGTCTGGACGATGAGCCATTAATAATTACTCTCTCTTACTGTGCTGTATGACCACTAGCTGCGAATACCTTTACCACGCTCTAGCATGGTTAACGCCACCACAAATAACACGATGATGAAGGCGAAAATAGCAGTCAGTGCCCAACCAACGGGGATATCCGAGACACCCAGAAAGCCGTAGCGGAAGACATTAACCATGTACAGAATGGGGTTGAGCATGGAAACGCCCTGCCAGAAGTCTGGCAGCATCGAGATAGAGTAAAACACCCCACCCAGGTAAGTCAGCGGCGTGAGAATAAAGGTTGGCACGATAGAAATGTCATCGAACTTGTTCGCCAGCAAGGCGTTGATAAAGCCACCTATGGAGAACAGCGCCGAGGTGAGTACCACCACTAATACCGTGAGCAACGGATGCTCCATGGTCAAACGCGTAAAGAACAGCGAAACGACCGTCACAATCAGCCCAACGCCTAAACCTCGTGCCATGCCACCCAGGATAAAGCCAGCCAAAATCAC
Source organism: Vreelandella indica (assembly GCF_037070225.1). Classification (NCBI taxonomy): domain Bacteria; kingdom Pseudomonadati; phylum Pseudomonadota; class Gammaproteobacteria; order Oceanospirillales; family Halomonadaceae; genus Vreelandella; species Vreelandella indica. The sequence continues at coordinate 21,225 of NZ_JBANSO010000014.1, forward strand.
CCAGTTGGGCATTGGCGAGACCATCATCTCTTCAATCGAACGCTGAAACTTGTTCGAGAAAAAGCTCGATGCCACGTTGGAGTAGCTGTTGGTAATCACCGACATCATGATCAGCCCCGGGACGATAAAGTCCATGTAGCTGAAGCCATCCATGTCGCCAATCCGCGAACCAATGAGATTACCGAAGATGATGAAGTACATGGCCATGGTGATCGAAGGCGGCAGCAGCGTTTGCGGCCAAATGCGCGTGAAGCGCTTGATCTCTTTGAGCACCAGCGTCCATAGTGCGATCAATGTTTGCGTAGCGTTCATACGCGTTCCTCCTTCTTCTCGACGCGCTGGTCTATCGCCCCTTGGCCGCTACCTTCTACCATCGACACAAACATCTCCTCCAGGCGATTGGCCCGGTTACGCATGGATACTACTTCGATACCCTGTTCGCTCAACGCTTTGAACACATCGTTCAAGCGCTGCCCACGATGAACCAGCAGCGAAAGCTGGGTGGGCTCTATCTGGTGCAATTCAAACCCTTCGATGTGGGGCACTTCTGCGATTGGCTCAGCCAAATCGATCAGGAAGGTCTCGGTATCAAGCTCGGCCAGTAGCTCCCGCACGCTGGTATTGCGCACAATGTCGCCATTATTGATGATCGCCACATTGCGACAGAGACTCTCGGCCTCTTCCAGGTAGTGCGTCGTCAGAATGATGGTGGTGCCTTCATCCTGGTTGATCCGCCGCATGTACTCCCACATGCTACGACGCAGTTCGATATCCACGCCTGCGGTTGGCTCATCGAGAATCAGCAGTTTGGGGCGATGCATCAGCGCCCGGGCAATCATCAGGCGGCGTTTCATGCCACCGGAGAGCATGCGCGCGCTGCCGTTGCGCTTTTCCCATAGACCAAGATCCGTCAGCAGTTGCTTGGCACGAGGCAAGGCTTCGCGACTGGTCATGCCGTAATAGCCCGCTTGGGCCAGCACGATATCGAGCACCTTTTCGAACTGGTTGAAATTGAACTCCTGAGGCACGACACCTAGCTGATATTTAGCCTTGGCGAAGTCTTTATCAACATCAATGCCAAAGATGGACACTTGGCCCGCAGTTTTTTGCACCAGCGAGCAGACCACACCTAACGTGGTGGATTTACCGGCCCCATTGGGGCCCAACAAAGCAAAAAAATCGCCCTGCTGGACGTCGAGATCAATACCTTTGAGTGCCTGAAAGCCGTTGCCATACACTTTGGTAAGGCCACGGATCGACAATGCCGGTTCGGCCATGAACATGTCCTGTCAGCAAAATAAAAAGAGAAGGTAAAACATTAGGGCGCAAACGACTTTTTTCAAGGTGATAAAGATCACCAAGCGCCAGACACGCAAAAAATGACGCCCAGCAAGTAGCTGATGCATCATAGAAATAATAAATAGTGAACATAAAAGTGCTTGGAGCGGGAAAGGAGATTCGATCGGACTGGCGCCCCAGCTCACGATCCTCGCCTTGGTAAGGCGATACTCTTTACCACACATCCAAAATGGAGCGGGAAAGGAGATTCGAACTCCCGACCCTCGCCTTGGCAAGGCGATGCTCTACCACTGAGCTATTCCCGCAACGCAAAAAACGACGTGTAACGCTAGATGGCGTCCCATAGGGGGTTCGAACCCCTGTTACCGCCGTGAAAGGGCGGTGTCCTAGGCCACTAGACGAATGGGACTATATATCAAAACTGGAGCGGGAAAGGAGATTCGACCGGGCTGGCGTTCCAGCTCCCGACCTCGCCTGACTAACCACACACCTAAACTGGAGCGGGAAAGGAGATTCGAACTCCCGACCCTCGCCTTGGCAAGGCGATGCTCTACCACTGAGCTATTCCCGCTTATAGAACACTTGCTTAGCTTTTTGCCTAAGCTTTTTACCTAACTTATCGGAAGTGGCGTCCCATAGGGGGTTCGAACCCCTGTTACCGCCGTGAAAGGGCGGTGTCCTAGACCACTAGACGAATGGGACACTGTAATTACTTCAACTACTTTGGAGCGGGAAAGTAGATTCGACCGGGCTGGCGTTCCAGCTCCCGACCTCGCCTGACTTACCACACACCTAATTGGAGCGGGAAAGGAGATTCGAACTCCCGACCCTCGCCTTGGCAAGGCGATGCTCTACCACTGAGCTATTCCCGCATTCCGATAACCCTGACGACCGCTTACTCTAGCTCTAGAAAGAAAAAGAATAAGTGGCGTCCCATAGGGGGTTCGAACCCCTGTTACCGCCGTGAAAGGGCGGTGTCCTAGACCACTAGACGAATGGGACGTTGCAATGCCTCGTCGAGGTGGCGCGTATGTTACTCAGACCTTATTGAGCTGTCAAGCTCTCTCCCCTTCACCAACCTAATTGGCTAGCTTTCAATTACCTACAAGCAAAGCGTGGGGTTACGTCACAGCCATGCACGTTGAAAGTGCTCAGTGTGATAATTCGGCGTCATATCGGTGCAAGCACTTATTTTACTTAGTTTTACTCCCCTCCTGACCTCCTACAAAATCGTTAAAAATCTTTTATTTATAATAAAATCGATTTTTATGGCACGCCCCTTGCTAGCTCATTGTGTTCCCTTGCTGACTACTTCCCAATTAATGAGGTGTGCTATGTCCTTATCCCGCCGCAAGTTTCTCACCACGGCAGCCGTCTCCTCCACTGCTGGCCTGGTACTGGGTGCGCCCTCTATCGCTCGCGCCCAATCAGCGGAAAGCTTTAACTGGCGCATGACCAATGCCTACAGCCCCGGTTCGCCCTTTTACGTGGAAGGCCCAGGCAGCCCTACGGATGTGATCGCCAAGATCAACGCCATGTCCGGCGGCCGCCTCAATATTCAGCACTTCTCTTCCGGTGAGCTGATCCCAGCCTTTGAAGGCTTTGAAGCCGTTCAAAGCGGCACTATCGAAATGAATGCGGCCAATAGCTATTTCTGGTCCGGCACCACCTTTGCGGCCCAGTACTTTACGACTGTGCCGTTTGGGATGAGCTTTATGGGCCATATGGCGTGGCTTTATCACGGCGGCGGCCTGGAGCTCTGGCACGAAGTGTATGAGCCCTATGGCATGGTGGCGTTCCCGCTGAACAATACCGGTGTGCAGATGACGGGCTGGTTCCGAGAGCCTATCGAGGATATTAGCCAGCTCAACGGTCTACGCATGCGCGTTCCCGGCTTGGCAGGCCAGGTGTACTCCTCGCTAGGTGTGGATGCCCGCGTGCTGCCCGGTGGCGAAATTTTCCCCGCGTTGGAACGGGGTGTGATCGATGCCGCCGAATTCGTTGGCCCCTTCCAGGACCGCCGCATGGGGCTTCACAACGCCGCCAAGTTCTACCACACCACCGGTTGGCACGAACCCTCCACCACCGGCGAACTGCTGATCTCGAAAACTCACTGGGATAGCTTGCCGGAAGACCTGCAAATGATCGTCAAAACGGCCTGTATGGCGGCCTGCTTGGAGAGTGTCACCTGGTCAGAAGCGGTGAACGGTGAAGCCATGACTGATCTGGTCGAAAACGAGGGCGTGACGGCCAGCATGCTGCCCACTCCCGTTGTCGATGCGCTGCGTGAAGCCACCCAAGACACGCTGGCCACAGAGGCCAATGCCGACCCGCTGGTTCGCAAAGTCCACGATAGCTACATGGCATTCAAAGCCAACCACGACCGCTGGGCAGGTGCCAGTGAACGTGCCTGGTTAAACGACATTATCGGAGTCTGATATGCGCACCGTGGCATTTTTTGTCCACGGCGTTGAGGCGGTGGTTCGGCTATTTGGCTGGATCGCCGCCTGGACCTGCGTGGTATTAGTCGGGCTTGACGCTGGCGATGTGTTGATGCGCTACGCGTTTAGCGTTGGCTCGGTATGGCTGCAGGAGTTGCAGTGGCACTTGATCTCGCCGATTGCCCTATTTGGCATGTCCTATTTGCTGCTGATGGGCGAGCAGGTACGCGTCGACGTCTTTTATGAGCGTTTCCCGGCGGGGCTACAACGGGTGATCGAGGTGATCGGCGGGCTGTTGCTGCTGGTGATGGGCCTGTACATCGCCTGGCTGACGCTGCCCTGGATAGCGCAGTCGTACGCCCGTGGTGAGGCGTCGCCAAACCCAGGCGGCATGCCTCTTCGCTGGTTGCTTAAATCACTGATCCCATTTGGCTTTATCCTTCTCGCGCTGCAAGGGTTGGCCCACGCGCTGCGTCAGGTGTTTGCCCTACCCACACGAGGTGAATAACGCATGTCTCCTAATGAGTGGCTAGCGATCGGTATGATCGTGGCTTTTTTTGTGTTTCTGCTGATCGGCATTCCGGTGGGCATCAGTATTGCGGCAACGGCCTTTTTCTTTGGTTATATCGGCTTTGGCCCGATGCTGTTTAACCTGCTGCCATCGCGCATCTATGGTGTGGTCACCAACTACACCTTTATGGCCATACCACTGTTTGTGTTTATGGGGGTGATGCTGGAGAAATCGAAGCTGGCCGAAGAGCTGATCGATGTGATTGGCCACCTGTTTGGCGGCTTATCGGGCGGCATGGGCGTGGCGATTATTTTAGTCGGCGTTTTATTGGGCGCCGCCACCGGCATTGTCGGCGCCACCATCGTGACGCTGGGCCTTCTCACGCTGCCAACGCTTCTGCGTCGTGGCTATCCTAAAACGCTGGCCACCGGGATGATCTGCGCGTCCGGCACCTTGGGGCAAATTATTCCGCCCAGCCTGGTGCTCATTCTGCTGGCAGAAATACTCGGCGAGTCCGTCGGTACGATGTTTGCAGCCGCCATGGTGCCGGGGCTAACGCTCGCGGCGGTGTATATCATTGCCATTTTGGTCATCGCCAAACTCTACCCTCACCTGATGCCCCCCATCCCCATTGAGGAGCGTAAAGCGATGGGGCGACGCCAACTGCTGATGAAGGTGATCACCGTGGTGGGCCCGCCGGTAGGCTTGGTATTTGCAGTGCTGGGTTCAATTATTGGCGGTATTGCCGCGCCTACCGAGGCTGCCGCGATGGGGGCGCTGGGGGCGCTGGTGTTTGTGGCCTGTTCGGGTCGGCTGTCCTTCACGCTGCTCAAGGAGGTCGCCAAGGCCACGCTGGTGATTTCGGCGATGGTGTTCTTTATCTTGATCAGTGCGCAGGTATTTGGGCTGGCGTTCCGTGGCCTGGGTGGCGAGCATCTTGTGGCCCGCATGTTTGACTGGGTGCCCGGTGGCGAGCTAGGGGCGCTGCTGTTTATGCTACTGCTGATGTTCGTGCTGGGCTTCTTCCTGGAGTGGATTGAGATCAGCTATATTGCCCTGCCGCTATTTTTACCGTTCTTTGTCCAGATGGGCGTCGATATGGTGTGGTTGGGCATTCTAGTGGGGCTGGTGCTGCAAACCTCGTTTCTTACCCCGCCCTTTGGCTGGTCGCTGTTTTTCCTCAAGGGGGTGGCGCCTAAAGAGGTCACCACGCTGGATATTTACAAGGGCGCCTTACCGTTTATCGGGCTGCAATTCTTGGCCGTTGCGCTGGTGTTTATTTTCCCCAGCATTGCCACCTGGCTGCCGAACGCCATTGGCTGGTAACCATGATCAATAACAAAGGAATTTGAGATGTTACACACCCAACGTAGTTACGGCGGCAGCTGCGTCGCCCCGCATCACCTGGCGGCCAGCGCCGGGCGAGATGTGCTTAAGCAGGGCGGCAACGCGGTGGAGGCCATGGTTGCTGCCGCTGCTGCTATTGCGGTGGTTTATCCGCATATGAACGCCCTGGGAGGCGATGGCTTTTGGTTGATTCATGAACCGGGCAAGGCGCCTATTGCCATCGACGCCTGCGGCCCGGCGGCAGGCTTGGCCAACACGGATTTCTACGCCGGTGAATCGCAAATACCTGAGCGAGGCCCAAAGGCCGCCCTCACCATGGCGGGCACCATCGGCGGCTGGGATGAAGCGCTGAAGGTAGCGTCAACATGGGGTAAACAGCTTCCCCTCACCACGCTGCTGGCCGACGCTATTCACCATGCCGAAGCGGGCATTTCGGTCACACAAAGCCAGGAAGCCCTCACCGCCAAACACGTTGAGCGCCTGTCTCAAAGCCCTGGCTTTAGTGATTCCCTGCTGCTTAACGGCCAAGTGCCCCGGGAAGGCGAACGGCTGCGCCAGCCCCGCTTAGCGGCCACCCTCAAGCGCTTGGCGGCAGCCGGATTAGATGATTTCTATCGCGGCGAACTGGCCGCTAGCATGGCGAAAGATTTGGAAGCAGTGGGCAGCCCCCTGCGCTTGGCTGACTTTCACGCCTACCGTGCCCAGCGCGTCACACCGCTGGAAGTCACCCTCCAGGATGCCACGCTCTACAACCTGCCAGCGCCGACCCAGGGCATGGCGTCGTTAATGATTTTAGGCATCTACGAGCGCTTGAAAGCCGCCGAGCCCAACGGTTTTGATCACCTGCACGGGCTGATTGAGGCGACCAAGCGCGCCTTTATCCTACGTGACCAAAATGTGACTGATCCGGGCCGTGTACCCACACCGCTGCAGGCGTTACTCAGCGAGGAAAGTATTGGTCAAGAAGCGGCTCAAATTGACCCACAACGCGCTCTGCCCTGGCCACACGAGCCAGCCCCTGGCGACACCATTTGGATGGGTACCGTGGATAGCGAAGGGCGCGCGGTAAGCTTTATCCAGAGTATTTATTGGGAGTTCGGCAGTGGCGTGGTATTGCCGGAAAGCGGTGTACTGTGGCAAAACCGCGGCATCAGCTTTTCGCTTAATCCCGACGACCTGCGCGGCTTAGCCCCTGGCCGCAAACCTTTCCATACCCTTAACCCGGCGCTTGCCAAGTTTAACGATGGCCGTACCATGGTCTACGGCACCATGGGCGGTGAAGGCCAGCCGCAAACCCAGGCGGCAGTGTTTTCCCGCTATGCCCTGCACGACATGCCGCTTCAGCAGGCGATCACGGCGCCTCGCTGGCTGCTGGGTCGTACCTGGGGTGAAACCAGCACTAACTTAAAACTCGAAGCGCGTTTTGACGATGCCCTTGTAACCGCCCTAGCGACAGCCGGCCACGATGTGGAAGTGTTGCCTGAAGCCTTCAGCGACACCATGGGTCATGCGGGCGGTATCGTGTACCACCTGGATGGATTGATCGAGAGCGCCCACGATCCGCGCAGTAACGGCGGCGCGGTCAGCGTATAAACACATCTTGGGAAGTTTCATCCATGCTGAACTTGAGCAGGCGACTCGCTGTCACTCATGAGAGTGTTAAGCTAGCCTGCTTAATAAGCCTCTGAAGAGTGGCCAACCAGAGGGAGAGGAGAACCCCATGGCGAAAATAGAAAAATCCCCCGACGAGTGGCAAAAGCAGTTAACGCCAGAGCAGTACCGTGTGGCACGCGAGAAAGGCACTGAACGCCCGTTCACCGGGGATTATCAGGTGCGCGATGCTCAGGGTATTTACCACTGTGTGTGCTGTAATGCGCCACTGTTTGAGAATGAGCACAAGTTTGATGCTGGCTGCGGCTGGCCCAGCTTTGACCGGCCGCTGGGTAGCCGCTGCGTTGAAGAGCATACGGATACCACTCACGGCATGCAGCGCACCGAGGTCGTCTGTTCTCACTGTGATGCACACCTGGGCCACGTTTTCCCCGACGGGCCACCCGAGACCACCGGCTTGCGCTACTGCATCAACTCGGTGTCGTTAGAGTTTCACCCCGACGAGTAATCCTTGCTAAAAGGAAGCACAGCAAGGCGGGCGCCATCTGTTAGAATGGTCGCCCGCTTTTTTGTGCCGCTATTTTTTGTACTTTCAGGAGAGACCCATGCTCGGCTGGTTCCCCGGACATATGAACAAGGCCCGCCGCCAGATTAAGGAGGTGCTGCCTGAAATTGACGTAGTGATCGAGGTCCTCGACGCACGCCTGCCCTACTCCAGCGCCAACCCGATGCTGGCCGAGCTAACCCGCCATAAGCCGGTGCTAAAAATTCTCTCCCGCGCCGACCTCGCCGACCCAGAGCGGACGGCCGAGTGGGTCGAATTTTTCGATGCCCAAGAGAACATGCGTGCCTTAGCCGTTACTACGACCAATACCCGTGAGCTGAAGAAAATCCCCAAGCTGTGTCATGAACTGGCCGGTGCCGTGCGCGCTGACCGCGATGTGCGCGTGATGGTGATGGGTATACCGAATGTCGGGAAATCCACGCTGATTAATGGCTTGGCTGGGCGCAAAATCGCCAAGACCGGTAACGAGCCTGCGGTCACCAAGCGTCAACAGAAGGTGCGTATCGATGGGCGTGTAGCCCTTACCGACACCCCAGGCGTGCTGTGGCCCAAAATCGAAGACCAGGCCAGTGCCTATCGCCTTGCCGCCACCGGTGCCATTCGCGATACGGCCATTGAGTATACCGATGTGGCGATTGTCACCAGCGCAGAGCTTGCCAAGCGTTACCCTGAAGCACTCACCGAGCGCTATAAGCTCAAAGCGCTGCCGCCTTACACCGCGCCGGACCTCCCCCACGATATTGATGCGGACGGTCCGAAAAAGCCTGATTTTCTCGCTATTGCTGGCTTCGACGGTAACGCCATCTTAAAAGATATCGCTGCCCGCCGTGGCGGCCTGCGCCACGGCGGCGCGGTTGATCTGCACCGTGGCGCCGAAGTACTGCTTCACGAACTTCGCGACGGCAAGCTGGGCAGGCTAACGCTTGAAACCCCGGCAGATATTCCGCCACCCCCGGTGCAAAACGACGAAGACAATCAAGGCCTTTCCGACGCATAATGAGCCGAGCACTGCTAAGTCACCCTTTGACCTAGTAAACACATAATGACGTTGGATACTTTTGGGCTTCTAGCTACTTTTGGACAAACACCTCATGGATACCCCGCAGTCGCACGAATCACAACCGCTAAAGAAATCTCATAAGCTGCACAATGTCTGCTATGACATTCGCGGCCCGGTACTCGACCACGCCAAGCGCTTGGAAGAGGAAGGCCAACGAATTCTCAAGCTGAATATCGGCAACCCCGCGCCCTTTGGCTTCGAGGCGCCGGAGGAGATTCTTCAGGATGTGATGCGTAACCTGCCCACGGCCCAGGGCTACTGCGACTCCAAAGGCCTCTATTCCGCCCGTAAAGCCATTATGCAGGAGTGCCAGCGCAAGCAGATTCCCGGCGTGGGGATTGAGGATATCTTCATCGGTAACGGCGTCTCTGAGCTGATCGTGATGGCCATGCAGGCGCTGCTCAATGACGGCGACGAAGTGCTGATTCCCGCACCGGACTACCCACTATGGACTGCGGCCGCTCACCTTTCCGGTGGCCACGCGGTGCACTACCTGTGCGACGAGCAGGCGGACTGGACGCCCGACATGGCGGATATTCGCGCCAAAATCACCAGCCACACTCGCGCCATTGTGCTGATCAACCCCAATAACCCGACCGGCGCGGTGTATCCGCCCGCGGTGGTCAAAGAGGTATTAGAGATCGCCAAGCAGCACAATCTGGTGGTATTTTCTGACGAGATCTACGACAAGATTCTGTACGACGGCGTCGAGCATACCGCCACGGGCGCGTTAGCGGACGATGACCAATTAGTCATCACCATGAACGGGCTTTCCAAAAGCTATCGCTGTGCGGGCTTTCGCTCAGGCTGGATGATTATCTCCGGCACCTTGGCCAAATTGAACGCTCAGGACTATATCCAGGGGCTGAATATGTTGGCTTCCATGCGTCTGTGCGCCAACGTGCCCGCCCAGCATGCGATTCAAACCGCGCTGGGGGGCTATCAGTCGATTAACGATTTAATCCTGCCTGGCGGGCGGCTGTTGGCCCAGCGTGACATCACGGTAGAAAAGCTGAACGCGATCCCCGGCGTCTCCTGCGTGAAGCCAAAAGGCGCGCTCTATGCGTTTCCACGTCTGGACCCAAAAGTTTTCAAGATCAAAGACGATCAGCAGATGGTGCTTGACCTGCTGCTGCAGGAAAAAATATTGCTGGTACAAGGGACCGCCTTTAACTGGCCAGAGCCGGATCATGTGCGCATTGTGACCCTGCCCTGGGCAGACCAGCTCGGTGATGCACTAGACCGTTTTGCCAACTTCCTATCCCGCTACCGGCAGTGAGTCTAGCCAAGTGAATATGCCGATTAAAACAGCTATTTGACGCAGCGATGACTTGAAACTGCCACGAAGAGTACGTATTTAAGCAACTATTCTGTGACCATTTCACTGGCTGTGTATGAACCGGTTTCTAAACGTTGAGGGAGAACCTGCACCATGATGCGAATTTTGCTGTTTTTAGCAACCAATATAGCGGTCTTGCTGGTCGCCAGTATCACCTTGCGCTTGCTCGGTGTAGAGAGCTACTTGCGCGGCCAGGGCATCAACTTCACCAGCCTGCTGATCTTCTGCTTTGTGTTCGGCATGGCGGGTTCCATCATCTCGCTCTTCATTTCCAAATGGATGGCCAAGCGCAGCACCGGCACGGTGATCATCGAAACGCCCTCCAACTCGACCGAACGGTGGTTGCTGGACACGGTCGCGGAGCTCTCCCGTGAAGCGGGTATTAAAACCCCGGAAGTGGGCATCTTTCCGGCACAGCAATCCAACGCCTTTGCTACGGGCTGGAACAAGGACGATGCACTGGTGGCCGTCTCGGCAGGCTTGATGAATCGCATGCGACCGGAAGAAGTGCGGGCGGTACTGGCTCACGAAATTGGCCACGTTGCCAATGGCGACATGGTGACACTGGCGCTGATTCAAGGCGTGGTGAACACCTTCGTGATGTTCTTTGCCCGGGTAGTGGCACACTTGGTCGATAACTTCCTGCGCAGCCGTAGCGATGGTGAAGGCGGGCTCGGCTTTATGGGTTACTTCGCAGTAGTCATGGTCGCTGAGATTGTGTTCGGTATTTTGGCCTCAGCTATCGTCGCCTGGTTCTCGCGCTATCGCGAATACCGCGCCGACGAAGCCGGTGCGCGGCTGGCAGGCACCAATGCGATGGTCAGCGCGCTGGCTCGCTTGAAAACCGAAACGGAAATGCCCGATCAAATGCCGGACACACTGCGCGCCATGGCCATCACCAAAGGCCAAACGCGCTCGCTGGTGGAAAAGCTATTTGCCAGCCACCCGCCGCTGGATGAGCGCATCCGTGCGCTGAAAGAAGCCGCTTATCGTCAGTAATATTGTCCAGCAGCTCTAAACATTTAAGGCCCGCATCTGCGGGCCTTATTGTTATTCGCCACCTGTTTTTCACTGCTTATTTTTTACTATCCTGCTCGGTTACCGTAAACCCCGCCCCACGCAATAAGCCTTCCAGCGCTATCGCCTCCCCTGACAACTGCACGTTGAGCGTGGCGAATTCGCGCCGCAGCGGGTAGTTGGCGCGGCAGTCATCAAAACCTTTGTGCATGCCGTGATGCTGCGTTTGGCGCTGGAGAGCATCGTGGTCGCGGCGTACGTCATACACTGCTCTCATGCAGAGTCTTAGCGCATCTTCAGGAGGCAGTGCGTGCTGCAAATGCAGCGACGTCAGGGCGGGCGGTGGGCAAATATCGGCAAACGTTAGCTCGCTTGGCTGACCGCAGTGGTGAGCCAGCGCCTGCTGAATCATCCAGGTGCCGCGCAGCTTGCCATCTAAGCTATGCCCGGCAATATGCGGTGTTGCTAGAGAGACCAGATCACGAAGGCCAGCATCGATATCGGGTTCTTCCTCCCACACATCCAGTATGGCACTGATATCGCCCTTGCCCGCAAGGCGGCTGCGTAGCGCCAATCCATCCACACAGTCGCCGCGCCCGGCATTAAGCAGTACGCACCCCGGTGCTAGCTCCTCGATACGTTGAGAGTTGAGTAATTGATACGTCGCGTGTGGGCCTTCGCGCGTTAGCGGCGTATGCAGGCAGAGCACGTCACAGCGCTCGATCAGGGCATCTAACGAGTGAAAGCCTGCCTGGCCCTCCTCGTCGGCTCTGGGCGGGTCACAGGCCAGCGTTGCCACGCCCATGGCCTTCAGCCGCGCCTGTAGCCGACGGCCAACGTTGCCCACCCCGACGATCCCCACGGTCCGCTCGCTAAGTAACCAACCATCGCGCTCCGCCAGGGTCAACAAGCTGCTCAATACATAATCAACCACCGCTTCGGCGTTGCAGCCTGGTGCACTGGAGAAGGCGATATTGCGCTGGGCAAGCGCTGCCTGGTCGATATGATCGGTGCCAATGGTGCAGGTGCCGATAAAGCGAACGGGGCTATCGACAAGCAGCTTATCGTTGACCTGGGTAATCGAGCGCACGATGAGCGCGTCGGCGTCGTGCACATGGGCCGCGCTGATTTCCCGGCCCGGCACGCGGGTTAACGTTCCGAAAGCTCCAAAGCAGGCATCGGCAGCGGGGATATTGGCATCAATGACAAGTTTCATAGGCGTTTGGGTATCCGGGCTTTACAATACCGCCCGCGACGGCTTGATGGGCAGGCGTGTTTAAAGGCTATCTTTTAAAGGCTATCTTTTAAAAGCTAAGTAAGGAGAGTGTTGTGATCGTACGCTGGGAAACCAACCATGACTATGTGTTGGTTCATATTCACCAGGATATGTTTGGTGACTGGATTTTCAGCCGCGCCTGGGGCCAAATCGGCACCCAATTTGGCGGCCTGAAACATCAGCTGGCCGATACGCTGGAGCAGGCCCAGATGTGGCTTGAGGACGAAACCACCATCCAAACCTCGCGGGGTTTTCGCAAGGTGCTGGACGTGGCCGATCATACTCCCGAGGGCCAGGAGGCCATGCGCCAACTATCACTACTGGATGCACTCTAAGGCCGCGCAGGTTTAGCCCAAAAAGCGCCGCCCGTCACGCTCATGCGCCCCTTTGGGGGCGGAGGTATCGGGTGGTGAGGTAAACGCGGCCAGGGCCGCTTCATCCAGCCAGCCGCGCTGACGCAACCAGTCACTTAAGCGCGATAGCTCAAAGCCACGATCCAGCTCATTGCCATCGCTATCCACCAGCACCGGTATCCGCACGCCGTAGCGTTCGACCAGCGCATCGTCATCACTGATTTCGATATGGTGCAGCCACACCTTCTGATTGGCGAGTGTCGCCACCAGCCCTTCCAATTGCGTGCATAGGTGGCAACCCAGCGTGGTGTAAAGCGATAGCTGAATCATGCAAAGACTCTTTTCATGCAATGGCTCTCTTACGCCGCTTTATGGCGCAGTATAAACACATGGTGAAGATTCGTACGCCGCTGGAAATCGGGGTCGAAGCTGCGCCCGGTGATGTCCTCGACCGCATACTGCTGGTAAAGCGCTTCATCGAGTTTAAAACGCCGTTGGTTATTCGAAAACACTAAGGTGCCGCCCGGTGCCAAGCGCGCCATGGCGAGGTCCACCAGCCGCGGATGGTCACGCTGAACGTCGAGGGTATCGCGCATTTTCTTCGAGTTGGAAAATGTCGGCGGATCCATAAAGATCAGGTCGAACTCGGCGTTAGCCGTTTCCAGCCAGCGGAAACAGTCGTCGCGCACCACACGGTGAAGACGTGTATCGAGCTTATTCAGTGCAAAGTTGTCCTTGGCCCACTCCAGATAGGTATTGGACATATCCACGCTCACACTGTCACTGGCGCCACCCAAGGCCGCCTGTACGGTCGCGGTGGCGGTATAACAGAACAGATTTAAAAAACGCTTACCGCTGGCCATTTCGCCCAGCATGCGCCGAACCGGCCGATGGTCAAGGAACAGCCCGGTATCCAGATAGTCACGCAGGTTGACCCATAGCCGTGCTGCGCCCTCCTGCACCTCAAAGCGTTCACCGCTGGCGGCCCGCTTCTGGTACTGGGCGCTGCCGGTTTGGCGTTCGCGGCGTTTGATATAGATTTTGCTGGCATCAACGTTAAGCGCCTCGGGCATGACTTCCAAGGCATCGTACAAGCGCTTTTGCGCCTGGGCTGGGTTGATCGAGCTAGGTGCCGCGTACTCTTGTACATGTACCCGATCACCATAACGATCCACCGCCAGGGCGTATTCCGGCATATCGGCATCATAAACGCGATAGCTGGTTTCACCGCTCTGCTTCAGCCATTTCTTCAAGCGCTTCTGATTTTTAATCAGTCGATTGGCAAACATCTGCGCATTGTCTTGGTTTTTGTGGGCGGCTTGCTCTTCGCTCGCCTTTTCACCAGGCGTCGCCACTGCACTGCTCTCGCTCTGGACGGGCTTTGTATCGCTCTCGGCAGGCGGATGCTCAGCGCCACCAATCTCCATAAGCAACAGCTTGGCATCCAGAGCACCGTTTTTAAGCGCGTACTGCTTGTGCGCACGCATGCCCAGCCGGTGGCCTAGATCCGGGTTACCGGTAAATACCGCCAGGGTCCAGCTGGGGAATAGCGCTTTGGCTTTCTCACCAAGCTGGGCGTATAGACGCACCAGCTCAGGCAATTCACCCAGGCGTTCGCCGTAGGGTGGGTTAGTAATCAGCAGGCCGCTCTCAGCCGTCAGTGTTTCGGGTCGCGTCAACTGGACAAGGCTTTGACCATGCAGGCTTATCAAGGCTGGAATACCCGCGCGCATGGCATTGGATTTCGCTGCCGTCAGTGCTGCAGGGCTCTGATCAAAGCCGAGTAGCTGGGCTTTACAGCGCTTGCGACCAATCGACGCGCGCGCATCGGCTTCGCGCTTCTGTTCCTGCCAAGCGAGATCATCGTGGCCTGCCCAGCCGTGGAAGCCGAACCGCTCACGATTCAGGTTAGGCGCTTGGTCAGCGGCCATCATGGCGGCTTCGATCAGCAGCGTGCCTGCACCACACAGCGGATCAATCAACGGCTCTCCCGCTTTTAAGCGCTCGGGCCAGCCTGCGCGCACCAGCAGTGCCGCCGCCAGATTCTCTTTTAGCGGTGCATGGCCTACGTCACGGCGATAACCACGGCGGTGGAGACTCTCACCTGAGAGATCCAGCCCAATGGTTAAATTCATCCGGTGCAGGTGGGCATAGACGCGCAAATGTGGGGTTTTGGTATCCACATTGGGGCGTTCCTGCCCGGCCAGTTGAAGCGCATCGACAATGCCGTCTTTAACGGTTTGCGCGCCAAAGCGGGTGTGGCGAATGTGTTCGCTGCGGCCATGGAAATCGACGGCCAGCGTTTTGCCCGGTGCCAGATGCTGTGTCCAGGCAATGCGGGCGACCACATCGCGCACTTGCTCAGCGGTATCGATCATCGATTCGCGTGCCAGGGTCAAAATGACCCGGTTGGCTAACCGAGACCACAGGCAAACACGATAAGCGATCGCTTGGCTGGCAGTGAAATAGACGCCTGCCACGGTGGTTTTACCCGGCGTGGCGCCCAGCGCTATGAGTTCGTCGTGGAGCAGGCCTTCGATGCCTTTGGGGCAAGTGGCGAGCAAGTTCAGGGCAGCGGTTTGGTTCGACTCGGTCATGATAATAGCGGCGCGTAAAGGCGCGATATCCCTGTATATAGCAAATGAGTTTACGTTTTATGACAATTTGATAGTCGACAGATGACCCCATCATGGTCTAACAATAAGAGAGTAGCTACTGAAAAACGCATGCGTTTCTTGTCAGGGTCGGTTCAGAACTAGGCCTATGGCATATGAGTGTTCTTTGTAAGAGATAGCCGCTCGGCTCGTTCAGCCCGTGAGTGCCAAACAACAGGGTTAGAGCGGCGTCTCGCTCTTGAAGCAAGCTCTCGGAATAGCGGTTGTTTTCGTTTTCGATAACACCCTATTTCTTATCAAAGGCTTTCGTGAAAAGAGGTTAGCCAATGAAACGGCAAAAACGTGATCGCTTCCAGCGGGCTTATGTCCACGGCTACAAAGCGGGTGTATCGGGTCGTTCTCGCGACGATTGTCCCAGTCAAGATATCAATTTACGCGAATACTGGATGAGCGGTTGGCGTGAAGGCCGCGGTGACCAGTGGGATGGGATGACAGGCATCTCGGGCATCCACAAAAACCCCTTAGTCATGGCCTAACGTTTTTATTTTTCAAGATTCTAAAAGAAAGATTTTAAGCGAGAGGTTTTCAGTGAGCCCACTTTTTCAAGTGGGCTTTTTAGTGCGCATTGATATCCACACTGCTTTGCTAATCATCTGCACGCTCAACCGTTAGCTTTCAGTGCCCTTGCACACTCACCGACCAGTTTAGGCCCTTGATAGATCAACCCCGAGTAGAGTTGCACTAAATCTGCTCCCGCCGCGATTTTGGCCTGGGCAGCAGCGGCACTATCGATTCCACCGACACCGATGATAGGTAGCGATGGTAGATGCTCACGTAACTGGCGAATAACACGATTTGATGCCTCGAAGACAGGTTTTCCAGAAAGCCCACCCGCCTCCTCCGCTTGTGAGTCACCCTCTACTCCCGCGCGGGAAACCGTCGTATTGGTAGCAATCACGCCATCAAGTGCATTGCGCTGAATACTTTCTGCCATCAACGCCACTTCTTCCGCGCTCATATCCGGGGCGATCTTAATCAGTAATGGAGTTTTTCGGCCCGCTTGAGAATCAAGCTCGTTGGCGCGAGCGCGAATAGGCCCCAGCAACGCGTCCAGCTGTTCACCAAACTGTAAGGTACGCAGCCCAGGGGTATTCGGCGAGGAGACGTTAACGGCAATGTAATCCGCATAAGGGTGCACCGCATCTAGACATACCAGGTAGTCATCCAGGGCGTGCTCTACTGATGTCGTCAGGTTTTTACCAATATTGATGCCCACAATGCCGCCGTAGTGACGCTGCTTAACCTGCTGGATCAGATGCGCAACCCCTTTGTTGTTAAAACCAAAGCGGTTGATGATTGCTTCATGCTGCGCTAAGCGAAACAGCCGAGGCTTAGGATTCCCTGGCTGCGGCTTAGGCGTCACTGTTCCGACCTCGACAAAGCCAAACCCCAGCGCGCCCAGCGCATCCAGGTGGTCGGCGTTCTTGTCCAACCCCGCGGCGAGACCTACTCGATTGGCAAAGCGCAGCCCCATCAGTTCGACGGGATCCTCGACCGGCTGGCCAAATAGCCGTGTAACGCCCCCTACCCGATGCAGTGCATCCAACGCACCCAGCGCCATACCGTGAGAGGTTTCTGGGTCAACGCGAAAGAACAGTGAGCGGGCGAGGTTGTACATAGCGGATCTCTTGAAGCGGGGACTGAAAACGGGCATTAGTATAACGCAATAAAGCGCGCCCTGGTGGAGAACCAGGGCGCGCTTTCATACGCCTCTTTAATTAAATAGATACACTTTAATTAAGTGGACGAGGTACGTTTAGGCTTCGCTATCGCTTTCAGCCAGATCGACCAGTTCGCGTACCGCCACGGCGAAGAGCGCAAAGCCCCCTTCACTGCCGCCACGCACCTCTTCAATCAAACGACACCAGCGGCGATGCAGGTCGGCATGCTGATCCAGCCACTGCGCCACCCGCTCTTGGGTATCGCGACTGCCAGCGTCGAGTTTCAACACGCTGGTGGTCAGTGCCAGCTGCTGACGCTCGATGTCGTCGCGGAAGGTTTCCCGCGCCTGGGCCTGCCAGGCGTCGCGCACTTCCAGCTGAGTTACCTGCTGAATCATCCACGGCAGCTCCAGGCGGCTGCCAATTTCGTACAGCACTTCCGCCACCCGCTGCGGTTTTTCGTTGGTCAGGCGCGCCGCCTGGATAATACCCAGTCCCGCATAAAGACTTGATGACGCCGCCACGGTGGATGCCAGCGCATCCGGCACACCCGCCTCCAACAGCTCGTCTCGACGCGAGTTCCAGGCGCTAAGTTCTTCGCCACTCAGCAACTCACCAATACCTTCCTGTAACTGCGCCAGGCGAGGAGCAAAATACTCGATAGTGTCCAGCGTCGAGAGCCCTAAATGCTGACGCACAAACCAGCGCGTAGCGCGACGGATCAGGCGCATCAAGTCGAGCATCATTGAGTACTGGATGCGATTCGGCACTTGATTATCGAGCGCTTCAATTTGCGCCCATAGACCGGGCAAGTTAAAGCTATCGCGGGCCACAATATAAGCGCGAGCGATGTCGGCACGCCCAGCGCCGGTGGAGTCCATTAGGCGGCGTACAAAGACGATACCCATATGGTCGACCAGATCGTTGGCCACCTGCGTTGCCACGATTTCACGCTTAAGACGGTGTTCGTACATTTCGTCTTTAAAGCGCTCCACCAGCACCGAGGGGAACAACCGCTCCAGATGACGGTGAATATACGGGTCATCCGGCACGTCAGAGGTGATCAAGTCGCCTTTCAAGGTGCTCTTGGCGTAGGAGATCAGCACCGACAGCTCAGGCAGGCGCATCCCTTGATCATTGCTGGCCCGCTCTTTGAGCACATCATCGGCAGGCAGGAACTCCAGCTCGCGGTCAATCTGCCCGGTGGCCTCCAGCTCGCTGATAAAGCGGCGGTAGGGCCCCATCGACTGGTCAGAAAGGATAGCCGATAGATCCAGCGCTTGGCTTTGGCGGTAATTATCGAGAATCACCAGCTCTGACACTTCATCGGTCATTTCCGCCAGCAGCTGATTGCGCTGTTTGTCGGTCATATCGCCGCGCTTGACCACTTCATCGATCAAAATCTTGATATTGACCTCATGGTCGGAGCAGTTCACCCCACCGGCGTTGTCAATGAAGTCGGTATAGACACGCACGCCTTTGGCGGCGGCTTCCATACGCCCGCGCTGGGTCAAACCGAGGTTACCGCCCTCACCCACCACGCGGCAGTTCAGGTCATTGCCGTTGATGCGCAGGGTGTCGTTGGCTTTGTCGCCGACATCGGCATCGGTTTCATCGGAGCCCTTCACATAGGTACCGATACCGCCGTTCCAGATCAAATCCACTTTGGACTTGAGCATCGCGCGGATCAATTCGTTGGGGGATAAACGCGCTTCCTGAATGCCGAATACCTGCTGCATTTCCGGCGTTATCGCAATCGACTTAGCACTGCGGCTAAAGATACCGCCACCGGCAGAGATCAACTCCTGGCTGTAGTCTTCCCAGCTGGAGCGTGGCAGGGCGAACAGCCGTTTGCGCTCGGCAAAGGACGCCTCCGCATCCGGATTGGGGTCAACAAAGATATGCAGGTGGTTGAAGGCACCCACCAGCTGAATCTTGTCAGATAACAGCATGCCGTTGCCGAACACATCCCCCGCCATGTCGCCGACTCCCACCACGCTGAACAGATCGCGTTGGGTATCTACATCCAGGTTTTTGAAGTGGCGTTTAACCGACTCCCAGGCACCGCGTGCGGTGATGCCCATTTTCTTGTGGTCGTAGCCATTGGCGCCGCCAGAGGCAAACGCATCGCCTAGCCAGTGGCCGTACTCAATGGAAATCTCGTTGGCGATATCCGAGAAGGTGGCGGTACCTTTATCGGCAGCCACGACCAGGTAGGCATCGTCTTCGTCGTGACGAACGACATTTTCCGGCGGCACCACATCGCTACCCACCAGGTTGTCGGTAACATCCAGCAGCGCGCGGATAAAGATTTGATAGCAGGCGATGCCCTCTTTCTGCACCACATCGCGGCTGGCATTTTCCGGCATGCGCTTACAGACAAAACCGCCTTTTGCGCCCACCGGGACGATAACGGCGTTCTTAACCTGCTGCGCTTTCACCAAGCCCAGCACTTCGGTGCGGTAATCTTCAAAGCGATCCGACCAGCGTAGGCCGCCGCGGGCGACTTTACCGCCGCGCAGGTGGACACCTTCAACCCGTGGCGAGCAGACAAAAATTTCAAACATTGGCCGCGGCTTGGGCATGCCGGTGACCTTGGAGGGCTCAAGTTTGTAAGCGATATAGTCTTTAAAGCGTCCGCCCTCGCCGAGCTGGTAGTAGTTGGTACGCAGCGTGGCGAGAATTAACTCCATAAAGCGACGCAGCAGTTGGTCGTCGTTAAGACTAGCAACACCTTCCAGTCGCTCGTTTAAGCTAGCGATGCACTCGTCGGTGGCGTGGTCCTGCTGCTCAGGATCAAAACGCAGGCGGAATAGCTCAACCAACTCGCGGGTGATGGCCGGGTAGTTGGCCAGCGTCGCGGCAATGTAGTCCTGAGACATACCAAAGCGGATCTGCTTCAAATAGCGCGCATAGCCGCGCAGCATCGCCACTTCGCGCCAATCCAGCCCTGCGCCGATAATCAGGCGGTTAAAGGCATCGTTATCGGCTTCGCCGGTCCAGATGCGTTTGAAGGCTTCCGTGAATACATCGCGCATATCGCCCAGGCTGACATCCGCACCGCTATGCTCTAGCTCAAAATCGTGAATCCAGTAGCGCTGCTCAGGGGAGTTGATATCGTAGGGGCGTTCGCCAATCACGCGCAGACCGAGGTTTTCCATCATCGGCAGCACGTCGGAAAGCGGAATCTGGGTGCCGCGATGGAACAGCTTTAGATTAACGCCACCACCCTGCTCTTCCAGCGGACGGTAGAGCGACAGCGATAAGTCGTCGCCGTTGTTCAGCGTTAACAAGTGCTGGACATCAAACACCGCGGTGCGTGCGGAAAAATCTTCACGATAGCTCGCTGAGAATGCTTCGCGGAAGTGATCCATCAGGTGGTTGGCACGCTCTTCGCCAAACCCTTCCACCATGGCGTTGTGCAGGTCGTCGCTCCAGCTACGCGCCAGCCGCGCCACCTTGCTCTCCAGGCGCTTAAGGTCGTAATCGCTGGGCGCATCGCCGTTGAAGCGCAGAATCAGCTGAATGCGTGCCAGTACCGACTCGGATAGGTAGGTATTGAAATCGCCAAAGTGGGCATCCAGCTCATCGCACAGCACATTTTGAATTCGCTGGCGCAGATCCGTCGAGAATACGTCGCGGGGCACAAACACCAAGCAGGAGTAGAACTTGCCGCTGATATCGGCGCGAATAAACAGCCGCACCTGGCGGCGCTCGCGGATATTGAGAATACCCAGCGAAGTGCTCGCCAATGATTCGGTGTCGATTTGAAACAGGTCATCGCGGGGGTAAACTTCCAGCACCTGCAGCAACTGCTTGCCGTTGTGGCCCTGGGGATTAAACCCAGCGATATCCATCACCGCTTTTAGTTTGCGACGCAGCAGCGGAATATTACGCGGCGATTCGTTATAAACCATTGAGGTGAACAGACCAAAGAAGCGCCGTTCTCCGATCACATTGCCGTCGTCATCGTAACGATCAACGGTAATGTAGTCAGGATAGGTAGGACGATGCACCCGTGAGTGATGGGCACTCTTGGCAAACGACAGTAGCTGCGGCACCAACACATAGTCGTTGTGCTCATCCACGCCCTCTTCGGTACGAATCCGCTCGCAGTAGCGCGGCTGATCCAGGCGGAATACGCCCAGTACGCTATCGGCATCGCGCTGCAGTTCGTTACCTACCAGTAGGTACTCGTCGTAGCCTAGGAAGGTGAAGTTATCCTTGAGCAGCCACTCTAAGAAAGCAATCGCCTCTTCGTGGTCGTCGGGGTCAATCTGCGGCGGGCAATTTTTCTCGAGCTCTTGAATCGACGCGGTAATTTGCGCGCACATAGCATCGTAATCGCCCACGGCGGTGCGCACATCACGCAGTACGTCGTTCAGGTTGCTTTCGATTTTCTCAAGCAACGCCACGTCGGTGTGTCGATCGACTTCAATAACAATCAAGGACTCACGTGCGTCAGGCGCGTTCTCATCGCGAGGTGAGGTTTGGGTCTGTAACTGATGGCGGTCATCTCGGGCGACGGCCAGTACCGCGTTTTGAATCGCGTGTACCGTCAAGCCGCGGCGGTTGAGCTCGATACGCACCGAGTCGACCAAAAACGGCATATCTTCATGCAACACGGCGACAAAGGTATGCGTTGACTGCCAGCCATGCTCTTCAAAATCCGGGTTAAAGACGCGCACTTTGGGGCTTTTAGGATCATGGTGCTGCAAAAACTGCCAAATCGAAAGCGTAGCCCCATACAGATCGTCCAGGCGACGATCGACAAGATCTTCCACCGGCACGGTGGCGTAAAAGTGTCGAGCAAAGGCGTCAATGGTCGCAGCTCGAGCAGGCTCCAAGCGCGCATATAATCGCTCTTGCAACTGCTTCAAAAGATCCTGACGACTCTCTTCAATCGCAACGTAGTGCATCCATCACCTCGACTGCCTGGGCCATTGATCGGCCAAAAAACGAAGGACAATAGGCCTTTAGGCCAACATAGCGTCTAGCTTACGCTACCTATCGTCGCGTCCCTAATCACATGACATGTTGTTCATGGCGCATACCGTTTACGCATTAGGGCGTTAGCACATTCAACCTAATTAACTATCTCGCCGCGTTAACAATACCCCGCACTCACAGTGATCGGTAAACGGGAACTGGTCAAATAGCGCAAAGCGCTCAATGCGATGGGTAGTGGTCAGTATGGTCAAGTTTTCAGCCAATGTGGCCGGGTTGCATGAAATATAGACGATCTGAGCGTACTCGCTGAGCTGTTCACAGCTCTGCTCATCTAGCCCAGCGCGGGGCGGGTCGACCAGTACGGTGGAAAAATCGTACTCCTCCAACCCCATTTCTGCCACGCGACGCCCGGCCTTTTCGCCCTTCAGCGCTTGTGAAAACTCTTCTGCTGACATGCGACCAATTTGCGCGTTGGTAACACCATTGGCTTCCAGATTGACGTTGGCACTGGCGACCGATGTGCGGGAAATTTCGGTGGCGAGGACGCGACGGAAATTCTCGGCGAGCGCAATGGTAAAATTGCCGTTTCCGCAATAAAGCTCGACCAAATCTTTCTTTGCATCGTCCTCTGGCTGGCCAACGGTGACTTCACGCGCCCAGCTGAGCATTTTTTGGCAGATATGCGCATTGGGCTGGGTGAAGCTGTTTTCGACCTGCTGATAGTGCAACGCGCGACCATCCACCTCTAGGCGCTCCCAGACGTGATCACGGGTCAGCACGATGCGCTGTTTGCGGGAGCGGCCAATGATCATGATGCCGAGTTCAGCTTCCAGCGCTCGTGCTTCGCGCTCCCATTCATCGCCTAAGGGCCGATGATAAATCAGCGTGACCAGCGCCTCGCCGGAGAGCGTGGTTAAAAACTCCACCTGAAACAGCTTGCGACGCAGCTCGTCAGACGCCAGACAGGCCTCACGCAGCTGTGGCATGAGCTGATTGATTCGCTCACTGGCGACAGCGTACTGATCTAAGCGAATGACGCGCTTATTTTTTGGATTCTCAGGATCGACTTCAAACATGGCATAGAAGAGATCGTTCTCTTCATGCCAAATGCGAAATTCACAGCGCTGGCGATAGTAGCCCGGCGGTGATTCAAACACTTCTAGTGCCGGTGGCTGGAAAGGCGCAAAGGTCGTCTCAAGATAGTCGCGCTTGGCGGCTAGCTGCTCGGCATAACGTTCAGGTTCTACGACGGGGATAGCCAAGGCTGCTCCTCTTGAATAAATTCAGAAATAGGGATTCAAAAATACGGTTTCAATAATTCGGTTTTGAAAATAGGGTTTTGAAAATTGCGCTTTGAAAATAGAGCTTCGAAAACAGTAGCGGGTAAACAGGATGCATTAACTCACGGACAATAGCTGCGGGGCGTTAAATCCATAGCGCGCTAAACCAGCGGTTAAGTTTACCGCGGGTGCCGTGGTCCAACAGCGGCCATCTTGGTGTTCACTGGCGAGCGCATCCACCACCTGAGCCACCCGCCGTGCGATCGCGTCACCAGAATCAATCCAATGCAAAGGCGCTGGAGCAAGCTCGCTTAACCACGGTTTAAGCAACGGAAAATGGGTACAGCCGAGAACCACGGTGTCCAACTTGGGAGACACGGTTGGCGCGGTGACGGCTTGCCATAACGGCGCCAATGCCGACTGCATACGCTCTACGTTGGGCGTGATGCCAGCCAAATAGGCCTCTGCCTCTACCACCAAGGCATCGGCCGCCACGCGGGTAATGACGCAGTCACTGGCAAAGCTATCAATCAAGCGCTGGGTATAGGGCCGCCCCACGGTGGCCTTGGTGGCCAATAAGCCGATGTGACGCGTTTGGCTCAGTGCGGCAGCAGGCTTGATAGCAGGCACGGTGCCTACCACGGGAATCATTAACTGCTGGCGTAGTTGCTCCAACGCCAGCGTACTGGCGGTGTTACAGGCAACCACCAGCACGCTAGGCTGGCAAGCAGCTACCGCGGCTTTACAGACCGACACGATGCGCTCGGTTAGGGCGGAATCTTCGCGCAGCCCATACGGCAGCCAGGCATTATCACAGGCGTAGCACATGGCTACATCGGGGTAGTGTTGGCGCAGCGAATGCGCTACCGACAGACCGCCGACACCGGAATCAAAAATTAATACGGGGCCCTTCATGATTCTCTTCGCATCACTATCCTGCTTCATTCCTCAGCGCCGAGCTGGTCGATGGTTGAACGGTTGCTCACTAAAAACGGGGCTGCCAGTTTAGCATGCCCCGCCTGTTAATTTGTTGCTCGTCGACCCAGGTTAATGCCGTATTGGTGGCTATACCGCAGGTACATCCGCCCCGCGCAGTTCTGCATAGAGTTCAGGGTAGGCTTGTTGCAGGCGTTCTAGCTCCTGTTCGGCGCCAGCAGGAAGCGCTGAACGCAACTCGTCCATATCTTCCTGGCTAAAGTGTTCGTCGATCAGGGGGAACAGGCCCTCGCGTTCGTGACGCAGGTAGGCCCTGTGCGCCTCTAGATAGTCTTTAAGGTCTTCGGCAAAACGATCCATTGGCATGACGTTGTCCATCAGGATCATGTCGATATCGCTGGATAGACGCTGCAAGCGGGGTTTTAACTCACGATACTCACTGGCCATCTTCTCGGTCAGTGCACCGTTGTCGGGCGCTTTAGCCTGTAGTCGCTCAACGCACACCCTTTCCAGCGGGGTAGCAAAACCATCCATGTAGGACAGGATGTAATCGACCACTTCACGCATTAGCTTGAAATTGGGCCGTTCTCCCTGGGCAAGCGTTTTTTGCTTCAGCTGCAGCACATGAAGCATACGGGCCATATTGGCATGATCTAGACGCAGTTGGTTTAGCATGGAGCCGTCTCCTTTATCGTGTCATGCCTGCCGTCACGCTAAGAGCTAACGGCACGCAATCATAGGGGCATAGCAACTAACTAACAGGGGTTATCATTAACAATGCCTCTATGGCGCTATCCTAGCAAGTGCATCTTTCTGTTAGGTTACGCCAAAGGTAGTTCGACAAGCCGCGCTTTACCACAGACACTTGTTGCTAATAAGTAGTTCTACGTGACGAATGACAACGGAAGTTTCCATGGATCTTTTTGATAGCGCCCACGCAGCACCTTCTGAAGACGCCCCACTCGCCTTTCGCATGCGCCCACGCCAGCTGGACGATTACGTAGGCCAGCAGGCGTTAGTGGGGCCAGACAAGCCGCTGCGCCGGATGGCGGAATCAGGCCTCGTGCGTTCGATGATTTTGTGGGGGCCGCCGGGCGTGGGTAAAACCACGCTAGCGGAGCTCTTGGCGCGGGCTTCCGACGCCCATTTAGAGCGCCTTAGCGCGGTGATGGCCGGGGTAAAAGAGATTCGCGCCGTGGTGGAGCGAGCCCAACAAATGTCATCGACGGTGATCCTTTTCCTGGATGAGATTCACCGCCTCAACAAGAGCCAGCAGGATGCCCTGCTTCCCCACGTGGAGTCGGGCCTGCTGACGCTAATTGGCGCCACCACCGAAAACCCCTCGTTCGAGGTCAATTCGGCGCTGCTCTCCCGCGCGCGAGTTTATGTGTTGAAATCACTGACCCAAGAAGAGCTCATCACGGTAATGCGCCAAGCGCTTAACGACGTGGAGCGCGGCCTCGGCAAACGCGATATTGTCGTCGATGATGAAGTGTTGAGCGCGCTAGCCCACGCCAGCGCCGGTGATGCCCGTCGGGCGCTGGGGCTTTTAGAAACGGCATGTGATTTCGCCACCCAGGAAGCGGGCCGCGAAGTGCTCCATAAGGACGTACTGGCGGATGTGATTGGCCACCAGGCCAGTGCCTTCGATAAGCAGGGCGACGCCTACTACGACCTGCTCTCGGCGATTCACAAATCCATTCGTTCATCACGCCCTAATGCCGCGCTGCTGTATATGGCGCGCTTCATGCAGGGTGGCGGCGACCCGCTGGACGTGGTGCGCAGACTGACGGCCATTGCCTCAGAGGATGTCGGCAATGCCGACCCGCGCGCCCTGCCGCTAGTTATTGCCGCCTGGGACGCCTACCTGCGCCTGGGAGATTACGAAGGCCAGCGGGCGATAGCCCATGCAGCCATTCACTTGGCGGTGGCGCCTAAAAGCAACCGCATTGATCGTGCCTGGAGTGAGGCCAAGCAGTATGTAAGCCAGCAACCTCAAGTGGAAGTGCCGACCTATCTGCGCAATGCACCCACCAAGCTGATGGAGCAACTGGGCCATGGTGAAGGATACCGCTATGCCCACAATGAACCCGATGGTTACCCGGCGGGTAGCGCCCACGATTGCTGGCCTGACGAGCTGCCTAAAGCCATTTTCTTTAAGCCGAGCCCTTTCGGTCAAGAGAAACGCTTTAGCGAAATCATGGCATGGCGGGAAAATCGTGACCAAGAAGCAGATCAGGCGCCCTAAGGCGCCTGACGGTTTACTCTCTGGCTTGTGCAGACAACGCTAGCTTGAAGCGCTTTCTTAAAGCTCCTTCTTTCTTAGAGCTCTTCTTAGAGCTCTTCTTAGAGCTCTTCGCGGATCACATCCGTGCCTTCGGGAATTTCGAAGTCAAACATATCCGAGGCGATCTCGCCATTGAGAGTGATATTGCTAAAGGTAATCGCGGTGCGCTGGCCGGTGCTGTCCATCATCCACAGCTCAGTTAGCGTGTCGGCATCGAATACCATACTTAACTCTTCGAACAGCGTATCGGCAGAGATAGGTACCAGGGTAAACACATCTTCCCCCCCGTCCTGCTCGTAAAAGACCTCATAGCTTTCGGTTAAATCGTCCACGCTTCCCGAGAGCAGCAGCGCGGGGGTATGGGTGACGCGATCATCCATTTCCTGAACGGTGACTTGTTCAAGATCAGGGTCATACATGTAGACATCGTCGCCATCGGAAACCACGGTTTGCGAGTACGGCGCTTCGACTTCCCAACGCAGCATACCCGGGCGTGACAACCACATTTCGCCGCGTGCGCTCTGTAGTCGCTCGCCGCTGCCATCGAGAATCTGCTGGTCAAAAGACGCCTGATAACGCTCGAGTGGATCCAGCCGCTCGGTCAAACGCTCGGCTGCATCATCCGCCCATGCGGGGGCACCGAAGGTTAGACCCAAGGCGCTTGCTGCCAATGCCAGGGGTGAAGCACCCAGCGATGAAGTTCGTTTTGATTGCGTATCGCGCATGTGATCTCCCTAGGCAACCGTTGCTAACGAATGATTGCTCAAAACGGTTGCTCAATAATCAAGCAGTGAGGTCGGCGTAACCGTCCATGTGTTGTAAGACGTGAAAAGCGCCGCAGGGTTTCACCAGCGGCGCTATTTTCACGCTTATTGCATAATTGTGGCTTTTTGACCTAGTGGCCCACCGGGGGCGGCGCCAGCACTTCGCGTGCGCCATTAGAGCCCATGGATGTCACCACACCGGCGCCTTCCATGGCTTCTACTAAGCGCGCCGCCCGGTTATAGCCAATTTTAAAGCGCCGCTGAACGGCAGAAATCGACGCTTTACGCGTTTCAGTGACAAACTGGACGGCCTCATCGTAAAGCGCGTCCTGCTCGGCATCGTCGCCATCGCCCCCTTCCGCTTCAAGACCGGTCAAGGCATCCGCGGAGACGCCCCCAGAAAGGATCTCCTCGATATATTCCGGGGCGCCACGGCGCTTCCAGTCATCGACCACCCGGTGTACTTCGTCATCATCCACAAAGGCACCGTGGATGCGGTTAGGCGGCCCGGAACCGGCGGGCAGATAGAGCATATCACCGTGCCCAAGCAGGCTTTCCGCGCCGCCCTGGTCAAGAATGGTGCGCGAATCGATGCGCGATGACACCTGGAAGGCCATTCGCGAAGGAATATTGGCCTTGATCAGACCCGTCACCACATCCACCGAGGGGCGCTGCGTCGCTAGAATCAGATGGATACCGGCGGCACGTGCTTTTTGCGCCAAACGGGCAATCAGCTCTTCGACCTTCTTACCGACGATCATGAACATGTCGGCAAATTCGTCGATCACCACAACGATGTAGGGCAGTTTTTTCAACACGGGGTGCGGTTGATGTACTTCCCAGGGTTGCGGCTCCCAAAGCGGGTCTGCCACTTGCGCACCGGCGCGTTCGGCTTCATCCAAACGGCCATTAAAACCTGCAATATTACGCACCCCCATGGCCGCCATTAGCTTATAGCGGCGCTCCATTTCAGCCACACACCAGCGCAGGCTGTTGGCCGCCTCTTTCATATCGGTGACCACCGGTGCCAGCAAATGGGGAATGCCGTCGTAGACCGACAGCTCCAGCATTTTAGGGTCGACCATGATCAGCTTCAGCTCGCTGGGCTTCGCCTTGAGCAGCATCGAGATCAGCATGGCGTTAACACCCACCGACTTACCCGAACCTGTCGTACCCGCGACCAATAGGTGCGGCATCTTGCCCAGGTTGGCCACCACCGGGCTACCGCCAATATCTTGCCCCAGCGCCATGGTCAGCGGCGAGGTTTCCTGCTGGTAACGGTCAGAGTCGATGACTTCGCGTAGCCGGATCATGGCGCGGTTGGGGTTAGGTATTTCAATGCCTACTGTTGGCCGGCCCGGAATCACCTCGACCACCCGCACGCTCTTGACCATCAAGGAGCGCGCCAAATCTTTGGCAAGGTTGCTGATTTTGGAGACCTTCACGCCCGCCGCGGGCTTGATCTCAAAGCGTGTAATTACCGGCCCAGGCCAGGTATCGACGACTTCCGCCTTAACGCCGTACTCGCGCAGCCGTACTTCGAGCAGCTCCGCCATATCGGCCAGTTGCTCTTCGGTATAGTTCGGCTGATGCGGCTCTGCCGGTGTCAGCAGTTGCAGGCTCGGCACCTCGCCTTCTGGCTCGTCCATGGTTTCAAAGGCAGGCCGTTGACTCTGTAAATGTTCCACGGTCCAAAGCGCTGGGCCTTCATCCGCTTCTGGCGCACTCTCATCGGGGGCGAAGGTAGGCTCACGACGCGCAGTTGGCGTAGGCGTCGTAGGTGATGACTGTCTAGATGATGAATAAGCAGCCCCTGGTACGGTTTCGGCTTGCGGCTCTGCCGGGTACAGCGCTTCGTCGTCCATCTCTTCGTCGTCCCAAACGGGCTCTGGCACGACCTCTGCCACACGCTCAGGTTTACGGGCAGGCTCGGGCTCAAAAACGTGCACGGGGGTCTGCTCCGTAACATCACTACGATGAGTGCTCGTTTCTGCTTTTGCTATTTCATCTGTGTGTGATGGTTCAGCAGAATGCGATGGCTCAGGAGTGTACGCTGGCTCAGCGGTGAGTGATGGCTCACTATGCTGTTTAACAGCGGTTTCATCGTTGACGAAATAGTGCTGGCTGGCGGGCTCGGTCGTCTCTTCCTGGCGCGACGCACGCAATGGGAAAGCACTGGCTTTTTCCTGGGGCGCATCATCAGGCTCAGACGCTACCGCCGACGTGCTTGGTTGTACGAACGCATTTTCCCGCGGCGCAGGCGGCGCTGCGCTTTCAGCCTTTTGTTCCGCTTGATGGGCTGGCGTCACTGGTGATTTGGTCGGCGCTTCTATCGAAGGCTCACCGTCAGGCGCGGGGCTTTTAGCAGGCACATGCTTATTGCTGGAAAACGCGGCCGCTTCCCAAGGAATGGAGGTGTCTGTCGTGTCACGGCTAGGTGCAGAAGCGGCGGCAGCGTCAGTGTCGCCGCTATCCAGCGGCATGGAGAAACCTGGCTCACGCCGTTCACGGCCAGCGGCACTTTTACCGACCGGCTCAGCCGTGGGCTTAACCTCAGCAGGCTGTTTATCTTTCAGTGTTGCGTTTGACTCGGCTGCCTGGTTGGGCTCTGCTTTAGACTTAGGCGTCGGTGCGGGTTTAGCCGCCGCGCGCTGCGCCGCACGCATACGGCGAGCTTGCCGTCGAGCTGATAGCCAACCACCCAAGCGGCAGATCCGCTTACCGAGTTCATCCGCCACCTGTAGCCACGACATACCGCTGAACAGCGGAAAGCCGCTTAAAATGAGCGCAGCCGCTATCAAACCAACCCCGCCACTGCCAACGAGCGGCCTCAATGCGCCGACCAAGCCCTCGCCCAAGATACCGCCAGAGGCGTAGGGCAGCATGCTATCTGGGTGGTAAAAATGCAGCGCCCCGAGCATGGTGGTGCCGAAAATCAGCAACACCAATCCACCTGCGTGTACGGCAATCGCCACCGGATCGAGTTCAAAACGCACCTGGCGAGAGCGAATCAACCACCAGGCGGCAAAACCAAACATGCCCGGCCACCATAAGGCACTGGCACCAAGCAATGAATAAAGAACATCGGCTAACCATGCCCCCACCTGCCCCATCCAGTTGCGCACATCCGTTTCGGCCCCCTGATAAGACCAGCCTGGGTCGGCGGGGTGGTAACTAAACAGTGCTAATAATAAAAATACACACAATGCGAGCAGTATCACCACGACACCTTCGCGCACAGAGCCTTGTAAGCGCAGGCCAAAACGGCGAGCCTTATCTTTTGCAGCGTTAACACGCGCAGAAGAAGCCGATGCTGGTGTTTGACGCGCGCTACGCTGCGTTCGCTTGTTAACTGCTTTATTCACTTTCAAGCGACTCTCCCTTTACACCTAAATGGCGTCTTTAATCCACTTGCGAGTTTGCATGATACCGAGCATCCTTCCGCCGTCACAGAGCCTCTTGCTAAGCATTCAGCAGAAGAACGTTGTAAAGAACACATGTCGTACAAGAATCTATGCCGTACACGAACGTTCGTCGTTCACGACCCTAGCAATAGGAGCACTTAATGCTGCCTTGGCTTTCCTCGCCATACCCTAATTTTCCCGCCATATCGACGGCCCTCGATTCACCCAACGGGCTGCTGGCGGCCGGTGGGCAGCTTTCACCCATTTGGCTAGTAGACGCTTACCGGCAGGGAATATTTCCATGGTTTAGCGATGACGACCCCATTTTGTGGTGGAGCCCAGACCCGCGCATGATACTCCTACCCGAGCAATTTAAGCAGCGCCGGAGCCTCACCAAACGGTTGCGCCATGGTGGCTTCCATATCACCCTGGATCAACACTTCGATCAGGTTATTCACGCCTGTGCCGCTCCGCGAGACGAATTAGGCGGCACCTGGATCACCAACGAGATGCGTGCCGCCTACGGTCAGCTACATGCCCTCGGCATTGCCCATAGTATTGAAGTCCACCAAGGCGGCCAGTTAGTGGGCGGCCTGTACGGCATTGCCATGGGGCCAATGTTTTTTGGCGAATCCATGTTTTCCCGCACACCTGATGCTTCTAAAGTCGCCCTCGCCCATCTAGCGAGAGCCATGCGCGAGCATGACGGTAAGCTGATCGACTGCCAAATGCACACGCCTCACTTGGCCAGCCTGGGCGCTATTACAGTCGCTCGCGAAGCATTCATCAACTATCTTAATAACTGGTTACCCAGTAAGGCGTTTACGTTACCCTCATCACCCGATGAGACGCCGATCGTTCCTCCATCGCCGTGGCTAAAAGCAATTGCCACCGAGGCTAACGTATAAGAGATGAACCCATTATGCTTCACCCAGGAGGCAAGCCGTGAGTAGTAACACTCCGCGTCGCCCGGTGCGGGATTTACGCTTCTTCCTTACCGTTCCTCATGCCTGCAGCTATCTGCCAGGCAAAGAAGCGACAACGCTATTTCTCGACCCGCAGGAGTCACCCGTGCCTGGGGTCTATGACTCACTGGCACTGCTTGGGTTTCGACGTAGCGGGCGCCATCTTTACCGCCCCCACTGCGAAGGCTGCAACGCCTGTCGGTCGGTACGCATTCCGGTTGAAACATTCGAGCCTAATCGCACACAGCGAAAAATTTGGCGGCGTAATGCAGATCTTACCATTCGCGTCATGCCCGCTTACTATGCTTCAAGCCACTATGACTTGTATGCGGATTATATTCGTCAACGTCACGCTGACGGCGATATGTTTCCACCCAGCCGGGAGCAGTACCGTACCTTCCTCACCCTTGATGAGCCCTACGCCCATCTCATGGAGATATATCTCCATGACGAGCTGATCGGTGTCACCGCCTTTGATCAACTGGAGCATGGCCTCTCGGCCATTTACACCTTTTTTGCCGTGAGCGAAGCGCTGGATAAGCGCTCATTAGGCACTTTTGCTATTCTTCAGCTGATTGAGCTCAGCCGAGAAAAAGCGCTCCCACACCTATATTTAGGGTATTGGATCGAAGAGTGCCGTAAGATGCGCTACAAACAGGCTTTTGCACCGCTGGAAATACTCGATGGGCGCCACTGGCGGCAGTTAATCCGCTAAACGAGTAAGCTTTTTTGCCTTGACGGCAGGCTTACGGCACAATATAGCGCTGTTTCTTGAGCGCCTGCCTAACGGCACTCAAATGCTGACTGATTGTAACACTACTAACTCATAAGTGAGGAAATGCCTATATGGCACGCGAAGATCATATTGAAATGGAAGGCGTTATCGTCGATACCCTTCCGAATACCATGTTTCGTGTTGAGCTGGAGAACGGCCACGTTGTAACCGCTCACATCTCTGGCAAGATGCGCAAAAACTACATCCGCATTCTGACCGGCGACAAGGTAAAAGTAGAGCTAACACCTTACGATCTTTCTAAAGGCCGTATCGTTTACCGTTCGCGCTAAGTCGTTACAGCGTTAACGCGTTCGGCTAGCCCCCTCCCGCCAGGCCGTTCAGTGTCAATGGCTGTTCATTAAAAACGACAACGCCCCGTCAATGACAGGGCGCTGCGTTTTAGGCATGACTAGTGCTTGAATGTCAAGCTGTAGCGCTGCTTAGCGCCCTTTTCAGGGCGCATCAGCCATTTCAGTCTCGGTGGAAAGGTGTAATTCGCCCTCCTCCAGGCTTACATGCACAATGCCACCCTGATCCGCCAGCTCGCCAAACAGAATCATCTCGGCTAATGGCTTCTTAAGCTTCTCTTGGATGAGACGCGCCATGGGGCGTGCGCCCATATCCGGATCATAGCCTTTGTCGGCCAGCCAATCCCTCGCCATGTCGTCTACATCCAGCTGCACACGCTTCTCATCCAACTGCGCCTGCAGTTCGATCAAGAACTTGTCGACCACGTTGCGGACAACGGAAACCGGCAGCGCGTGGAACTGTATAATGCCATCCAGGCGGTTGCGGAACTCAGGCGAGAATGTACGCCGGATGACTTCCATCGCATCGGTCGAGTGATCTTGGTGCTGGAAACCAATCGAACGGCGCGACGCCTGCTCAGCCCCGGCGTTGGACGTCATGATGACGATCACATGGCGGAAGTCGGCTTCGCGACCGTTGTTATCCGTCAAGCGGCCGTGATCCATCACCTGCAACAGCAGGTTAAAGACTTCCGGGTGCGCTTTCTCGATCTCATCCAGCAGCAACACGCAGTGAGGCTGTTTGGTAACCGCTTCGGTTAACAAGCCGCCCTGGTCATAGCCGACATAACCGGGAGGCGCACCGATAAGACGCGATACGGTGTGACGCTCCATGTACTCGGACATATCGAAGCGCACCAGCTCGATACCCATGATATGGGCGAGCTGCTTGGCTACTTCGGTTTTACCCACCCCAGTAGGACCAGCAAATAGGAAGCTACCCACCGGTTTGTCAGGCGATTTAAGCCCCGCACGGGACAGTTTGATGGCCGCAGAGAGGCTATCGATCGCTTCATCCTGCCCAAAGACCAGCATTTTCAGGTCACGATCAAGCTTTTCAAGCAGCTTGCGGTCGGAGCTTGAAACGCTCTTCGGCGGGATCCGTGCAATGGAGGCGACGACGGCTTCCACTTGCTCCACGTCGATGGTTTTAGCTCGAACTTCCGGTGGCAGTAGCCGCTGATGCGCCCCCGCCTCGTCAATGACATCAATCGCCTTGTCAGGCAGGAAGCGATCATTGATGTAGCGATCCGCCAGCCGCGCGGCACTTTCTAAGGCACCGTCGGTGTACTTGAGCTCATGGTGCTCTTCAAAGCGTGAACGCAGCCCCTTGAGGATCTTGATGGTGTCATCAACAGAGGGCGCCAGCACGTCGACTTTCTGGAAACGACGCGCCAAGGCACGATCTTTCTCAAAGATGCCCCGGAACTCTTGAAAAGTAGTGGAACCAATGCAGCGCAGCTCACCCGAAGAGAGCAGCGGCTTGAGCAGGTTTGATGCATCCATCACACCACCGGAGGCGGCGCCCGCACCGATGACGGTATGAATTTCATCAATGAAAAGCACGGCGTTAGGCTGTTTACGAAGCTCACCCAGCAAGCCCTTGAGGCGCTTTTCAAAATCCCCGCGGTATTTCGTACCGGCAAGCAGTGCACCCATATCCAGCGAGTAAACCACCGCATCGGCAATCACGTCGGGTACATCTTCTTCCACAATGCGCTTGGCCAAGCCTTCGGCAATCGCGGTTTTACCCACACCCGCCTCACCGACCAAGAGCGGATTGTTTTTGCGACGACGCGCCAGGATTTGTACGACGCGCTCCAACTCGTGATCACGACCGATCAACGGATCGATTTTGCCGAGCCGCGCCTGCTCATTCAGATTGGTGGCGTAGCCAGTAAGCGGGTGTGCAGCGCCTTCGCTACTGCCTTCTTCCGCATCTTCACTTTCTGATGAAGAGGGTGACGGGGACGGCCCGTGGCCAGCTACTTTAGAGATACCATGCGCAATATAATTCACCGCATCAACGCGGGCCACGCTTTGCTGCTTAAGGAAGTAAACCGCTTGGCTCTCCTGCTCGGAGAAAATAGCCACCAGCACGTTCGCGCCGGAAACTTCACTTTTACCAGATGACTGAACGTGGAAAACCGCACGCTGTAAAACGCGTTGAAAACCGAGCGTGGGCTGTGTTTCGCGATCACCCTGACCCTCTGGGATCAGCGGGGTGGTCGAGTTGATAAAATCCTGCAGATCGGACCGCAGCTTATCGAGGTTAGCCCCGCACGCCTTCAGTACGTCTACCGCTGAGGCATTATCCAGCAACGCTAGCAGCAGGTGCTCAACGGTCATGAACTCGTGGCGCTTGGAACGCGCGACGGTAAAGGCCGTGTTCAGGGTCATTTCAAGTTCTTTGCTCAGCATGGCAGTCCCCTTTTCGCTACTACCTAGGGCGTATCGCCACCTAGGGCTTGCGTCGGATCAGTTTAATCGACCGGCTCTCTCAACATCGGGTACAAATGGCACGGTTGCAAGCCTCTCCGCCAATTATTTCTCAACGCTTTTAATTGGCGGCCTCAATATCGCTTATCAACGGATGCTCGCACTCACGGGCGTACTCGTTTACCTGATAGCTTTTGGTTTCCGCTATATCACGGGTAAACACGCCGCAAGTGGCCTTACCCTGGGTATGAACCGCGAGCATCACCTGAACGGCGGTCTCGCTATCCATGTTGAAAAAGCCTTGCAGTACTTCAATGACGAATTCCATCGGCGTGTAGTCGTCGTTATGAAGCACCACCTTATAAAGTGGCGGTTGCGCCAGCGCTGGCTCTGCTGGCTGCACCGCTATATCGCCATCTTCATCGGGCATATTTGGGCGCGTCATTCCCGCATACACGGGAAGATCGACCAAGTATGAGCTCTCTAGGTTGGACATAAGCAGCACGATTATTTGTCTCAAGACTGACCGATAGAAGCATCGCTACGTTTTACTATAGCTAATTCACAGCAATGGCGAATTCACTAGTACATAAGACGCTAACGATCAGCAAGGGTTCATGGAAAAATTAAAATATCACAGGATGCATTAGCGAAGGCAATGCAAAACCCCCGCACGCCAAGCGGACGGGGGTTAGGCTTAATCGAAGACGGAGCGATTAGCCCTTGGCGACGATGGTCAACGTCTCATTGAGGGTTTGGCTGGGACGCATTACTTTGTCTGTCAGCGCGTGGTCAGGATGGTAGTAGCCACCAATATCGGTAGGCTGACCCTGCACACTATTGAGCTCATCGACAATCGTCGCTTCTTTGGCCGTCAGTGCTTCGGTTAAGCGACCGAACAGCTCTTTCATCTCGGTATCGTCATTCTGTTCAGCCAACGCTTCTGCCCAGTATAGCGCTAAATAGAAGTGACTACCGCGATTGTCGAGCTCACCCACTTTGCGCGAAGGCGATTTGTTGCTGTCCAGGAACTTACCGTTAGCCTGGTCGAGCGCTTTGGCTAACATTTTCGCACGTGCGTTATCGAAGGTACTGCCCAGGTGCTCAAGCGAGGCGGCCAAGGCCAGGAATTCACCCAGCGAATCCCAACGCAGGTGGTTCTCTTCCAACAGCTGTTGAACGTGCTTGGGTGCAGAGCCACCCGCGCCGGTCTCGAACAGGCCACCGCCGTTCATTAACGGTACGATCGACAGCATCTTGGCGCTGGTGCCCAGCTCCATGATCGGGAACAGGTCGGTCAGGTAATCGCGCAGTACGTTACCGGTGACGGAGATGGTGTCTTCACCTTTGCGAATCCGCTCAAGCGAGAAGCGCATCGCCTCTTCTGGCGCCATAATACGAATATCCAGGCCAGTGGTATCGTGCTCTTTCAGGTAGCTTTCTACTTTCTTGATCAACTGGGCATCGTGGGCGCGCTGGGCGTCCAGCCAGAAGATAGCGGGAGTGCTGCTTTCGCGGGCACGGTTCACCGCCAGCTTCACCCAGTCGCGAATCGGGGCATCTTTGGTCTGGCACATACGCCAGATGTCGCCCTGCTCAACGCGGTGCTCAAGCACTACTTTGCCGTCGGTGTCGGTGACGCGCACGGTGCCGTCGCTAGGAATCTGGAAGGTCTTGTCGTGAGAGCCGTACTCTTCGGCTTTCTGTGCCATTAAGCCAACGTTGGGTACGCTGCCCATGGTGGTCGGATCAAAAGCGCCGTGCTGCTTGCAGTCTTCGATCACGGTTTGGTAGATGCCGGCGTAGCAACGATCCGGAATCACCGCTTTGACGTCGTGCAGTTGGTCATCGGCGCCCCACATCTTGCCTGAGTCACGAATCATGGCCGGCATGGAAGCATCAATGATCACGTCGCTGGGCACGTGCAGGTTGGTGATACCTTTATGCGAGTTCACCATCGCCAGACGCGGGCGTTCGGCATACAGCGCCTGGATTTCACTTTCAATCTCGCTTTGACGCTGTTCAGGCAGCGACTTAATCGCCGAGTAGAGATCGCCAATACCGTTATTGGGATCAAAACCCGCCTGCTTGAGCTCATCCGCGTGCTTGCTCAGCACGTCCTGATAAAATTCGCTGACCACCATGCCGAACATAATCGGGTCAGAGACCTTCATCATGGTCGCTTTAAGATGTAGCGAGAACAGTACGTCTTTGGCTTTGGCGTCGGCCACTTCTTCCGCCACGAAACGACGTAGCGCATTACGGCTCATCACCGCACCATCAACGACTTCGTTTTCGAGGACTGACGTTTTCTGCTTGAGTACGTTAGTGCTTCCGTCGTTAGCGACCAGTTCAATTTTGAGGTCTGTGGCTTTTTCAATCAGCGCCGACTTCTCACTGTCGTAAAAATCGCCTTCACTCATGTGAGCCACGTGGGACTTGGAGTCACTGCTCCACTCGCCCATGCGGTGCGGGTATTTACGCGCGTAATTTTTGACTGACAGCGGTGCGCGGCGGTCAGAGTTACCTTCACGCAATACCGGGTTAACGGCACTGCCTTTGGTTTTGTCGTAGCGCGCTTGGATGTCTTTCTCTTCGTCAGACTGGGGGGCTTCCGGGTAATCAGGGAGCTTGTAGCCCTGCTGCTGCAGCTCTTTAATCACCGCCTTCAACTGCGGTAGCGAAGCACTGATATTGGGCAACTTGATGATATTAGCTTCTGGGGTCTTGGTCAGTTCGCCAAGCTCGGCCAGGTGATCGCCGATCTGTTGCTCTTCGCTCAGGTAATCAGGAAACTGAGAGATAATCCGAGCGGCCAGCGAAATATCGCGCGTCTCTACCTGAATACCTGCAGAATCGGTAAAGGCATCGATAATCGGCAACAGGGAGTACGTCGCGAGCGCGGGGGCTTCGTCGGTGAGCGTATAGATGATCTTCGGCGTTTTGGTCATTTTTGCGTTAACCTCTCTTGTCACTACGATTGCAAGAAATCTTAGGCGGAGCGCGAATTCACTAATGGCCGGGTCTCTAGCCTGTTTGTCACGATGACGCCCCCAGCGCGCCCCAGCAGCTAGGCCGGAGTATACCAGCGCTGCCCGCCGCGCGCATTGTCGACATGTTCCGTCCCGAGTGTGCAAAGGAAGTAAAAAGAGTAACGAGATGTCATGAGCCACCTCTATTTATTGCATAAGCCGTTTCAAGTATTAAGCCAGTTCAGCGACCGCGAAGGACGCCAAACACTGGCTCAATATATTGATGTCAAAGACATTTACCCCGCTGGGCGGCTTGACTACGACTCTGAAGGCCTGCTGCTGCTCAGCGACGACGGCGAGTTGATTCATCGCATCTCTCATCCACGCCACAAACAGCCCAAAACCTACTGGGCGCAGGTCGAAGGGCAAATAGATGACACGGCCCTCAAGGCGCTGCGTCAG
Organism: Vreelandella indica; assembly: GCF_037070225.1. Classification (NCBI taxonomy): domain Bacteria; kingdom Pseudomonadati; phylum Pseudomonadota; class Gammaproteobacteria; order Oceanospirillales; family Halomonadaceae; genus Vreelandella; species Vreelandella indica. The sequence continues at coordinate 59,922 of NZ_JBANSO010000014.1, forward strand.
GGCATTACCCTTAAAGATGGGCCGACCCAGCCAGCCAAAGCTCGCCGGATGGAACCTCCCACCACCGCCTTGCGCCAATCACCTATCGACCCCAAGCGCCACCCATCGACTAGCTGGCTGGAGCTAACCATTAGCGAAGGGCGTAATCGCCAAGTCCGCCGCATGACTGCTCACGTAGGCTTTCCCACGCTGCGCTTGATTCGCACCTCCATTGGGCCCTGGACATTGGAAGGATTAGCGCCAGGCGAGTGGCGTAAAGAGACCCTACACGCGCCCCGACCGGCGAAAACAGCTGCAAACAAGCGAACAGCCCAGAAACAAGACCAGCGAGCGCGACCCGCCGCTAAACGCAGGAAGCCATCATGAGCCTTATTCACAGCACGGCGGCCTGTGTTATACAGCGAGGCGAGCATTTCTTAATGGTGGAAGAGCAGCGCGGCGGGCCGCATAGCGTATTCAACCAGCCCGCCGGACATATCGAGCCCGGTGAGGGGCCCATCACAGCCATTCTGCGCGAGGTACAGGAAGAGACCGCCTGGCGCGTGTCGCTTACCGGTTATCTTGGGCTATATATTTTTCATACCGATGACGGGCGAACGTTTCATAGCCACGGTTTTATTGCCGCGCCTCTGCATCAGCTCGACCTCGCCCTGGACCCTGACATTACCGCCACCCATTGGCTAACGCTGGAACAAATACGCGCCTTGGAACAGCAGTCACGCCTTCGCAGCCCACTGGTACTCAAACGTATTGAAGATGCACTCAGCGGGCCGTGTTACCCGCTGGCGGTGATTCGCGAGTGAAGCACTCGAAGCAGTCACTCCCCATCGTGTATAATCCTCGCCCAATTGCGCATTGCATATTTGCACCCTACTTCAACTGAGGATGCCCATGTCATCCACTGACCCAACTACACCAAGCTCATCCACTACTGTGTCATCCGCCACAGCCGTTAATGGAAAAGTGATTGTCGGTATGTCCGGCGGCGTTGACTCGTCCGTTTCTGCCCTTCTTCTCATGCAGCAAGGCTATGAGGTAGAAGGCCTGTTTATGAAGAACTGGGATGAAGACGACGGCACTGAATACTGCACGGCCAAAGAGGATCTCGCCGACGCCGAGGCTGTCTGCGAAAAGCTGGGTATTAAGCTGCATACCGCTAATTTTGCCGCCGAGTACTGGGATAACGTATTTGAGCACTTTTTAGCCGAATACAAAGCGGGCCGCACGCCCAACCCGGATATTCTGTGTAACCGGGAAATCAAGTTTAAGGTGTTTCTTGAGTACGCCGAAATGCTCGGGGCCGACAAAATCGCTACCGGCCACTATGTTCGCCAAGGCGTTCGTGAAGGCAGACCGCGCCTATTGAAAGGGCTCGACGGTAATAAAGACCAAAGCTATTTCCTGCATGCGGTGCCGGAAGCCGCCATTGCCCGCACCCTGTTCCCCGTGGGCGAACTGGAAAAGCCCGCCGTGCGTGCGCTGGCAGAAGAGCATGGACTGATTACCGCCAAGAAAAAAGATTCTACCGGTATCTGCTTTATCGGCGAGCGGCGCTTTCGCGACTTCCTTCAGCAGTATCTACCCGCCCAGCCTGGCACCATTGAAACGCCGGATGGCGATGTCATCGGCAAACATATGGGGCTGATGTACTACACCCTTGGCCAGCGCCAGGGGCTAGGCATTGGTGGGCTTGCCAACTACTCAGAAGAGCCCTGGTACGTGGCGGCGAAAGACTTGGATCGCAACGTACTGATCGCGGTGCAGGGTAAGCACGATCAACTGCTTTACTCCGACACCTTGGCCACCGAGTCGATGGACTGGGTGGCAGGCGAGCCGCCGGTTCAGCAGGGCCGCTTTACCGCCAAAACGCGTTACCGGCAAAGTGACTGCGGCTGTGAAATACGCGTACTGCCCGACGGCGGCGTAGAGGTCACCTTCGATGATCCGCAGTGGGCGGTCACGCCTGGCCAGTCGCTGGTGCTTTACGATGGCGACATTTGCTTGGGCGGCGGCGTTATTCGTGCCACCTGGAAGAAAGCCGCGGAGGCTGCTGCATGAACCCCACTACGCCGATTCATCGCGCGCCTGATTCCCCCGCAGCTCGCCAAGCGCTGGCGCTGGCCGGTGTGTTTCAAGCCGCCAGTCTGGTGGACGAACTCGCCCGCACCGGTCAGGTAGACCCGCGCGCCTGGGAAACGTTGATTGAAGCCACCGTGGATACCAATCCGGCAAGCTTCGAAGCCATCTATGGCGGCCACCCCAACAACTTGCGCCGCGGCCTGGACACGCTGGAAGCTCTGGTAGGTCGCAAGCAGGCGAACCCGGTGGTACTGCGTTACGGTTTTTCACTGCTCATGCTGATGAATAAGCTGCGCACCAATACCGGCATGATGGACTCCCTGGGCCAAAAGCTTACCCGTATCCAGGGTCAGGCCGAGCACTTCGGTCCCACCCATGAAAACGTGGTCGCCAGCCTAGGGGAGGCGTACCAAGAGACGATCTCCACCTTTAAAACCCGCATTGTGGTGCAAGGCGACCCATCCCTGCTGCAAAGCCGCATGATGCCTGAACGCGTTCGCGCCTGCTTAATGGCCGGCATTCGCTTTGGACTACTGTGGCACCAGCAAGGCGGTCGGCGCTGGAAGCTCGTGTTTCAGCGCAAAGCGCTACGCCGTGCACTGGACAGCCTCAACTAGTCCGCCGATCTATTTGACCGACTTGTTCTCGATTAATCTGCTCTCGACTAATTTTTTTTCGAACTTCCTGGAAACCATGCCATGCAACTCTCAGCTTTGACCGCCCTCTCCCCCGTTGACGGCCGCTACGCCTCTAAAGCCGCCGCCCTGCGCGAACACTTCAGCGAATTCGGCCTGATCCGCGCCCGTGTGATTGTGGAAGTTCGCTGGTTGCAGCGCTTGGCCGAGCACACGAAAATCGTTGAAGTGCCGCCCCTCTCCGCTGAAGCGACGGCGTTTCTTGAGCAGTTGATTCGTGAGTTTTCGATTGCCGATGCCGAGCGGATCAAAGAGATTGAGCGCACCACCAATCACGACGTCAAAGCGGTTGAGTACTTCCTGAAAGAGAAGATCGCCGGTCAGGCCGAGCTCCACGCAGTCACCGAGTTCATTCACTTTGCCTGCACCAGCGAAGATATCAACAACCTCTCTTACGGTGTGATGCTCAGCGACGGCTTAAAAGCCATGCTGCCCACCATGCACGAAGTGGCTGACGAAATCGCCAAGCTGGCAATTGCCCATGCCGCCCAGCCAATGCTGTCGCGTACTCATGGTCAAACCGCCACCCCGACCACGTTAGGCAAAGAGATGGCCAACGTCGCCTACCGCCTTAAGCGCCAGCTTAAGCAAATTGAAGCGGTGGAAGTGCTTGGCAAAATCAATGGCGCCGTGGGCAACTACAATGCCCACCTGACGACTTACCCAGAGATCGACTGGGAAGCCAATGCGCGCACCTTCGTGGAAGGTTTGGGGCTAACGTTCAACCCCTACACCACTCAGATTGAGCCCCACGACTATATCGCCGAACTGTTTGATGCCATTTGCCGCTTCAATACGATCCTGATCGACTTCGATCGCGACGTATGGGGTTACATCTCACTGGGCTACTTTAAGCAGCGCACGGTCGAGGGCGAAATTGGCTCATCCACCATGCCGCATAAAGTTAACCCGATCGATTTTGAGAACTCCGAGGGCAACCTGGGCCTAGCCAATGCGGTGCTTAGCCACCTAGCGCAAAAGCTGCCGATCTCCCGCTGGCAGCGCGACCTGACTGACTCCACCGTGTTACGTAACCTTGGCGTAGGCTTGGCGTATGGGCTGATTGCTTACCACGCCAGCCTAAAAGGCATCAGCAAGCTTGAAGCCAACCCTGAGCGTTTAGACGCTGATCTGGATAACAGTTGGGAAGTGCTTGCCGAGCCCATCCAAACGGTAATGCGCCGCTACGGCATTGAGAAGCCCTACGAAAAACTCAAGCAGCTGACCCGTGGCAAACGTATTGACCAAGCAGGCTTTGCGGCGTTTATTGATACCCTTGAACTACCCAGCGACGTCAAAACCGAATTGAAGGCGCTTTCACCGGCCAACTATATTGGTAATGCCCAGGCACAAGCCGAAGCACTGACACATCAGCTAAACTCGCTGTAACCCATTTGCTGTAACCCATTTGTTGTGACCAACTTGCTGTGACCAACGTTGCTGCGACCACTACACCAGGACACGCCATGAACCATCACGATAAGCCGCTAACACTGCTGGGCGATCTTACCGCCGCAGACTTTCTGGCCAATTATTGGCAGCAAAAGCCGCTGCTGATTCGTGGCGCAATGCCCGATTTCATTAGCCCGATTGAAGCCGATGAGCTGGCGGGACTCGCCTGCGAGCCTGGCGTAGAGGCACGCCTGGTAGAAGAAGAAGGCCCCGATGGGCCTTGGCAGGTCTCCCACGGCCCCTTTGACGAAGCCACCTTTGAACGGCTGCCAGAGAACAACTGGAGCCTTCTCGTGCAGGCCGTTGACCATTACGTGCCTGCGGTCGCCGCGCTAATGGACGAGTTTGACTTCCTGCCACGCTGGCGGCTCGATGACGTGATGATCAGCTACGCGCCTCCTGGCGGCAATGTGGGCGCGCATATCGATCAATACGATGTCTTTTTACTCCAAGCCAGCGGCCACCGCCGCTGGCAGCTGGGCGGCAAGCTCACGGAAGATGCGCCGATCATCCAAGGCATTGATCTTCGCATTTTGAAAGAATTCACCGTAGAACCAGATTCGGATTGGGTGCTTGACCCCGGCGACATGCTCTATCTACCCCCTGGCTGGGCACATCACGGTGTGAGCCAAAGCGATGATTGCATGACGATCTCGATTGGCTTCCGCGCGCCCTCCGCCGATGAGGCAATTACCTCCTATGCGGATTATTTGGGCGAGCAGCTTCCTGCCTCACAGCGTTATAGTGATGCGGGCATGGCGCCTGCCGAGCAGGTCGGTGAGCTGGACGACGCCGCCGTTGAACGTATGCGCCAGTTGATCATGTCAACGCTCGACAACCCCACTCAGATTGCCCAGTGGTTTGGCCGGGTAATGACCCAGCCCAAGTATGTGGATCAAGTAGTGCCGCTTGAAACGCCGCTAACCGAAGCGGCGCTTGTTGCTCAACTACAAGAGGGCGAGCCGCTCTACCATATGCCCGGCTCACGCTTTGCCTGGCGCCGCGATGCCAGCGGTACCACGCTATTTGTGGATGGTGACGGCCACGCCTGTTCAACTGAATTAGCCAAACGCCTAGCCGATACCACCCCACTCTACGCCGAAGACCTTGAGCTTGACGGTGCCGCAGCGCTTATTACCCAGTTGGTCAACACCGGCAGCTTGGGCTTTATGAGCGATGAGGGTGAGGACGACGAGGCGTATTAATGGCCATTACCCACATTAGTACTGGTGACTGGGAGACACTTGGCCCGGCAGCTAGCGAGATCCGCCGCAAGGTGTTTATCGATGAGCAGAACGTGCCTCAGGAAGAGGAGTGGGATGGACTGGACCCCGCGTGCCAGCACTTTCTCGCTATGCTTGACGGCCAGCCAGTGGGCACCGCACGCTTGCTACCCGATGCGCACATTGGCCGTGTCGCGGTACTCGCTAATGCCCGCGGCACCGGCATTGGCGTACTGCTGATGCAGGCTGCGATTGAGGCGGCACGTCATGCGGGCCACCTCCAGGTGGTCCTCAGCGCTCAGGTCCATGCTCTAGCGTTTTATGAGCGGCTGGGCTTCGTCGCTCATGGCGATGAATTTCTGGATGCGGGCATTCCCCATCGAGAAATGACACTTTCGCTTGATTAATAAGCTCTCTTGATTGATCTCTAGCACTGCCTCGGCAGTGCTTTTTTGTGCGCTCTTGCCGCCATCTTGACGAAAAACGACTACACAAACCCTCCCTTCCTCTACCCCGTTGTCGTCGGGCTACAACCCCCTGTGCCCCGAAGTGTCAATTGTTGAGTGAGCCATCCTCGTGGATAGTTATTGCATTGCAGCGTTAAGCCGATTTGATCAAGCCATCAAGCCCGCGCTCAACGCTGTAGCTGAAGTCTCTAGCGCTGCTGCTTCTAGCTTTCAAGACGTTTGCATGAGAGACGATTGGCTGAGAGACGATTGACCTAGAGACACAATCACGAAATTCAATAATGCTAAATACAACTTCGCAGGTGCAGCATAAGCAAAAGCTGATTTGCGAAACACTATCCAGCCCGAAGAGGATAAGCTCATGACAGGACTGCTCGACGATATCAAAGCAATGGCCCAGTTACGCGAAGCGCAAGGCGGCAAATGGGACGCCATCAAACCGGAATACGCCGCCCGTATGCGTGCACAAAACCGCTTCCACACAGGCCTGGACATCGCTCGATACACCGCCAAAATCATGCGCGAGGATATGGCTGCCTATGACGCTGATACCTCAAAGTACACCCAGTCGTTGGGTTGCTGGCACGGCTTTATTGGTCAGCAGAAGCTGATCTCGATCAAAAAGCACTTTGGCACCACCAAGCGTAGCTACCTCTACCTTTCCGGCTGGATGGTTGCCGCGCTGCGCTCTGAGTTTGGCCCGCTTCCCGACCAGTCAATGCACGAAAAGACCTCTGTCGCGAATCTCATCGAAGAGCTCTACACCTTCCTGAAACAAGCCGATGCGTGGGAGCTTAACCACCTGTTCCGCGCCCTGGATGAAGCCAAAGAGGCTGGTGACAGCGGCAAAGAACAGGAACTAATCAGCAAAATCGATAACTACGAAACCCATATCGTTCCGATCATTGCGGATATCGACGCGGGCTTTGGTAATGCAGAAGCCACCTACCTGCTCGCCAAGAAGTTTATTCAAGCGGGCGCCTGCTGCATTCAGCTGGAAAACCAGGTTTCCGATGAGAAGCAGTGCGGTCACCAGGACGGTAAAGTCACCGTGCCCCACGAAGACTTCCTGGCTAAAATTAACGCCGTGCGTTACGCCTTCCTCGAACTCGGTATTGAAGATGGCGTGATCGTGGCACGTACCGACTCACTCGGCGCAGGCTTGACGCAAAAAATTGCCGTCACCAATGAGCCAGGCGATCTCGGCGATCAGTACAACAGCTTCCTCGACGGGGATGTGATCGAAAACGCCGCCGACATCAATAACGGCGACGTTGTCATCAAGCAAAACGGTAAGCTGGTTAAGCCCAAGCGCCTCGCCTCTGGCCTTTACCAGTTCAAGGCAGGCACTGGCGAAGATCGCGTCATTCTTGACTGCATCACCAGCCTGCAAAACGGCGCCGACCTGCTTTGGATCGAAACCGAAAAGCCCCACGTGGGCCAGATCGCCAGCATGGTAAACCGGATTCGCGATGTCGTGCCGGATGCCAAACTGGTCTACAACAACTCGCCGTCGTTCAACTGGACGCTGAACTTCCGCCAGCAGGTGTTCGATGCGTGGCAGGAAGAAGGTAAGGATGTTTCTGCCTACCAGCGTGACAAGTTAATGAGCGCCGAGTACGACGACACCGAACTGGGTCAGCTGGCCGATGAGTGGACACGTAATTTCCAGCGTGACTCGTCTCGCGAAGCAGGCATCTTCCACCACTTAATTACGCTGCCGACTTACCACACGGCCGCCCTCTCCACCGACAACCTGGCGAAAGGCTACTTTGGCGATGAAGGTATGCTGGCTTACGTGAAAGGCGTACAGCGCCAGGAAATTCGTCAGGGCATCGCCACGGTTCGCCACCAGGATATGGCAGGCTCCAATATCGGTGATGATCATAAAGAATTCTTCCACGGTGATGCCGCGCTCAAAGCCGGTGGCAAAGACAACACCATGAATCAATTTGGGTAATAATCACCACGTTACTTTTTGATCCCTGCACAGGAGGCCTAACGGCCTCCTGTTTTGGTTCATTCTGGGTATTTGCACACTGTTTTCTTAATACGCTGTTACACTTTCCGCTATGATCGCCGTTATGATGTTTCGTGACTACTGTGCTGTCAGCTTTGACCTTTTCCATCGATTGCTGGTCAAAACGGTTTACATCAGCTACCTTTAACGAACACCGTTTTATAACTACGATTGCTCTTCACTTTGCCGTTTAAAGATGGCGGTGTAGGCGACAGTTAATTCAATTGACACTCTGGAGGTTTTAATGAAACGTCTTCTTCTACCGGCTGTAGCTTTAAGTATTCTCACGTTGGCTGGATGTGCCAACACCTCGGGATACTCGGGTGATGTTTATCGCGGCAACCAAGCAAAAACCGGCCAAAGCGTTACCTACGGCACTATCGTGGCGGTTCGCCCTGTACAGATTCAAGCCGACAGCCGCGCTGGAGGCCTTTTAGGCAGCGGTGGTGGCGCCATTATCGGCGGCCTTCTGGGCAACCAAGTGGGCGGTGGTTCAGGCCGTCAATTGGCAACCGTGGCAGGCGCACTCGGCGGTGCCGTCGCGGGTACGGCAGCTGAAGACGCGACTAACCGCGTTGACGCCCTTGAAATGGAAATTCGTCGTGACGACGGTACCGATATTGTTGTCGTTCAGCGTGCAGACCGCCAGTTCCAAGCTGGTCAGCGTGTACGCTTAATCGGTAGCGGCGCTAGCATAAGTGTTGCACCTTACTAATTGATTGCTGTCGATCAATAGTATTTTGTTATCAAAAAAGCCCGGCCATCTTATTAGATGGCCGGGCTTTTTTATGGCAACTGACTTTTTATGGCGGTTAACTTAATGATGGGTCTTGTTACTTGCCCAATTAGCCAGTGCCATGATGGCCCAACCAATAAGGGCTAGCAGAATGACCACCAACAGCATCTCTACGGGCTGGATCAGAGTGGTGGCTCCCAGTACTGCCAGCGAAATCACCCATAAGTAGCGATTGTTGCCATGGCTCTTCAGCACACTGGGCAACATCTTATCCAACCCTTGGCTAACGCCCTTATTCCAGCGGTCATTGACAAAATAAGCAATCAGGCAAAAGGCGACAAGCCAAATAATCAAGATCGTCATTGCATGCTCCAAAATGATAGGGCAAAGAAAAAAGTGATGGCCGTAGGGTATCCCTGGTCACCCTAGCGCGCAATACCGTCGAAAGTGGTGGGTAGGAAAAAGCGCCCTTACCCCCTGACAAGTCAGCCTACACGCGTTACCATGTTGGAACATGCACTCACCGAAAGGTTATTCCATGCAAATTGCGCAAAACTCGGTTGTCGCGTTTCACTACACCCTGACTAACGATGCAGGTGAAGTGCTAGACAGTTCTGAAGGCCGTGAGCCGCTTACCTACCTCCATGGCGCCGGTAACATTATTCCGGGCCTTGAGAAAGAGCTGGAAGGCCGTGCTGCTGGCGAAAAGCTGAACGTTAGCGTTTCACCTGAAGAAGGTTATGGCGAACTGCAAGAGCAGCTAATGCAGGAAGTACCGCGCGATGCGTTCCAGGGCGTTGAAAGCATTGAGCCGGGCATGCAGTTCCAAGCCCAGACTCAAGGTGGCCCGCTGATGGTTACTGTTAAGAAAGTTGAAGGCGATACGGTCGTTGTTGATGGCAACCACCCGCTGGCAGGCCAGCAGCTCAACTTTGACGTTGAGATCGCGGAAGTACGTGAAGCCAGTGCTGAAGAAGTCGAGCATGGCCACGTGCACGGCGAAGGCGGCGTTGAGCACTAAGACGCTCCCGCTACCGATAGAAAAAGGTGACCTGCGGGTCACCTTTTTTGTGGCTAACGAAAAATTTGCTTATTCATCGGGTATCAGCACTAGCTGGCCGTGGCGCACGCTTCGCGACGAGGTAACTTCAGCGGCGAACTGCTTAAGCACACGCCCCTGACCTTTGAGCAGCGCTACTTCCAGGCAACTGTCATGATTGATATGCACGTGCAGGGTCGAAAGCGTGAGTTCATGATGGTCATGGGAATGACGGGTCAAGCGCTTAGATAGCTCGCGAGCGGCATGGTCGTAAACATACACCAGCGCGCCCATGCAGGGCGAATCCGGTGCAGCCTCTTCTCTCAATTGTTTTAAGCCACTGCGGGTTAAATCACGAATCGCTTCTGAGCGGTTTTGGTAGCCGCGCTCGTGCATCAACGCATCTACTTCTGCCACCAGTTCCTCATCAAGCGTTACCGTTACACGCTGCATTCACGCCTCCTCTTATAAGACCTGCTTTCCATGTGCTGCCGCCACCGTTAGTATGATGTTATTGTAAAAACATCATACTAAATAGCGTAAAGGATAAAGCGATGGCTCCACCAACTCGGCCTATCTTACTGGGTATTGCGCTAAGTTGTTTAGCTGCCATCAGCACCGCCGAGGCAAAAGAGCAGTTAATTCTGGCTATTGGTGGCGAACCCGAACAGGGCTTCGATCCACTTTTGGGTTGGGGACAGTACGGTACTCCGCTGTTTCAGTCGACGCTACTCTCGCGGGGCAAGCATCTTACGCCGCAGCCAGAACTTGCCACTCAGTGGTCGCTCTCTGAAGATCGCCTCACCTGGACGCTAACGCTACGTAAAGATGCCCGCTTTGCCGACGGCACACCGTTGACTGCCGAAGATGTGGCCTACACTTTTAATACTGCGGCAGAAGCAGGTGGGCGGGCAGACTTAAGCGCGCTCGAAGAGGCCAATGCCGTTGATGATCAGACCGTCGCCCTTCACCTTCATGCCCCGCGAATTACCTTTATAGACCAACTGATGACGCTGGGCATTGTGCCCCACGCCGAGCGGGATAACGGCTATAGCGAGCAATACGGCCGACATCCCTTAGGCTCTGGCCCCTATCAACTGATGGAGTGGCAGGAAGGCGAACAGCTGATAGTTGAACGAAATCCCTATTTTTACGGCCCTGCCCCCGCCTTCGATCGCCTGATATTTCTGTTTACCAATGAAGACGCCACGCTCAGTGCGGCCCATGCAGGCCAAGTCGATATCGCATCCATTCCACCGGCGTTGGCGGCCAATGTGCCTGGGCATATGCAACGGGTCACCATGGAGAGCGTCGATAATCGCGGCATTCTTTTCCCCATGCAGCCTGCAAATGGCGAACACGCCGCTTCCGGCGCACCGATTGGCAACGACGTGACCGCGGATCTTGCGATTCGTCAGGCGATTAACCTCGCCGTGGACAGAAAGACATTGGTAGAGGTGGCGTTGCATGGCTACGGCCGCCCCGCTTACGGCCCTGCCGATGGGCTCCCTTGGAGCAGTGAAGACGAGCGAGTTGAAGCACCTAATATTGCCCGCGCTGAGAAGCTTCTCGACGCAGCAGGCTGGAACCTGCGCGACGACGGCCTGCGCTATAAAGATGGCCTACCCGCTCGCTTTCGGCTTACCTACCCCTCAAGCGATACCACCCGTCAACTGCTTGCGGAAGTGAGTGCCGAGATGGTTCGACCATTGGGCATCGAGATGCAGCCAACAGGCCGCCACTGGGATGAAATCCAGCGTGAAGCGCTTCATCAGGACGCCATCCTATTCGGTTTTGGCAGTCGCAGCCCCCAGGAGGTCTACTACCTTTTCCACAGTCAGCATGCCGGTAACGGTTTTTATAACAGCGGCCTCTACGCCAACGCTGAAGTGGATACATACTTAGATGCCGCCCAGGCTGCGAAGAGTATTGAAGAAGCTAACCAGTACTGGCGCGCTGCCCAATGGGATGGCACCACTGGCTATGGCGTACGCGGCGATAGCAGCTGGGCGTGGCTGGTTAACCTTGAACACGCTTACTTCGCCAACACCTGTTTAGACGTTGGCGAGCTTGGCATTGCGCCCCACGGCCACGGCTGGCCCATCACCGCTAATCTGCTTGAATGGCGCTGGGCATGCAATTAATCCCGCGTATCGCAAGGCGTCTTGGCCGCCTGACGCTAGTGCTGCTGTGCGTAGCCCTGGTGTCATTTGGTCTGATGATGGTCTCGCCCGTCGACCCCGTGGATGCCTACCTTGGGCCACAGATGGCGCAGGTAAGCCCGGAACAGCGTGCCCTGATTGCCGAACGCTGGGGATTCGATGCGCCACCCGCCGTTCAATTTGGGCATTGGTTGCGCCAGTTGGTAAGCGGTGATTTAGGCTGGAGTCATGTTTATAACCAGCCAGTCAGCGAGGTTATCGGCCAGCGATTTCAACGCTCAATCATGCTGCTGGGCAGCGCATGGCTACTCGCAGCGCTGCTGGGGTTTAGTCTCGGCGTTGCGGCAGGCGCTAAAGAGGGCTCCACGCTGGATAACCTCATTAGTAGCTACGCCTATATTACCGCCTCCACGCCTGCTTTTTGGCTGGCAATAGTCGCCGTGCTGCTATTTTCGGTGACCCTGGGTTGGACACCCCCCTGCTGCGCAGGCCCCACTGGAGTTTTGAATCAAGATGTCACCCTTGCCTCCCGATTGCATCATCTGCTGCTGCCGGCCATCACGCTGGCACTGCTGGGCATCGCCAATATTACCCTGCATACTCGCACACGCATGCTGGAGTTAATGCGCTCTGAGGTAGCGACCCACGCCTTCGCCCAGGGCGCTAGCCGGTTTGATATCGCTTGGCGGCACGGCGTCCGTCACGCCAGCTTACCGGCGATTACGCTTGCATTTGCTTCGCTGGGGGAGCTCTTTGGCGGCTCGATTCTAATCGAGCAAGTCTTTGCTTACCCCGGTTTAGGGCAAGCCACCGTAGCAGCGGGCTTGCGTAGCGACGTTCCCCTACTGCTGGGTATTGCGCTCTTTACCGCGCTATTTGTTAGTGTCGGTAATATGATCGCCGATAGCCTGTATAGCGCTATCGACCCGCGCATGACGTCAGGTGGCCTATGAACTCAGGCCAACCACCCAGCTATCCACCACCCAATCTCTATTCACAGCCACGACTTCGTGCCGCACTCAGCCTGGTCGTTACCACCCTGCTGGTGTTGGGGTTAATCGCTAGCCAGTGGCTGCTGGGCGATTCGCCCCAGCAGATGCAGTTTGATGCTCGACTAGCGCCGCCCAGCGTTGATCACTGGCTCGGCACTGACGCGTTGGGCCGGGAGCTCTGGGCGCGCACGCTGGCGGGGCTGGCACTTAGCTTTTGGGTGGGCTGCCTGGCCGCTCTACTGAGTACGCTGATTGCGCTGAGCTTGGCCGCCCTAGCCACGCTTTCGTCTCGGCTGGATACACTGGTAAGTTTGCTGATTGATACGCTGCTTAGCGTACCGCATCTCATTTTATTAATACTAATTGCCTTTGCGCTGGGCGGCGGCACCCAGGCGGTGATTATTGCCGTGGCGGTGACCCACTGGCCAAGCCTTGCCCGAGTGCTGCGCGCGGAGCTTTGGCAATTGCGCCAGGCCCCCTATGTGCGAATTTCCCAGGCGCTAGGTAAATCACGCTGGTTTGTGCTCCACGGCCACCTGTTACCCCACCTGATTCCCCACTGTTTGGTCGGCGCCCTACTGCTGTTCCCTCATGCCATTCTCCACGAAGCGGCATTGACCTTTTTGGGCTTTGGCTTGAGCCCCAGCCAGCCCGCTATTGGCGTACTGCTGGCCGATGCCATGCGCTATTTAAGCGGCGGTTACTGGTGGCTGGGGGTATTTCCGGGCCTGGGGCTGCTGTTGATGGTGCTGGGATTCGAGCGCCTTTCCACTCATCTACGCCGAGCCCTTTAGCGCTTTCAAGGAGATTACTGATGGGAAGTTTACCGTGTTAACGATTGATCGGCTGTCGCTACAGCTACCGCTATATGCCTCCAGGTGGAAGCGTGAATGGGCCACCTGCCTGAATGAATTTTCGCTAACGTTTTGCTCTGGGGAGGTACATGCAGTGGTGGGCGCCTCCGGCGCCGGAAAAAGTCTGTTGGCCTATGCGATTATGGGCCTACTACCCTCATCTGCGCGTTTGAATGGCCAGCTTGCCTACCAAGGAACACCGCTCGACGAAGCTCGCCAGCGCCAGCTTCGCGGCCGGGAGCTGGCGCTTATTCCTCAGTCGCTTAACGCACTCGACCCACTGGTGCGCACCCAGCGCCAAGTGACCTGGGCGGCCCAGCGCGCCGGACAATTGTCGCGTCACGCTCGACACTCCGCCCAACAAGCCTTAGACCACTACCAGCTAGATGCTCGCGCCCAGCAGGCCTACGCCCACGAGCTTTCCGGCGGGATGGCCCGCCGTGTATTGACGGCGATGGCCCATGTCAGCCAGGCCCAACTGGTGATTGCTGATGAGCCCACCGTGGGCCTTGACCCTCTCCAGCGCCAGCGTGTTTTGGATGCGCTGCGCGGACTGGCTGACCGAGGAAAAACAGTAATATTAATTACCCACGACCTGCGCCACGCCCTGCCGATTGCTGATCTCGTTACCATTATGCGCGACGGCCAGCAGGTCGAAACGGCCCCGGCCGACGCCTTTAAAGGCAGCGGCGCTTCGCTTGCCAATGCTTATTCCCAGGCATTGTGGTTAGCACTACCCGACAATGACTTTTCGAGCCACGCGGCATGCCAAACACAACAGACGGAACAGGAGGCCACCGTTGCTTGAAGCGCGCCAGCTTAGCTTTCATTTCTCACCTGATGCGCCTTTGTTTGATTCCGTTTCACTCAGGCTGAACGCGGGCCAGTGGGTAGGATTGAGCGGTGACTCGGGGGCAGGCAAATCGACGTTGGGCAAACTACTGGCAGGCTACTTAGCTCCGTTTGAAGGAGAGGTAAGCTTAGATGGTAAGGCTCTGCCGAAAAGCGGTATACAGCCCGTTCAATGGCTGCCGCAATCGCCGGAGCTGGCGGTAAACCCCCGATGGCGAGTCGGCAAGATTTTACGCGAAGCGTGGACGCCTACTGAAACCCAGTGCCAGGCGTTTGGCGTGCAGCCAAGCTGGCTATCTCGCTTTCCACAATCGTTATCAGGGGGAGAGCTACAGCGGGTATGTGTATTGCGCGCCCTTGCACCAGAGGTACGCTTTCTAATCGCCGATGAAATCTCAACGATGCTCGACCCCATCACTCAACTTGAACTGTGGCAGGCGCTAAAACAGGAAGCGGAACAACGCCAGCTTGGCGTGCTGGTGATTAGTCACGACAACGCACTACTGGAACGGCTTTGCCCACAGCGCTTGCACTTAAGCGGTAGTCAACTGAAGCCATGGTAGTTGAAAAAGTTAGCTAACCGCTTGGCGACGTTCAAAGCGCCAGAGGCCAAAGGCGATCATTAGCGTAATGCTTAGCAGTAACCACGAGCCAATGCTCACCCCCGCCCAGCCGGCCCAGCGCCAGAACGGCTCCAGCCAGAAGCCACCCAAACTGGCACCCACGTAGTAGAACACCAGATAGAGCGCCGAGGCGCTGCCCCGGGCGCCCTGAGCATAACGCCCCACCCAACTGGAAGCCAACGAGTGCGCCAGGAAAAAGCCGAAGGCATTGATGCTCAAGCCGACAATAATCAGTACTAGCGACTCAGGTAAGGTGATTGCCGTGCCCAGCATTAAAATCACCACCCCCATCATCATGCATGCCGCTGGCGAAAGACGTCCTGCCAATCGACCGGAAATCATCGACCCAAAAGTGCCGCCTAGATAGGTTAAGAAAATCAGCCCCAAACCGCTGGCCGCCAGTTGATAGGGGGCCGCCGCTAACCGGAAGGTGATGTAACTGTATTGGTTGATAAATATCAGGAAATTAATGCCACCCAAGCAGTACGCGGCAAGCAGCACCGGGTTGCGCAGATGACTGACTAAATCGCTTGCCGCTTTACGCAGCTCAAAGCGCTGGGGAGTAAAGGCGCGACTATTGGGTAACAACCGCCAAAAGACGATGCAGCCGATTAGCGTCATGATACCTACCGCTAAAAATGCCGCAGTGGGGCCTCCTATTTCGGCAGCGGCCCCACCGACAATACGCCCACTGATCCCGCCGAGCGAATTCGCGCCAATATAGAGCCCTACTGCACTTAATAGCGCTGGCTTCTCAAACTCATCGCCCATCCAGGCGATCGCCACTGCTGGCAGTCCACCCAGCACAAAGCCCTGCACCAGTCGAAGCAGTAACAAGCTTTCAAAGGTGGGCGCGAAGGCCAAAGCAATGGAGCAGCCCCCTGCCAGCAGCAAGGTTATACGCATGATACCTTCGCGACCGATGGCATCCGAAAGGGGACCGAATACCAGCAGTGCCAAGGCGAGAGAGAGGGTCGATACGGACATGAGCAGGCTGACGCCCAGGGTCGAGACATCGTACGTCTCCTTTAACCCAGGCAACAGCGGCTGCGGTGCATAGAGATTAATAAAAACAAGAAATGAGCCGAGGCAAAGCGCCAAGGTGGCGCGCCACCAGGCGCGCGTTTTGGCTTCAATCATGCCGTTCCTAACTAAAAAGTGAGAGGCCTGACGGCTAGAAAACACTTCCGCTTAGCTGGGCCAAATGCGTTGGCTCCAGGGCACGACGCGCCTGCCAGTAGTAACGTCGCCAGTAACTATTATCCAAGCTGGAAAT
The DNA here is from genome assembly GCF_037070225.1 of Vreelandella indica. Lineage (NCBI taxonomy): Bacteria > Pseudomonadati > Pseudomonadota > Gammaproteobacteria > Oceanospirillales > Halomonadaceae > Vreelandella > Vreelandella indica. The sequence continues at coordinate 76,392 of NZ_JBANSO010000014.1, forward strand.
AATCACCCCTTTCGAGGTCGAGGCATGCAGAAAATAGCCATTACCGACATAAATGCCGACATGGTTATATCGACCTGGGGGGCTGAAGAACACCAGATCGCCCGCCTGCAGCTCTTGGCGGTCGATCGGGCGTCCCTCGTGTATTTGCCCCCTAGTGGAGCGCGGTAACTCTAAATTAAAGGTGTCACGGTAAACATTGCGAACCAGCGCCGAACAGTCAATCCCTCTTTCTGTCGTGCCGCCAATCCGGTAAGGCGTTCCTGCCCAGCGCTGGTGCTGGGCCAGCAGCGCCTCACGAATCACTGTTGGCGGCGGGACTTGCATACTGCGCAATTGCGCATCGATGGGATCAACCGGTGACATTTGCGGGTTAGCGCCCATTCCCGGTAGCGTCATCGAAAAGTAATTCTCTGGGGCCTGCATGTTGCTCTGTCGTGTCGAGCCTGCGCAACCAGCCACCAATGTCACTATAAAACAAACACTTACAACACGTACAGCGGTCACAGCGGGGCGTGGCAACGCAACCATGCGATTAACCTCGACACATAGAATAAAGGGATGGTATGACAAAAATCATTTTTCCTCGCACGACTATAAGCTAGTTATCCTATGCTTGGCGAGCCTCAATGTAAGGTGCGCTGATCACCAGGCAATGTATCTATATGCAACGGCGCAAAATGGCGCGGTTTATTGCCGGGAAAATCCAGGCTCACCCACGGCCCAGCTAGCACCGGCGCACCGCATACCCAGGCCACCAACGCCTGACGAAAACCGGCTAAAAAGCTCTCTCGCTCTGGGGTTTCGCCCATAAAAAATGAGAAGCCAGCGTACATGCCCATGGCATACTCTTGCCACCCGGCGTAGTGATCCGCCGCAAGCTGATAAGCGCGATCCAATAAGGTGGCAAACGCAGCGCTATCTAGCCAACCAAGCTGCCGTGCGGCAATCGCCAGATCGACCAGTTGGGCAATATCCCAGGCCGCCATATCGACGTCATTACAGCCATCTTCGTTGTCGCGTACCCGACGTAAACGAAGCAGATGGTGGCGCTCGTCTTCAGCACAGTCGCCAGATTCAAGAATGGCGATTTCAGCGCTTAAACGTTCGGTATTGAGGGTGTAAGGAGCGTAGTTAATCTGATACTCCTGGCGATCCCCCGCCTCGAGCATGTAGGTCAAAAATTCCTGCATATCCCCAGCACTGCTCAAGTGGTAATGGCTCTCTACCCACTCGCGAATTTCAGCGCACTCACGGGCGCTTTCGGGCTGTGGTTCACTCCATACGGCACTGTTTAAAGGCCCGACCAGCGACATGGCCGTGAAGTGGCTTAAGGTGGGCCGACTGCCCGGCTCACGCCAGGCGTCGTGGCGCCAATCCAACCAGTGGAACAGGCTGCCTGGGTCTTCAATATGCCAAATAATTTCGTTAATTAACGATGCATGCTCGGGCTCAGGCAGGCAGCTCTCCCACGCAAACCAGGCGTCTAACAAGCGCTTGGCATTGGGGTAAAATCGACACAGGCAGCTGCGCAGCGCACTGGCATACTCCATCAATGGCCCGCGATCCAATAAGCCGCTATCAAGGGACATATGCAGATAGAAGGCGAACTTCTCAGCCATATGGATAGTCGCCGCGTGACGGCTCACACCCTTGACGGCATTACGCTGCTTAAGCTCTTCCGGAGTCGGCTGGCCGAACCAGCTTTGTGAGGGTGGCAAAACGCCATGCACCGCGTCGGCTGCCAGTTGATTAAGATGATGCGCCTGAGCGGGTAACCAGTAGCGCGCCAATGCATGGGCACCTTCGTCGGCGTGCAGACCCAATGACTCCTGCAAATAAAGCGCCGCATCGGCTCGCTGCTCTTCCGGTAGTGCGGCTGACGGGTCTATTTGGCGCAGCATCACATCCGGTTCACGCACGCTGGCCAGCGCCAGCAGCCAGTGATGGGGCGTATTACGCCATTGGCGAATGCGCGCTTGAGAGGCCTTCCGCGTGGGCTCATCCAACAGTTCCCCCGGCGGACGTTTCCAGGGGCTATAAGCGCTGTGCAGCAGTAGCTGATGCCGCTCGCTGGGTGTTTTCCCTCGGCGGTCAATACCATCAAACAGACTCTGTCCCCGACCGTAAGCGTTAAGAACCGCGTACCAGTCATGATAGCGGCGGCTGATCAAATCGGCGGCATGTCCCGCCAAGTCATCGGCTTCCTCTTGGCTGAGCCAACCACAGCAGGCGCCTGCCCAGGCAAGCTCGACAAGCCGTAGCCAATCCCAGGCAGCCCACTCCAGCGGCTCACCCTGGCTAACAAATTTATTCAGCACCGGCGCATAGGGCGACTCCTCCACCACGCTGCGCTGCCACTCCATACGCTGAGCGCCGTCCATACTCAATAGTTCGCGGGCTTCTATATCCCAGCGCTGGCGCTCGCCTTGGGCGCCTAGCCACAACATTACCCCCAGCAGCGCATCGCGGTCATGGACATCCCACACGTGGGCCAGCCACTCAGCGGCGTCGGGCCAGTCGGTTTGGCTTGCAGGGTAGACGATGATCGGCCGAAACAGCGCGCATAGTCGCCAGCTCTGAGCCGCTGGCTGTTGCGGCCATAGAGAAGAAGGGGCAGGCAGTTTCGTCAGGGCATGTTCAAGTGTTTCCCAAGTAACACCTTCGCCATCGGTTTCGAGATTGGCCAGCGCCTGGCAGGCATCGATAAAGCGGTCATCAGCGCCACCTTCCCAACCTCTTACGCCCAGGGCGCGACGCAGATCGGCGAGCCATGCGCGCAGATCGCTGTAATCGCGGGTAATACGCCGCGTTAAATGGTGCGCCCAGGCGCGTGACTGATCTGCTTCTAACCAGCCCGCCGCGCCAGCAAGCGCAGCCCACTCGAGCGCGCCCAATAGCCGATCGGCACGACCTGCAGGGGCACCCAGGCCGTGGAACAGTTGCTCGGCCAGCTCCCCCCGATCGGTAATTCCCAGTTGCAGCAAACGCTGCTCAGCAGCACCTGCATCGACCGCCAGCGGATGAGGAGTAAACGCCCAATCACACAGCACAAGCTGTTGGGCCCACCAGGCATTTAACGCGTCGATCAAGAGGCACCTCGAAAAAGCATAGTATCACCACCAACTAACACAGGGTCGCTACCAGCAAAGCGCCGGAATAAAGCCGCCTAGTGTAACGGAAAGTGGCCCGAACACCGATAGCATCTGTATAAACGACACCGCCCGGCACAAGGCCGGGCGGTCGTCAAACGGGTCACAGCTAAACAGCTACGCTTTTTTGACCTTACTAATCACCCACAAGAGCACCACGGCCCCTACCGTTGCAGTGACCAGCGAACCGATAAAACCACCGGAAGAGAGGCCTAAAAGGCTGAACAAGAAACCACCCACAAGCGCACCAACGATGCCCACACCAATATTACCCAGGATGCCGAAACCGCCACCGCGCATGATGTTGCCGGCAATCCAACCAGCCAGGCCACCAATGATTAACCATGCAATAAAGCCCATATAGTCTCCTTACTATTTCATTTACGGGATTTCATTTACGGGTTTTAGCTACGTACATTAGTTACGTATGTTAGTACGCGTTTTACCTATCAGTCGTGCTTGTTCTACCATAGCACACAGCGTTACTGTTCGGCGTCTATCGGTGTAGATGCTTGGCAACTCTTAAAGGAAAATTCATGATCCCCGACTCGCTCAAACAACTGCTTAAAAGCACAGATGGTCAGCAAACGGCCAAATGGGAAGGCCGCGACGTAGTGCTTTTCAACATGCCTTGGGGAGAGTTAGCGATTAGCCTACAGGGTGCTCAGGTGCTGCATTTCTGCCCACAGGGCGACACCGATTGGCTATGGCTGACACCGACCCCACAAGCGCTGCCAGGGGCTATCCGCGGCGGTATTCCGCTCTGCTGGCCGTGGTTTGCTGACGAGCGCTATGCCGATGAGAGCCCCAATCGCGACGGCCCGTTTCATGGCCTCGCCCGTCACGCGGCCTGGCGTCTGGATGCTGTCGATGAGCATGCCGAAGGCATTGAAGTCCATCTCTCTCCCGAGCAGCGCCTGCATACTCAGCTCACGGCACGTTTGGTGGTGCAAGCCAATGCACAGCGGCTTAACGTTGAGTTGATCAGCGAAAACATCGGCGAGACGCCCGTTAAAACCAGCGGCGCACTGCACACCTACCTCGCCGTTGCCGATATTCATCAGTGCCGCCTGGAAGGTCTTTCCGGCGCCCGCTATCTCGACAAACTGCGCGACTTTGCCGAAAGTGAACAGCAAGGTACGCTGGCCGTTCAAGGTGCCATTGACCGCATTTACCATACCAATGAAGCCGTGCTGCTCAACGATGGCGAGCGCAGCCTGCGCATCGGCAAGCAGTCCAGCGACTCCACCGTGGTGTGGCACCCCAACAACGACCTTCCTGGCGATACACCCGCTGACGCGGCACGCCATTTTATCTGCGTTGAAGCTGCCAATACGCGCCTAGACCCGGTTTGGTTGGTACCCGGTGCGCAACACTTATTAGGTACTACCCTAAGCCGCGGTTAACCTTCGGTTCATCAATATTTTGCTATCATGCGCTCACTTTCATTTGAGCTAGGGAGATCCGATGGATCCGCAGCAATGGCTTGAGGCCGCTACGCTAGCCTTTAATTTAATCGGCATGGTGGTGTGTTTAGTGGGTCTTACCTTGGCGCAAAAAATGACTCGCCGCTGGCCGGGCTACACGCTGGCGGGGGTCGGCTTTTTGATTGCCACCCTACCGATGCTTTCACAGCTACTATTAATGTTTCGCCAGTAATGGTCATGCAGTCCGGCTTGTTTTAAAGAGAGCCGGGATAGCGTTAAGTTGGCAAGAGCCATAAAGGGATCGAAAGGATGCGTCAGCCGTTAAGTCGCGAACTGAGCAATTTGTTAGAGCGAGGCCGGGATCGCCAGTTGCGCTTAGCGGTAACGGGCCTCTCGCAAGCAGGCAAAACCGCTTTTTTGACCTCGCTGGTCAATCAACTGCGCCATGCCGGCGTAGAAGCGCGTCTCGATTTACTGCCCGCTGCCCGTGAAGGCCGCCTGCTGGGTGCCCAGCGGCTCAACCAGCCCGATTTGGGCGTCCCACGCTTTCCTTACGACCCGGGCATGGCTGCCCTACGCGATACACCGCCCCGCTGGCCGGAGCCCACACGCGGGATCAGTGAACTGCGCTTGCAACTGCGTTACCGCCCTGCCCGCAGCGGCTGGCTAACCCCTGAAATTGCCCACCTTACCCTGGATCTATTCGACTACCCCGGCGAGTGGTTGCTCGATTTACCGCTGTTGCAGCATGACTTTTACAGCTGGAGCCAGGCTCAGGCGCTATACGCAGGCGAACAGCGCCGAGGCCTTTTCAGTGAGTGGCTGGCAGCGGTCGAACAGCTCGACCCGGCAAGCGAGGCGGATGAGGCTCAGCTTGCCGCTCTGGCCGAAGAGTACGCCCAGGGCCTGCGCCGTGCCAAAAAGGCCGGTTTCTCCGACCTGCAGCCAGGGCGTTTTTTGCTGCCGGGTGAGCTGCAAGGGGCGCCTGTACTGCAGTTTTTCCCGCTACCGCAGCTTAATTCAACTCAACTCAATACCTCCAGAGAAGCGCTGGAAGCACTGCCCGCCAACAGCCTTTACGCTACCCTGGCGGCGCGCTTTCGCTACTACCAGCAGCAGGTGGTGAAACCCTTTTATCGCGATCACTTCCGCCGCTTTGACCGCCAGATCGTACTGGTGGATGTGCTTGGCGCGCTCAATGCCGGGCCTGAACGGTTTGAAGATCTTTCCCGCGCCCTGCGCCAGTTAATGCACAGCTTCGACTACGGCAAGCGCAGCCTGCTCACGCGCCTGTTCGCGCCTAAAATTGACCGGCTGGCGATTGCGGCCACCAAGGCCGACCATGTCACTCCCGACCAACACGGCCATGTGGTACAGCTGCTAGAGGCCTTGCTGGCGGAACCATTGAAAGACCTGCGCTTTGCCAATGTCCCGGTCAAAGCGTTTTCTCTGGCCTCCATTCGCGCCACCGAGGCCCGCGAAGTCACCCACGAAGGTAAGCGCTCACCAGCTCTACGCGGCACGACCCTGGAGGGGGAGGACGTACTGGTTTACCCCGGCGATGTGCCCGCCCGGCTTCCCACTGCCGATTTTTGGCAGCAGCAGGGCTTCGACTTTCCCGGCTTTCGCCCGATGCAAAACACCTCGGAAGCGCTGGATCATATTCGCATGGACGCCGCCATTGACTGGCTGATTGGAGACAAACTGACATGACCACCCCACAGCCACGGCGTCACTTTACGCTGGATGACATGCCAGAAGAGGCTGCCGAAGCGGCTTCGAGTTTGCGCCAGCGTGAAGCCTTTGCTGGCACCAGCGAGCACCATCCCTTGGCGCCCCTTCCAGAAGATAAAGCCTTACCTGCAGCCAGTTTAGGTGCGCCGCGCAAACGCCGCTGGGGACTGCTATTCGCTCTAGTGGGTGGTGCCGGGCTAGGTACTGCAGAGCTGGTTACCGGTATCCCCGACGCCCTGGCTCAATCCCAGTGGCTCGCCATCGCTTGGCAACTGTTCGGCATCAGCTTGATTGGATTAGGCGCGATGTCTCTGCTCAAAGAGCTGGGCCGTTTACGGCGCCTTAAGCGCCACGACAAACTGCGCGTTGATTTAGCCGAGCTGCCGCTGCGCTCACCCAAACAGGCGCGGGCCATGGCCGAGCAGTTGAGACGTCAGCTTAAACTTGCCGATGACGATCCGCATTGGCTGGCGTTTCAACGCGCCAGTCAGCCGCACCATAGCGGGGAAGAGATCCAAACGCTGCTGCGCTACCACCTGCTGGCACCACGCGACCGTGAAGCCCAGCGCCTGATTACCCGAATGTCCGGGGAAACCGCGATTATGGTGGCCATCAGCCCGCTAACGCTGGTGGATATGGCGCTGGTGGCCTGGCGGAGTTTGGCGATGGTAGACAGGCTCTGCCGCCTGTATGGCCTTGAGCTGGGCTACGCCAGCCGCCTGCGGCTATTTCGTAACGTGCTGCACAACATGGCCTTTGCTGGGGCTAGCGAACTGGCCACCGACGCCAGCATGGATATGCTCTCGCTGGATTTAGCCAGCCGCCTTTCCGCTCGCGCCGGTCAGGGCCTGGCCACCGGGCTTCTAAGCGCAAGGCTGGGATTGCGTGCCCAGCGCCTCTGCCGCCCTGTGCCTTTCACCCCCGATGAGCAACCCAAGATCGCCGACCTTCGCCAAGACCTTTGGCGGCAGATCAAACGGCTGGATAAAGAAACGGTTCCGCAGAGCAGCCAATGAAGTAACCACAACACCCATGTTTTTGGCCACAAAATGGGAATCAACGCTATTTATCCTCATGATGGATGTTTAACATAGCATCCTCCAATGAGGAGACGTAGTTCATGAACAATCCCAACAATCCTGAGTCGCCTTCAGAAGCGAGCGACATGCAAACCGACTATGTCGTCGGGCAGGATAATATAAAGGGGCAGCTTGGCCCCATCGGTTTCGACATCCACAACCGCGTGTTTGTGGTATCCGCGATTGCTTCGGCCATTTTCATCGTCCTCACCCTGCTGTTTCCAGAGCGTGCGGAAAGCGTCTTCCAGTCCATTGTCGCCTTCTCTACGGGAACGCTGGACTGGTATTTCATGATCCTGGTCGATTTCTTCATTCTGTTCTGCTTAGCACTGGTTGTTCTGCCTTATGGCTCCGTCAGGCTGGGCGGGGCCGATGCCCGACCAGATCACAGCTACCTCTCCTGGTTCGCCATGCTGTTCACCGCAGGCATCGGCATCGGCCTGCTGTTCTTCGGCGTACTCGAGCCGGTTTACCACGCCAATGTCTCGCTGCCCTTGGGCGTCGAGTCCCCGTTTGGTGCTGATGGTGAGCTAAACCCAGCGGCGATTGCTGACGCCAGTGCCTTAGGGCTTGCCGGCACCTATCTCCACTGGGGTATCCATGGCTGGGCGGTGTATATCGTCATGGCGCTAGCGCTTGGCCTGTTTACCTATAACAAGGGCCTACCGTTCTCGATTCGCTCGGCGTTCTTTCCTATCCTCGGTGAGCGTGTCTGGGGCTGGTGGGGCCATGTGATCGATATCCTGGCGGTGTTTTCCACCCTCTTCGGGCTGGCAACGTCCCTCGGGCTCGGCGCCCAGCAGGCCAATGCGGGGATGAACTTTGTCTTCGGTCTGGAAGTCAGCACCTTAACCCAGGTCATCGTCATCATTCTGGTAACGGCGGTGGCGCTGGTGTCGGTTTGGCGCGGCCTTGAGGGTGGTTTGAAGAAGCTCTCCGAGATCAACATGATCCTGGCCGTTCTGTTCTTCTTTTTCGTGCTCTTCGCTGGCCCCACGCTTTTGGCACTAAGCGGCTTCTGGTCGGGGCTTACTACCTATGTGACGGACTTTATTCCCCTCTCCGCGCCCTTCGGTCGTGAAGACGATGCCTACCGCCAGTCCTGGACGATTTTCTACTGGGCGTGGTGGATTAGCTGGGCACCTTTCGTGGGGATGTTTATTGCTCGTGTTTCCCGGGGGCGCACGGTGCGTGAGTTTATCCTCTGCGTTTTGCTCGTTCCCAGTATGTTTATCTTTATCTGGATGGGCGTCTTTGGCTCGACCGCCCTTGAACAGCTCTACGCTGACCCGGCGGGCAGCCTGGTGAAAGAGTATGTCATCGACAACTACAGACCCGAGCTTTCGCTGTTCGGCATGCTGAACGAGCTACCGTTGACGGGCCTAATGTCGACCCTGGGTATCGTCCTGGCGCTGATCTTCTTTGTCACCTCCTCGGATTCCGGCTCCCTGGTTATCGATACCATCACCGCCGGTGGTAAAATCGACGCTCCGCGGCCACAGCGTATGTTCTGGGCAGTCATCGAAGGCCTCATCGCGATTGTGCTGCTTATCGGTGGTGGTCTGACCGCGCTTCAGGCAGGGGTCACCGCCACCGCTATTCCGTTCTCGATTGTGATGTTGCTATTGTGCTACTCGATCATCAAGGCGCTCAATGGCGAGTTGCGGCTTATCCGAAAGTGATAACTGCAGCTAAAACCTTTAGGCAACTGTAAAAAAGGCCCTCTGCTGGTTACAGCAGAGGGCCTTACTATTTCACAACAGGTTCGAACCACGTCGTTTACGCAATACGCTGCTCGGTCTCGGCATCAAATAGAATCGCCCGCCCCATATCGACACGCAGCGACAAGCGCTCCCCGGCGGCTACCGCACATTTAGGCCCAACACGAGCCGTCACTTCCTGCTCGCCCAGCGGTAAACGCAGCAGGATATCTGCCCCGGTAGGCTCTACCACCGCCACATTGGCACTCAATAGTGTTCCCTCAGCTTGGGACGTTAACCGCTCGTCCTCTTCGCTGAAGTGCTCCGGCCGCAGGCCCAGGATGACCGGCTCATTAAGCCGTTCAGCCATGTCTGCGCCGATACGCGCTTCCGGCCATGGCAGAACCAACTCCGCCTCCCCCGGTGTGGCAATGCGCAGTTGATAGCCACCGTTGCCATCCTCCAGCGTGGCGCGGATGAAGTTCATCGACGGCGAGCCCATAAAGCCCGCCACGAACATATCCACCGGGTTGTTGTAGACCTCGTCCGGCGTGCCGAGCTGCAGGATATGCCCGTCGCGCATCACTGCAATGCAGTCCGCCAGGGTCATGGCTTCGACCTGGTCATGGGTGACGTAAACAATGGTGGTGCCCAGGCGCTGGTGGAGCTTTTTGATCTCGGTGCGCATATCCACGCGCAGCTTGGCATCCAGATTAGAGAGCGGCTCGTCAAACAGGTAGACCTTGGGCTCCCGGGCCAGGGCTCGCCCCATTGCCACCCGCTGACGCTGCCCGCCAGAGAGCTGTGCAGGCTTGCGATCCAGCAGATGGGTGATCTGCAGTAGATCGGCCACCCGCTCCACGGCGGCTTCCCGCTCAGGTTTGGGCACCTTGCGCATTTCCAGCCCGAAGCTGATGTTCTGGCGTACGGTCATGCTGGGGTAAAGCGCGTAGGACTGAAACACCATGGCGATGTCCCGATCCGCGGGGGTGCGCCAGGTGACGTCTTCGCCATCGATATAGATATTGCCGGACGTCACCGGCTCTAGCCCCGCAATGGCGTTCATCAGCGTGGACTTGCCGCAGCCCGAGGGGCCAACCAGAATCAGGAACTCGCCAGAATCGATCGAAATGCTGACATCTTTGAGCACCCGCTCGCTGCCGAACTCTTTGCGTACATTGTGGATTTCTAACGCTGCCATAATGAAAATCCTATTGTAAAGCGACTGACAAACTCTATTCATCTGGGTTGGTCAGAAGCAGCCCTACGCGGGGGCGCTGTGAACCCATCCCTGGGCGCTACTTTCGCCATCCCTGGCGAAAGACCCCCGCTACGGGCTGCTTCTGACCTTCTAGATATGTTTGCCACTCACCTAGTTGTTATTAGCCTTTAACGGAACCGGCTGTCAGCCCGCGCACGAAGTATTTTCCCGCCAGCACGTACACCACCAGGGTGGGCAATGCGGCAATCATGGCCGCTGCCATATCCACGTTGTACTCGCGCACGCCGGTGGAGGTATTCACCAGATTGTTTAGCGCCACGGTAACGGGCTGGGTGTTGTGGGCTGAAAACGCCACGCCAAACAGGAAGTCATTCCAGATTTGGGTGAACTGCCAGATCACCGACACCACGATAATCGGTGCAGAAACCGGCAGTAGAATGCGCCAGAAGATGCGGAAAAAGCCCGCGCCATCCAACTTCGCCGCCGATACCAGCTCGTTAGGGATACCCACGTAGAAATTGCGGAAAAACAGCGTGGTGAAGGCGATGCCAAATACCACGTGAACCAGAATCAAACCGGCGCGGGAGCTGGAGATACCCAGCCAGCCGAGGGTTTGTGCCATGGGTAACAGCACCACCTGGAAGGGAATAAAACAGCCAAACAGCATTAGCGCGAAGACTAATTCAGAGCCTTTGAAGCGCCACTTAGTTAGCGCGTAGCCGTTGAGAGCGCCAATGGTGGTTGAGATCAGCACCGCTGGAATCACAATCGCAAAGGAGTTCCAGAAGTAGCCGCCCACCCCCTCGCAACGCATCCCTGTGCAGGCTTCGCCCCAGGCTTTTGTCCACGGCGCGAAAGTGGGATTTTGCGGAAATGAGAGCAGCGATCCGGCGCTGATTTCACTCAGCGGCTTCACCGAGGTCATCAGCATGACCACCAGCGGTAGAATATAGAACAGCGCGGCGAGTATCAGCACGCCGTAAAGCAGACCACGGGCCAGCCGCGCAGCGGGCGTCTGACGACGAATCACATTAGCCATGCTTGCGGCTCCTTAATTCGGAGTAGAGGTAAGGAATCAAAATCGCCAGCACGCCGCCCAACATCAGCATGGCGCTGGCAGAGCCCAAGCCTATTTGCGCCCGGGTAAAGGCGTGGGCGTACATAAAGGTGGCGGGTAGATCGGTGGCGTAGCCAGGCCCGCCACCAGTGAGCGCGACGACCAGGTCAAAACTCTTGATGGCAATATGGGCCAGTATCATCACCGCGCTGAACACCACGGGGCGCAGGCAAGGCATCACTACGCGCCAATAAATCCTCGGCAGGCTGGCACCGTCCAACTGGGCTGCTTTCACAATACTGTCGTCGATGCCCCGCAGGCCGGCTAAAAAGAGCGCCATCACAAAGCCTGACGCCTGCCATACGGCGGCAATCACCAGGGTATAAATCGCCATATCCGGGTCAGTGATCCAGTCAAAACGAAACGATTCAAAGCCCCAACTCTGGACCATGGCCTGGATACCCAACTGCGGATTAAGTAGCCACTTCCACACCACCCCGGTCACGATAAACGACAGCGCCATGGGGTAGAGGTAAATCGTGCGCAGCGCGCCTTCCTGTCGAATTTTCTGGTCGAGCAGAATGGCCAGCAGCGAACCAATCACCAGGCATATCACCACGAACAACACGCCAAAAATCATCAGGTTGGTCGAGGCGACCCACCAGCGCTCATTGGCCATCAGGCGTGAATACTGGCCAAAGCCGACAAAGTCGTAGCTGGGCAGCATGCGCGAGCTGGTTAGCGAGAGCACGAACGTCCACAGCATGAAGCCGTAAACAAAGAACAGCGAAATGGCCACCGACGGTGCCAGCACCAGGCGCGGCAGCCACGCCTGCAAACCACCGGAGGGCGTCGACCGCTTAGCGCCAGCCCCTAAAGGCGTCGCAGAAGTATTTTTCATGGGGAGGGGATCTCTCATGGAGAAGTGTCCTTGCCAAGCAGCATAATGTTCTTACTAAGCAAAATAGTGTTCTTGCTAAGCAGAATAGGCGCCGCCGTTGCGGCGACGCCTGGAGAACGCAAGCGCTAGAAAATCTAGAAAGAGGCCGCTTCGGCGGCGCTCACCATACGTTCTGCTGCTTCTTCAGCGGGCATATCGGCGTCATTGAAGTAGTTAGTGACCACATCGAAAATGGCGCCCTGTACGTCCGCACGTACGGCCATTCCGTGAGCCATACTCGGCACTAGGCCACCCTCTTCGGCGGTCCGCTGAAAATCGGCCAATGACTGCTGGGCACAGCTATCGAATTCGCTCATATCCAGATCAGGCCGCGCCGGGATTGAACCCTTGGCAAGGTTAAACGCTTCCTGGAAAGTAGGTTCAAGTACCAAGCGGGCAAGCGCCTGTTGCGCTTCCAGCTCTTCGTCGTCGGTCACACGGAACATGGCCAGGCTATCGATGTTGAAGGTGAATGCATCTTCGGTGCCCGGCGCCGCGGCACAAAGATAATCTTCGCCGGCGGTCAGACCTGCGGCAGTAAACTCACCTTTTGCCCAATCGCCCATCAGTTGAAAGCCGGCCACTCCCTCAATCACCATCGCAGTGGCAATATTCCAGTCGCGACCGGACATACCCTCATCCATCAGTTCGCGCATACGCTTGAAGTCTTCAAGGGCATCGATCATTTGTTCACCACCCAGGGCTTCAGGATCCAAATCTACCAATGCCTGCTGGTAAAACTCGCTGCCTTGGCCGCCCAGCAGCACGCTTTCAAATACGGTCGCGTCCTGCCAAGCCTGACCGCCGTGAGCCAGCGGTACGAAGCCCGCTTCGCGGATCGCCTCGCCTGCCTCGAATAGTTCATCCAGCGAAGTGGGCATCTCTACCCCTGCCGCTTCCAGTACGTCCGGGTTGGCCCACAGCCAGTTTACCCGATGCACGTTGACGGGCACCGCTACGTATTGGCCGTCATAACGCATGATGTCGGCCACGACTTCCGGCAGCAGTTCATCCCAGCCTTCCGCGTCGGCAACGCTGTTCAAGTCACCCAGCAGGCCCAACTCGCCCCACTCCTGAATCTCGGGGCCTTTGATTTGGGCTGCTGAAGGCGGGTTGCCCGACATGGCGCGGGATTTGAGCACCGTCATGGCGGTTTCACCGCCGCCACCGGCTACCGCAAAATCCTGCCAGCCGTAGCCTTCGGCTTCCATTAATTCTTTAAGCACGTTGGCAGCGCGAGCTTCGCCGCCGGACGTCCACCAGTGCAGCACTTCGACTTCATTCGCTTGAGCGGTGGTGGCGAGCGTAGCACCTGCCAGAGCAAGCGCGAGGGTCGTCTTCTGAAACGTCGACATGGAGTCACTCCTTATATTGTTATTGTCCTCTCGGACATGCGACCTCCATGAGATTACGCCAAGGGCTGCGTCAACGGGAGTTACCGAGTACTGCAAAGTATTGGCGGTTTATTACAAACCTGTAATAGTTTTCTGGCGGGGTAGCGTGAGCGTTACCACCAGCCCACCCTCGGCATGGTTAGAAAGGGTGATATCGCCGCCGTGGGCGCGGGCAATGTGCCTAGCGATTCCTAGCCCCAGGCCACTTCCGCCAGTATGTCGGCTGCGCGAGGGCTCCAGGCGCACAAAGGGCGAAAACACCCGCCCCAACTGCTCTTCTGGGATGCCGGGGCCGTGATCGCGAATGTGCAGAGTGACAACGTTACCGTGATCAACCAGTTCTACCTCGGCCTGCTTACCATAGAACACGGCATTCTCAAGCAGATTCGCCAGACAGCGCTTAAGCGCCAGCGGTTTGGCAACCAGCGGTGCAATAGGGTGACCGCTTTTAATCTCGATAGTGACCTTACCGCCCTGCAGGCTAAGCTCTTCGGCTAGCTCTTCGACCATGTGCGTAAGATCAACCGATGCGGGCTCTTCGTGCAGGTCCAAGCCTTTTACCGAGGCCAAAGCGCCTTTAACGAGGCTATCCAGCTCATCCAATGAAGCGCAAAAGCGCTCTCGCTGGTAATCATCCTCGAGCATTTCGGCGCGCAGGCGCATCCGGGTTAACGGCGTTTTTAAATCATGGGAAATCGCCGAGAAGAGCCGCTCACGCTCCTCAATCTGCTCGCGGATGCGCCGCTGCATCCGGTTGAACGCCACGGCGGTGGCAGCGACTTCTTTGGGGCCGCTCTCTTTGAGCGGCGGCATATCCAAATCATCCCCCAACTGATTGGCTGCCCGCGAAAGTCGCGCAAGGGGCCGGGTCACGCTGGTTATGCCCAATAGCGAAAGCGCCAGCACACTCAGCAGCACCAGTAACCCGACCAGCAAACGCTCTTCGGAGAGCCAGCGATAGCCGCTGAAAATATCCGGTACGCCCAGCAGCGTGGCGACATACAACCAGGTGTCCGGGGCAAGCTCCAGTTGAACGACCAGAATCGGCGGCGAAAGCGGTTCCATCAGCAGGCTGTGCTGCCCCCAGCGCGGCGGCAGATCATAGAGCAGCACTTCATTATTCAGCACCCGCAGGTTTTCCGGGCGGGAGAACTCGACAACCACATCATCGATATTGAGCTGCTGGGTGAGCACCGAGCGCACGTTGTTCACTACCACCTCTTTCTCCGGGCCCGAACCGATATCGTCGATGGTGAGCCTGCGCTCGTTAACGCTGACGAAAAAACGCGTGCCGCCCATATTACGCAGCTGATCCAGCACGATGTGGCGGTAGTCAACGGGCAGTGAGCGGAAAAACTTAATGGTGGAGGCGATGCTAAACGCCATATTGGTGGACAGCTCATCCAACTGAGCCAAGTGGCTGGAGCGCACCTGAGAAGTCCAGATCGCGTAGCTGGCCCCTTGGGCGACCAGCACTCCGGCGATCATGATGATCACAAAGCGCCCGCGCAGCGACGCCGGCAGCCAGCGGGCTACTCGTCTGGATAAACGCCGCCTGGTCTCGGCCCAGCCCACTTGTTTCACGTTAATGCATCGACCTGGGCGGTTAATACGTAGCCCGCGCCACGCACCGTACGAATCAGCTGCGAGTGTTGGGCGTCTTCCCCCAGCCGTTGGCGCAAGCGGCAAACGTGGACATCAATGGAGCGATCAAGCGGCGGTGCATCCCGTCCCCGGGTAAGCGCGTAGAGATCATCCCGGGTGAGTACCTTGGCCGGGTGCTCTAAAAACACCTGCAATAGCTGAAAATCAGCCCCAGACAGCGCGGCGCGCTCGCCCTCCAGGTCAATCAGCTCGCGAGTCATACGGTCGAGTTGCCAATTGCCGAAAGTGACCCAGCGCGCCTGCCCGGCGGGCAACGCTGGCGGAGCACTGCGGGTACGGCGGAGCACCGCTTTGATGCGCGCCAGCAGTTCGCGGGGATTAAACGGCTTGCCCAAGTAGTCATCCGCACCCAGTTCAAGGCCTAGAATACGGTCGGTCTCATCGGCACTGGCGGTCAACATGATAATCGGCACATCGCTGTGCTTTCGGACGTCGCGGCAGATGGTAAAGCCGTCGTCACCGGGGAGCATTAAATCGACTATCAGCAAGTCGGGGGTATGTTCAGCGCGCAGCGAATGCAGCGCTTGGGCACCATCCGCCGTAAATACCCGGTAACCGTGCCGCCCCAGGTAGTCCGCGAGCAGTTCACAAATTTCCGGGTCATCGTCGACCACAATCAAAGTAGCAGGGGTTGTCGTCATATCGCAGCGGGTTCAGCCCTACGTTGTTGTCATTATATCGGGGCCTGATGATGGTCGAGGGGGTACGCAGTAGCAATACCGTTACGACCAAGGTTGCATTAGTGTTTACCAGTATCAGTTAAAGCTCAAAGCGCTTTTTTAACCATTCGGCAACAGCCGCTTCACCATGGTGGCCGATACGCTCGGCGCCTTCTATACGGCCAAAGAGATCAAGGTGGGCGTTGGCCATTACCTGGGCTTCCCCGGCTAACACAAGCATTTCGGTGTCGTTGAGGTTGTCACCAAACGCCATACATTCGGCTGGAGTTAATGCTAAGCGTTCAAGCAGTGAGGCTAACGCAACGCCTTTGTTAACGCCGCCCGCCATGATTTCCAGGGAATCAATCGTCGAGTAGGTGATATGAAGTGAATCTCCATGGGCTTCATGAGCCTGCTCTTCCAGCTGTTTCAGCGCCTCCGGGTCGCCTAGATAGAGCACTTTACCCACGCCGTTAATGTCCATCTGATCAGTCGGCACGACCTCATAACCAAACCCGGTAGAGGCGTGAAGAGATAATAGATGTGGGGCTTCGGCATCAATATGCCAGCCGCTTTCACGGTAGAGGTTCAAACGCACCTGAGGCGGACGCGGGAGATTAATCAACGTTTGTGCATGCTCAGGGTCGACATGGGTAGCGGCCAGCAAGGTGCCTTGTGGGTCGTGCACATAGGCGCCGTTGGTACTGATCAAGTGCGCTGGTATATCCAACTGATCGCGAAATACCTTCATATCGTGATAGTGGCGCCCCGAAGCAAGCGCGACATGGTGGCCTTGCTTCACCAGCGCCCGCAGCACTTCAACCGTGCTTTCGTGCAGGGTGTGGTCGCTTCCTAAAAGGGTTCCATCCAGGTCAGAAACAATCAGGCGGGGTGTCATAACGCGCTCCATATGCATGGGCGTTTAGCTTAACCGATTCTTTTGAGCGCATGTAAGCCTTTGACGCGCCGTCACTCAAGCGAACATCCGGGCCGACTTCACTCGGCGGCAATTGGCGTGGCAAGCGGGAATCCGTATAGTGGCACCCTAACTCTCGCCAACTGATTGAGCTCATGCTTCAGAATAACGCCATGCTTGCCCAGCTCAAGCAACAGATTCGTCAAACCACCCCCCGTGCTGAAGGGGTGATCAAAGCCACCGACAAAGGTTTCGGCTTTCTCGAAACCGACGACGGTGAATCCTATTTCGTGCCACCACCCGCCATGAAGCAGGTGATTCACGGTGATCGCGTGGAAGGCGTGATTCACGAGAACGGTGATAAAAAATCCATTGAGCCGGAAAAGCTGATTGAAGCTGGGCTTGATCGATTTGTCGCCCGTGTACAGAAGCGCGAAGGCCGGCTCTCCGTGGTGCCCGACCATCCGTCGATTAAAAATATTATCAAGGCGCGGATTAAGAACAGCCTTGATGAAGACACCATTGCTGACGGCGATTGGGTCGTTGCGCGCTTGGTGCGTCATCCGCTAAAAGCTGATGACCGCGCTTTCTTTGCCCAGATTGATGAGCTGGTCGCTAAAAGCGATGATCCGGCAGTGCCGTGGCGCGTCACGCTTGCTCGCCATGCGCTGGAGCAAGAGTGCCCCGATGCGGGTACCGATTGGCCGCTGATGGATGAAGGCCTGACTCGCGAAGACTTAACCGCCACACCCTTCTTCACCATCGATGGTGAGAAGACCCGCGATATGGACGATGCGCTGCACATCGCACCTCGCGCTGAAGGCGGCTGGCAGTTGAGTGTCGCGATTGCCGACCCCACCGCGTATGTGGAAGAGGGCCATGCGGCTGATTTAGAAGCCCGCACCCGCGCTTTCACCGTTTACCTGCCCGGTCAGAACGTCACTATGCTGCCAGAGCAGCTAGCGGATGACCTCTGCTCGCTGTGGGAAGATAAAGAGCGCCCCGCGCTGGCCTGCACGCTGGATATCAATGCCGACGGCAGCCTGGGTGAGTATCGCTTTTTTGCGGCTAACGTTAAATCTCACGCCAAGCTAGTTTACGACAATGTCTCCGACTGGATCGAAGGCCAAGGCGATTGGGCCCCGGCGGATGATATTGCCGAGCAGCTCACCGCGCTGCGTGATTTGACCGAAGCGCGTACCGCTTGGCGCAACGAACACGCGCTGGTGTTTAAAGACCGCCCCGACTACGTGTTTGATCTCGATCCTGCTGGCAACGTATTGGCCGTGCGCACCGAAGAGCGCCGCATTGCCAACCGCATGATCGAAGAGTCGATGATTGTGGCTAACGCCTGCTGCGCGGACTTCCTGGCCCAGCATATCGGCCACGGTATCTTTAACGTGCACCGTGCCTTCGAACCCGAGAAAGCCGAGGCCGCTCAGGAATTCCTGGCAGGTCAGGAAATCGTGGTCGAACGTGAAGCGCTGACTGAGCTTGCCCGCTACACCGAGCTGAAGCGTGCACTGGAAAGTCGCGACGACGCTTGGCTGGATGCGCGCCTGCGCCGCTTCCAGGGCTTCACCATGATGTCCGCACAGCCCGGCCCGCACTTTGGCCTCGGTCTTGCCGCCTACGCAACCTGGACCTCGCCGATTCGTAAGTATGGCGATATGGTCAACCACCGCCTGATCAAGCGCGTGCTGAAAGGTGAACAGGCGCCCGCCGAAGCTACCCAGCAGCTCACCGAGCAGTTGACGGAGCGTCGCCGCCTGAACCGTATGGCCGAGCGCGACGTGAAAGACTGGCTCTACGTGCGCTACCTAACGCCTGCCGCACAGAACCAGATTACGTTTGAGGCCGAAATCATGGCCATCAACCGTGGCGGTATGCGCGTTCGCCTGCTGGAAAATGGCGCGACCGCCTTTGTTCCCGCCCCTTTAATGCACAGTGACCGCAGCAAAGTGGTGATTGATGATAAAGAGGGACGTATCCAGATCGAAGGCGAAGAGCGCTACAAGCTTGGCGACCCGCTTCGCGTTATCTTGACCGAAGCTCGCGAAGAGACCCGCTCGCTGGTAGCTAAACCCGCTGCATAAACCGCGCGTGTTCAACCGCAATAACCGACAACGGCGCCCTAGGGCGCCGTTGTTGTTTCTATCGTTCTGGCAGTATTTTGAATAGCTTGTAGATTTACTTCCCACAGGAATACGCAAACGCATTAGCTTATTAAAACGCTGCCTGTGTGGCTCTCGAAGGTAAAGCCATGGCAGGCGTGCGTGCTGATAGTTTGTTCAGCTTCGCATCGTCAATTTGAAACGCCGCTACTAGCTCGCGAAGCCGCCCAGCCTGTTCCTCCAGAGAAAATGCTGCTGTCGTCGACTGTTGGACCAGCACACTATTTTGCTGAGTCGTTGAGTCCATTTCAGTGATCGCTGTATTAATCTGCTCGATACCACTACTTTGCTCACGCGTAGCAGAGGACACCTCAGCCATCAGCAGGGCAAGACGTTGGATCATCGTTTCCGTTTCTCCTATAGTCGTTGCTCCTCGCTCCGCTTGATCAGAACACAGCTTTATTTTGTTGCGTGTATCATCCAGCATGCCGCGAATTTCGCTGGCTGACGCGGCACTGCGGCTTGCCAGCGAACGAACTTCGGTAGCCACTACCGCAAACCCACGGCCTTTCTCACCAGCACGCGCCGCTTCCACGGAGGCGTTCAGGGCCAGAATATTGGTTTGAAAGGCAATCGCATCGATGGCTTCGACGATCTTGTTCATACTGAGTGAGGCCGCCGTCACTTCACGCATCAACTCCACGCTGCGTGTCACTTCTTCACCGCCATTGTGCATCTGCTGTGATGAAGCATGGGCCAGCGTATCAGCCTCTTTGGTTGCATCGCTGTTCTGGCGAACCGTTGCCGTCATTTCTTCCATACTTGAAGCCGTTTCCTGCAAGGCAGCTGCTTGCTGCTCAGTACGAGAGGCGAGTTCCTGGCCGCCTTGGGCAATCTCATTGGCGCCATGCAAGACATTTTCGCTTGAGTCACGTAGTGAGGCGACCAAGGTAGTGAGCGCTTTACTCATTTCGGCCATGGAGGTTAATAATTGAGCCGTTTCATCACGCCCTGTTGCTACGATATCGTGTCGCAGATCTCCTTCCGCTACGCGCTGGGCAACCTCAACGGCCCGCCGCAAAGGCAGTACGATGCTGCTCGTAATAGCAATGGCCAGCGCCAGCGCCATCAATAACGCCGCCCCCGCGAAGATACAAAGCTGCCAAATAGCTAAACGATACTCGGCATCTATTGCCTCATTAGCAACCTTTACTCCCGCGTCAGCCACTAGGCTAATTTCATCAGCCAATTCCTCAAGCTGGTAGATACTATCTTTATGCTCACCGAAAGCTAGATTGGCTTGAGAGGTTTCGGTAATAGCGCTCTGTTCAATTTGACGATAGACCGTCATAAACCCTTCTTCATACCCCTGGAGGGCGCTTTCTGCCTGCTGGTACAACACATTGAGGCTATCTTTATCGGCAATTTGGCTTCCCGCTTGGAAGGCAGCCTGAATTTTCTCGATGGTCGCCACCCAACGCTGCTGATAGTTCGCTACCCGCTCGGGACTGTTGATGTTGATAAAGATATCTTTTTCAAAGCGTCGCGCTTGCAGCGAAAGGCGCTGAATTTCCGCTGCATTGCTTGCTAGCGCGACATCCGTGTCCAAGGTTTTTTGGGCAGTATCCTTGGTAAAGGTGATACCCATAACTCCCGCTATTAAAGTGCCCAAAAGAAATAGCGATACCAGGCCAAAAGCCAGTGCGAGCCGTGTACCGATCTTGAACCGTGAAAGCATGGAAACTTCCTAATTAGAAAGAGAAGAATAATTGTCGGCATAAAGACCTTAAACTTTAGTTCTATATATACAAATATCACTAATATATATTTAACTAGCTTGTGCTAATTTCCAGGACGACTCTCATACAGCGCTAGGATTACTTATAGACCGAATATAGCTTCTGCTCCTGATTTTTAGATCTAAGAGCCAGCCTGCTGATGCTGAAAGAAGAAACGCAGCATTTCCTTGGTAGCATCGGGGCCTTTCGGGTCGGTATAGCTGCCTTGGGTGCTACCCCCTGACCAGGCGTGGCCAGCTCCATGAATGCGCCACTGCTCCATGTGTGGTTCGCCCTTCGCATTGTGGTGTGTGGTAAGCGTATAGGCATGGCCATTAGCCACCTTTCCCTGCACTACCTTCGCCCCCGCTTGGCGTGATGTGCTGTACTGGGCGGCCACCCGATCCGCATTGCTGGGGTGCACGGTAGTGTCACGATCGCCATGAAAGATAATCGCGGGCACTTCCGATGCCCAACCGGCCCCTTTCGCTTTACCACCGCCAAGAGGCCCCGTGCCACCCTGCATTGCGCCCAAGGCGTCGGGAAGACTTTGGGCCACGCCGTGGGGTAGTCCGGAGTGCACGCCCACCGCCGCAAACAGATCCGGGTAGGTCATCGCCAGAGTGGTCGCCATGGCGGCACCTGCCGACAGGCCTGCGACATAGACGCGGGAACCATCAAGGCCATGGGTCTCAATGATCTGGCGCGTCATACCAGCAATAATCGCGGGTTCACCGCCCTCCCGCTGCTGGTCTTCGGCTTTAAACCAGTTCCAGCATTTCGAGCTATTGGCGGTCATCGGCTGAGCCGGATAGAGCACGCAACACAGCTGCTCTTCGGCCAGCCGGTTCATCTCGGTTCCGGCAGCGAAGTCATCAGGGTTCTGTGTGCAGCCATGCAGCATCACTACCAGCGGCAACGCCTGACCGGTATAACCGCTAGGGATGTACAGTTTGTAATCACGCGAGCCCACGTGGTTGGTAAACCGACCGGCAGTAAACGCCCCGGGCTGTGGTTCCTCGCTCCGTGCATGCTCAGGCGTTGCTTGCTCGGGTTGCGCCATGCCAGCACGAAACTTCATCCACTTGTCGCGCCACGCAGCAGGCACCTTAATATCGCCGGGCGTGAATGCGCCGGCTGGCGACTTAGTAGGCTCTGGCTTAGATTCAGTGGCTTCTTCGTCAATGACCTCGCAGGTCCCGTCGAAGATATTGCCTTCCTGGTAAGAGGTATTCGGCATTTCAGCGCCGCTCGATTCAGGTGCGCTGCCCTGGAGAATAGCCATCGCCTCTTGCAGTTTTCCCGCACGGGTTAGCCGCGTCGCTTCTTCCATTCGCTTCGTCATCGTGGCATCGATCATTTTCAATATCCTTATTCAATGATTACTTAGTCAGTGTTTATTGAGTGAGCCTGAGCTCTTCAGTGGATGCGATCTGCCAGAGCAGCCTTAACCGCTTTACTGGCGTTCAAGGCTCCCAGGACCACGACGGATTCAATGGTGGCGAGGGCAAGCTCAGGCGTTACGTCGTCGGCAATGCTGGCCATGCCCAGCACCTGGATCTGGAGTTTCTCCCCGGCTGCCTGCAGGGCCTCAAGATCCGTACGGCTGTAATGCTCAAGACCCAATACAAACGCCTTACGGGTCACGGTTTCCTTAACGACCTCGGCATGGGTCAACAACTGGTTACGGATAGCGGTGCGAATCAGATCGGTCCGGTTGGAGTAAAAACCTTCCTGAACCAACAGATCAATCTGCCCCAGGTCGACCACCCCCAGGTTGATAGTGATTTTCTCACTGGAATCACCGCCCTTGCGGCGCATTTCATGCACGCTCATGTGTCGTTCCTCGCTGTGCTTAGTATCAGGGACTTTTAGCTGAGTCTTAAAACATCTAGACAGACCTTAAAGACATCCAGATGGATTCCATATACCATCTATATGGATGGTATATTAGTCCAACTCTGCTAAGAGTCAACTAATAAGCAAAAGAGAACGGCACATAAATCCCAAGGAGGTGGCCGGAATAGAAGCGAAGGAAGGAGGCGTTGAAAGGGATTAACAGGAAAGAAGAGCCTCGGCTCAACTGTCGCTGAACTGACTTATTTCTCCTTTATGGTGAAACGATGACAATCTTTATGGTTGGAGGTTAGCTTGCACATTGCCGATGTGACGATGTTCCATGCACCCGCCAGCGGCGGTGTGCGTACCTATTTACAGGCCAAACACCGTGTTTTTTCGCGTATCCCCCAACTGCGCACCAGCCTGCTGGTGCCGGGGGCGGAGCGCGATAGTTTGGGCGATCACCACACCTTACCAGCGCTACACTTGCCTTTAGGCCAGGGCTATCGTTTTCCATTACGCTCCTCCCCCTGGCGGGATGCCCTGGTTGATCTAAAGCCTGACCTCATCGAGGCTGGCGACCCGTACGTAACGGCATGGGCGGCGTTAGCCGCGGGGCAGCGACTCGGCGTGCCGGTGGTGGGCTTCTATCACTCTGATCTGCCACGTTTGATGGGTGATCGCTTAGGGCGCTACGTTGAGAAGCGCTTAACCCGCTATGTAGCGGACCTTTATAGTCGTTTCGATAGCGTATTAGCGCCCTGTAACGCGATGGCAGATCGGCTGTGCGACTGGGGCGTCGATAATGTCCGCGTGCAGCCGTTGGGGGTCGATTTAGCGCAATTTAATCCTCAGCAGCGTGACCCGACGTTCCGACAGACCATGGGCATACCCAGCGATAAAAAGCTGCTGATCTTTGTGGGACGTAACTCACGCGAGAAAAATATCGATGTGCTGCTTTCAACGATGCGCCAGCTAGGCTGCGATTACCATTTGCTGCTGATGGGGCCCGGCATGCCGCATCACGTACCCAGCAACGTCACCATTGTGGATCGCTGCTGTGGCGCCCACGAAGTTGCGACAGCACTAGCCAGTAGCGATGCACTATTGCACGCAGGCACCCGCGAAACCTTCGGCTTAATTGCCCAGGAAGCCATGGCCTGCGGCATTCCGGTGGTGGCAGCCAGGGCCGGGGCCCTGGCCGAAAACGTGCCACTGGGAGCGGGTATTTTATGCAAACCGCTTGA
The DNA here is from genome assembly GCF_037070225.1 of Vreelandella indica. NCBI lineage: Bacteria > Pseudomonadati > Pseudomonadota > Gammaproteobacteria > Oceanospirillales > Halomonadaceae > Vreelandella > Vreelandella indica. The sequence goes on from NZ_JBANSO010000014.1 coordinate 100,312, forward strand.
CCCCACTGCCATGGCTGAAGCCTGTGTAGCGCTGTTTAGTAATGATGTCGCTGCTAGCGGGCGCTATGCGCGCCGCCATGTCGAGCGCCATTTCAACTGGGATGGCGTTATGCACTCTCTGCTTGAGCACTATCAGCAGCTTTGCCACGGCAGCCAACCCTATGCACTCCACCAACACCACTAGCCGTCGCCAGCTACTGAAGTGGCGGCCTATCCACGGCGTGATGATTGCCTTGGCGCTGATTGCGCCACTGGTGCTCACCGCCTGGCTGGGTGGAGCCGAGGCGCTTCAGCGCGTCAAACACTTTCCGCTTGGGTTGCTGCTACTGATGCTGGTGATGGCCTTTCTGTGCTGGAACCTAAATGCAGCAAGGCTTCGACTGATGCTGGGCGGCCGTGCCGGCAGGCTCGGCCAGCGCGGCGCGCTAGGGATTGAATTGGCGTCTAAGTTTGCGTTGTGTGCCACCCCAGGCGGCAGCGGTGGCCCAGCGACCCTGTTGTTGCTGCTTGCACGGCGCGGCTTTCCACCGGCCAAAGGCGCGGCAGTGTTTCTGATTGATCAAGGCTGTGACTTACTGTTCTTCTTGGCCATGTTGAGCGGCCTGGTGCTCTTTTCGGTGTTCAGCGACGCCCAGTGGCCACACCAATCGCTCGTACAGTGGGCGCTGGTGGGGTTAGCGTTCATGGCGACACTGGTGAGTGTGGTCATGCGCTATCTGCCAAGACTACTGCGCTCACCCGGCGTGAACACGCCATGGCCAAGCCAATATCGGCGGCGCTGGATCGCACGGCGCCTATTGCGTTGTCGGCATGCACTCAAGGTGACGCTAGAGCTGCCGCGCACGACGCTTCTCGCGATGATGCTGTTGACCACCGCCCATTGGTTGATGCGCTACAGCTTGCTTTATTTGGCGGTACTAGGAGTAGGCGGCCACGCAGATTGGATGTGGACCTTCCTGACTCAAATGCTGGCGATGGCCGCGAGTCAGTTGAGCTTTCTGCCTGGCGGCGCGGGCGCTGCCGAGGTGGGCGTGGGTGGTCTGTTGCTGCCGCTAATGGAGCGCGAACAGGCCGCCGCAGCGGTATTGGTGTGGCGGTTGGTCAGCTACCATCTTTATTTGGCGGCAGGCGCACCGCTGTTTGTGCTGTATAGCTATCGCATGCTGCGTCGCTCACCGGCACCATAACAGTATTATTTAATAGCACACAGAAATAAATAAGGGCGCCCCCGAGGGGCGCCCTTATAGCGTGCAGCTAAACGTTCATGGCTTACCAGCCAGTCACTTCTTTCAGCGCATCACCGATTTCAGCCAAAGAGCGTACGGTTTTAACACCGGCGTCTTCTAGCGCAGCAAACTTCTCGTCAGCGGTGCCTTTACCGCCAGAGATGATTGCGCCCGCGTGGCCCATACGCTTGCCAGGAGGTGCAGTCACACCGGCAATGTAGGAAACCACTGGCTTGGAAACGTTGGCTTTGATGTAAGCCGCGGCTTCTTCTTCAGCCGTACCGCCGATTTCACCGATCATCACGATGGCTTCGGTTTTCGGGTCTTTCTCGAACATCTCAAGGATGTCGATGAAGTTAGAACCCGGAATCGGGTCGCCGCCGATACCAACACAGGTAGACTGACCAAAACCGTGATCAGTGGTCTGCTTAACGGCTTCATAGGTCAAGGTACCAGAACGAGATACGATACCTACGCGGCCCGGCTGGTGAATGTGACCCGGCATGATGCCGATTTTGCATTCGCCTGGGGTGATAACACCGGGGCAGTTTGGACCGATCAGGCGTACGCCCAGCTCGTCGCACTTCACTTTCGCTTCGAGCATGTCTAGCGTAGCGATGCCTTCAGTGATGCACACAATCAGCTTGATACCGGCGTTGGCCGCTTCAAGGATTGAGTCTTTACAGAACGGCGCCGGTACGTAGATAACGCTGGCTTCCGCGCCGGTTTTCGCTACCGCTTCTTTCACGGTGTTGAAAACGGGCAGACCTAGGTGCTCTTGGCCGCCTTTGCCCGGTGTAACACCACCGACCATTTTCGTGCCATAGGCAATCGCCTGCTCGGAGTGGAACGTGCCCTGGCCACCGGTAAAGCCCTGGCAGATGACCTTGGTGTTCTTATCGATCAGGATGCTCATTACTTGCCCTCCGCCGCTTTAACGACCTGCTGAGCCGCGTCGGTCAGACTAGTAGCCGCGATGATGTTCAAACCGCTAGATGCTAGTTTTTCAGCACCCAGTTCGGCGTTGTTACCTTCCAGACGTACGACAACCGGTACATTGACGCCCACTTGCTCAACGGCACCGATAATGCCTTCAGCAATCATGTCGCAACGTACGATACCGCCGAAAATGTTAACCAGTACGGCTTTAACATTGTCATCCGACAGGATGATTTTGAACGCTTCTGCCACGCGCTCCTTGGTGGCGCCGCCGCCAACGTCCAAGAAGTTAGCGGGCTTGCCGCCGCTCAGGTTGACGATGTCCATGGTACCCATGGCCAAACCTGCGCCGTTAACCATGCAGCCGATATTGCCATCAAGCGCTACGTAGTTAAGTTCCCACTTCGCCGCATCGGCTTCACGCTGATCTTCTTGCGAAGGATCACGCATAGCCTGCAGGTCAGGGTGGCGGTATAGCGCGTTGCTATCCAGACCCAGTTTGGCGTCGAGGCAGTGCAGATTGCCTTCTTCAGTGACGACCAGCGGGTTAATTTCCAACAGGGCCAGGTCTTTGTCGTGGAACAACTGAGACAGGCCTAAGAAAATCTTGGTGAACTGCTTGATCTGGTCGCCTTTCAGGCCCAGCGCAAAGGCTAGCTCACGCGCTTGGTAAGGCTGTGCGCCGACCAGCGGATCGATTTCAGCTTTGAGAATCTTTTCCGGCGTCTCTTCTGCAACCGTCTCGATCTCTACACCACCTTCGGTAGAGGCCATGAAGACCACACGACGGGTAGTACGGTCGACAACGGCACCGAGATAGAGCTCGTCGGCGATGTCAGTGCAGGTTTCAACCAAAATCTTGGCAACCGGCTGACCTTTTTCGTCAGTCTGGAAGGTGACCAAGTTCTTGCCCAGCCACTTTTCAGCAAAGGCTTTGGCTTCAGCAGGATCTTTGATCAGCTTAACGCCACCCGCTTTACCACGGCCACCGGCGTGCACCTGGGCTTTAACCACCCACATGTCACCACCGATTTTTTTGCAAGCCTCTTCCGCTTCTTCGGGAGTGTCGACTGCAAAGCCTTTAGACACTGGTAGACCATAATCGGCAAACAGCTGTTTACCTTGATACTCGTGAAGATTCATCGATTCATGCCATTGGTTGCATGTGACTCGAACGATGATCAGTTTTCTTTTAAGAGCAGTCTTACAAGAACGGTCTTAAAAGAACTGGTCATCCCCGTTCTTTCGATCTTTGCGGATTAAGACAAAGCCGAAAGTTTGCGCCACCCATAATAAGGTGGCGCTTCGTTGTTGCTTACTGAATTACTTACGCTTCTTGCGATTGGCCATATGAATTGCGTGGCCTTCCACCGCAAGCGCTGCTTCGTGAACAGCTTCCGACATGGTCGGGTGCGCGTAGCAGGTCAGAGCCAGGTCTTCGGCGCTAGAGCCGAATTCCATGGCAATCACGCCCTGGGCGATCATCTCGCCAGCGTGTTGACCCACGATGTGCATACCGAGAATACGGTCAGTTTCCGCATCGGCGATAATTTTGGCGCTGCCTTCGGTGGCATTGTTAGCCATCGCGCGGCCGCTTGCCGCGAACGGGAAGGTACCGGTTTTGACTTCGATACCTTTCGCTTTGGCGTCTTGCTCAGTCATACCTACCCATGCAACTTCTGGGTAGGTGTAGATAACGCTAGGAATGGTGTCGTAGTTCATCTCGGCTTTATGGCCAGCGATGATATCCGCCACCATAATGCCCTCTTCAGAGGCTTTGTGCGCCAGCATTGGGCCGCGTACACAGTCACCAATGGCGTAAACGCCCGGGACGTTGGTACGGCACTGGTCGTCAACAAAGATAAAGCCACGCTCATCCAGCTCAACGCTAACACCGTCGGCAATTACGCTTTTGGTGTACGGACGACGGCCGACACAAACGATGAGTTTATCAAACGTCATCTCTTGTTCGCCGTTGCCATCGCTGTACTTCACAACGACTTCGTCGCCTTTGACCTCAGAACCGGTCACGCGAGCGCCCAGTTTGATATCCAGACCCTGCTTCTTAAGCAGCTTCTGAGTCTCTTTGGCAACGGTGGCATCCACCATCGGCAGGAAAGAGTCCATGGCTTCAAGCACGGTGACTTCTGAGCCCAAACGGTTCCATACACTGCCCAGCTCAAGCCCGATGATACCGGCACCAATCACACCCAAACGCTTGGGTGTTTCAGTGAACTCAAGCGCGCCGGTTGAATCAACAATCAGACCTTCGGTCAGCGGCGTCGGCGGAATTTCTACCGGCACTGAACCCGCTGCGATAACAATATTATCGGCATCGTAAGTGGTGGTCTTGCCATCGGTATCAGTGACTTCAACCTGCTTACCGGAAACCACTTTACCGGTACCTTCGATCGCCGTTACGCCGTTGGCTTTGAACAAGCCAGAGATGCCGCCGGTCAAGTTCTTAACGATCTTGTCCTTGCGCGCCATCATTTTGGTAACGTCCATCGAAACGTCGCCAGCCTGAATACCCATGTCATCGAAATCGTGCTTGGCTTCGACGAACTTGTGCGACGCTTCAAGCAATGCTTTAGACGGGATGCAGCCTACGTTCAAGCAGGTGCCGCCGTGAACAACATTGCCTTCTTTACCAACCCATTTTTCAACACAGGCCGCTTTCAGGCCCATCTGTGCGGCACGAATGGCGGCAACGTAACCACCAGGGCCGGCACCGATAACGATCACATCAAACTTATCAGCCATGTTGGCTCCTTTAGCTTGCTTGCCTCCCCCCGCTTAAACTCGAAGCAGGCGGGAGGCTGTGTACGATTGCAGATAAATCCTGGTTAAGCAGTAGCGTACTCAGTCAATATGACGCTTATGCTCTTTTTAGACGTCCAGCAGCAAACGTGCGGGGTCTTCCAGCAATTCTTTTAAAGTAACCAAGAATTGAACGGCGTCTTTGCCGTCGATCATGCGGTGGTCATAAGAGAGCGCCAGATACATCATCGGGCGAATCTCGACCTTGCCGTTGACTGCCATCGGACGATCTTGAATCTTGTGCATGCCCAGAATGGCGGTTTGCGGCGGGTTGATAATCGGGGTCGACATCAACGAGCCAAAGGTACCGCCGTTGGTGATGGTAAAGGTGCCGCCGATCATGTCGTCCATGCCCAGCTTACCGTCACGACCACGCTTACCGAAATCGACAATTTTACGCTCGACGTCAGCAATTTTCATGCTGTCCGTGTCACGCAGTACCGGCACGACCAAACCACGATCGGTGGAGACAGCAACGCCGATATCCTGATAACCGTGATAAACGATATCGGTGCCGTCGATAGAGGCGTTAACGTCCGGGAACCGCTTGAGCGCTTCTGAAGCGGCTTTTACAAAGAAGCCCATAAAGCCCAGCTTAATATCGTGAGCTTTTAAGAACGTCTCTTTGTACTGCGCACGCAGGGCCATGATCTCGGTCATGTCCACTTCGTTGTAGGTCGTCAGCATCGCAGCAGTTTGCTGCGCCTGAACCAAGCGCTTGGCGATGGTCTGACGCAGGCGGCTCATCGGCACGCGCTTCTCGATGCGCTCACCTTCGGCAGCCGGTGCAGCGGCAGCTTTCGCCGGTGCAGCCGATTTCGCTGCTTTCTTGGCGGAACCGTCGTTGACCGCTTTCTGTACGTCTTCTTTCAGGATGCGGCCACCTTTTCCGGTGCCCTTAATCTTGGCAACGTCGAGGTCGTGCTCAGCCACCATTTTACGGGCAGCCGGAGCGAGGATCTTGTCACCGACTTTCTCATCGGCGCCATCGTCGTCGCTGCTGGTGTCAGCTTTAGCAGGCGCTGAATCGCCGCCGCTTTCGCTGCCACTGCTGTCGCCACCAGCACCTTCGGTAAATACGGCAAGAATCGCTTCGGATTCTACCTGGCTACCCTCTTCGGCTTTAATTTCAGCCAGGGCGCCATCTGCCGGAGCAACCACTTCCAGCACGACTTTGTCGGTTTCGATATCGGCCAGCACGTCATCGCGCTTCACCGCTTCGCCGACTTTTTTGTGCCAGGTCGCTACGGTGCCTTCCTGGATAGACTCAGGGAAGCTGGGCGCTTTGACATCATGCTTTTTGCCGCCACCGCTACCGCTGCTGGCCGGCTTGTCTTCGGATGGTTTGCTGTCTGCTTCTTCTTTCGGCGCTTCAGAAGCACTTTCTTCTTTCTTGCCGCTGTCGCCAGAAGCACTGCCTTCACCAATTTTTCCTAATACCTGCTCTGACTGAACGGTATCGCCCTCTTCGGCCATTACGTCGGTCAGGGTACCCGCTTCCGGTGCGACAACTTCGAGTACTACTTTGTCGGTTTCGATTTCAACAATCAGCTCGTCACGCTCAACGCTGTCACCCGGCTTTTTATGCCACGCCGCCACTGTGCCTTCGGCAACGGATTCCGGAAAGGTTGGCGCTTTGATCTCAGTAGCCATGTCGTTTCCCTTATGTGTTCTCTAAATCCGGTGGCCGCTTATAAATTAAAAGCGTCTTCCACCAGCTGGCGCTGCTGTTCAGTGTGGACGGACATATAGCCAGCTGCTGGTGCAGCAGAGGCAGGACGTCCTGCAAATTTCAACTCGCGTCCGAAGCCATCTTTCAGCATATCGGCCACTGCACGCATATTGTGCTGACTAGAGTACCAAGCACCCTGATTTAGAGGCTCTTCCTGGCACCACACAATGTCTTCTACGTTGGTATAGCCTTGTAGCGCTTCCAGAAGCTCTTCTTTCGGGAAGGGATAAAGCTGTTCAAGACGTAAGATTGCCGTGTCATGACGCTCATTCTCGGCGCGCCAAGCGGCTAAGTCGTAGTAGACCTTGCCAGCACAAAGCACAACGCGGGAGACCTTCTCAGGCGCAAGATCGGCTTGATCAGCGAGCACCATATGGAACTTGCCATGGGCCAGATCTTCAAGGCTCGACGTCGCTTCTTTATGACGCAGCAGCGATTTAGGCGTCATTACGATGAGCGGCTTACGCAGCGGACGAATCACCTGACGACGCAATAGATGATAAATCTGTGCGGGAGTCGTCGGTACGCATACCTGCATATTGTGCTCAGCACACATTTGCAGGAAACGCTCCAAGCGCGCCGAAGAGTGCTCGGGACCCTGGCCTTCATATCCGTGGGGTAACAGCATGGTTAGACCACACACCCGGCCCCACTTCGTTTCACCTGAAGAGATGAACTGGTCAACGACCACCTGGGCACCGTTAAAGAAGTCACCAAACTGGGCTTCCCAGATCACCAAATCATTCGGCGCTGTGGTTGAGTAGCCATACTCAAATGCCAGTACCGCTTCTTCCGAAAGGAAGGAGTCATGAATGGTGAAACGCGGCTGACCATCGGCCATGTTCTGCAGCGGCACATAGGTGGAACCGTCTTTCTGGTTATGCACCACCGCATGACGGTGGGAGAACGTACCGCGCCCGACATCTTGCCCGGTAATCCGAATCGGATGCCCCTGATCCAGCAGGGTGGCGTAGGCCAGCGTTTCAGCAAAGCCCCAGTTAAGCCCCAGCCCACCGGCCTGCATTTTACGACGGTCTTCATAAATCTTGGCCACTTGACGCTGCACATCGACGCCATCCGGCACCTCGCACATACGGGCAGCCAACTGCTGCAGACGCTTCATATCAATCGTTGTGTCTGCATCGCCGGTCCACTCGTGACCCAGGTAAGGCGCCCAGTCAACGAATAGAGAGGCATTGGGCTCTTGCACCAACGCATTGGCTACGTGGTTACCCGCCACCAAGTCATCACGATAGGTTTCAACCATCGCTTTGGCGGCCTCTTCAGAGAGCACACCCTGATCAACTAGGCGCTTGGCATAAAGCGAGCGCGCAGAGGGGTGATCTTTGATCTTGGCATACATCATCGGCTGCGTGCCTGACGGCTCGTCAGCTTCGTTGTGGCCACGACGACGGTAGCAAACGAGATCGATCACCACGTCCTTTTTGAACTGCTGGCGATAGTCGAGAGCGACTTGAGTAGCATGCAGCACTGCGTCCGGGTCATCGCCATTGACGTGAAAAATAGGCGCTTGAACCATCTTGGCAATATCAGTGCAGTATTCGGTAGAGCGTGCATCCAGCGGATGCGAGGTGGTGAAGCCCACTTGGTTGTTAATCACAATGTGGATCGTGCCACCGGTTTTATAAGCACGGGTCTGGGACATCTGGAATGTCTCCATTACCACGCCTTGACCGGCAAACGCAGCATCGCCGTGGACGTTGATCGGCAGCACTTTGCTACCCTCTTCGTCGTTACGACGGTCCTGACGAGCACGCACCGAGCCTTCTACTACGGGGGCCACGATTTCCAGGTGCGACGGGTTGAACGACATCGCCAAATGGACTTCGCCGCCCGGGGACATGACGTTCGAACTGAAGCCCTGGTGGTACTTCACATCACCTGAACCACGCTCGATGACTTTTTTGCCATCGAACTCATCGATCAAGTCAGCTGGGTTTTTACCCAAAATATTGACCAACAGGTTAAGTCGACCACGGTGCGCCATACCGATGACCACTTCCTTGGTGCCATAACCGCCGGCACGCTGGATGAGTTCATCCATCATTGGTACAAACGATTCACCGCCTTCAAGACCAAAACGCTTGGTACCTGGATACTTGGATGCCAGGTAATTCTCCAAGCCTTCGGCGGCCGTCAAACGCTCCAGTACGTGCTTACGCACATCAGCACTGAAATCAGGCGCACTGCGTACCGACTCGAAACGTCGCTGTAACCAACGTTTCTCTTCCGTATCGACGATATGCATGATCTCGCAGCCGATGGAGCGGCAATACGTGCGCTCCAACGCATCAACGATGTCACGCAATGGCGCTTTGTCGATACCTAAAAAGAAAGAACCGGTTTGGAACTCGGTGTCCAAATCAGCTTTTGAGAGCTGATGAAAGGACAGGTCGAGATCGGGGACGGGGGTGGGATTACGCAGTCCTAGCGGGTCGATATTGGCCTTTTGATGGCCACGGAAGCGGTAAGCGTTAATCAGCTGCAGGACTTTTACCTGCTTTTTGTTTTCACCGCTATCGGCAGCGGCAACTACACGGCCCGGACGACTTTCGCGCCCCAGCTGGTAGAACTGATCACGGACTGGGCTTAGTGGAACATCGTGGGAGGCACTGCCCTCGGGACGCGGCAACTCATCAAAATAGCTGCGCCATTCGTCAGGGACAGACTCAGGATCGGCGAGGTACTGCTCGTAAAGCGCTTCCACGTAGTGAACATTGCCGCCACTAACGTGAGAGGAACGCCACATCAACTCCATTATGCCTTGTTGCATCTCTCGGTCACCCTGCACTGATGGGGTGGTATCGGTATCGTCGCAAACGTGCGGCGACATCGCTATTGCCCTGCCGGCGGGGCGGGACATTTGCCGGCGGCGCCGGCCAACGGCCGGAAACCCTGTTCATCTAGCTATACATCATCAAGCTATTCATCATCTAACGCGTCATACGGTGTTTCGTCTTCAGTTCATGCTCGAAAGCCGGTACCCAAGGCACCGGCTTTCAAACTTGTCTGACCAGCGGTGCGACGTGACGCCGCACCGCGTGACAAACCCTATGATAACAAGCGAAGCGCCATGATTTAAGTGGCATTATTACCCAACTTAAGTGGCACACGCTTTTTTACTCAAATGTCATAGACTTAGGTAGCATCTGCAAGAAGCATTTCGCGAATTTTACCAATCGCCCGAGTGGGATTTAGGCCTTTTGGGCAAACCGCCACACAGTTCATGATGCCACGGCAGCGGAAGACCGAAAACGGATCTTCCAAATCGCTTAAGCGTTCACGCGTAGCGGTATCACGGGAATCCGCCAGGAAACGGTAAGATTGCAGCAGACCTGCCGGGCCCACGAACTTCTCAGGGTTCCACCAGAACGACGGGCAAGACGTTGAGCAGCAGGCGCATAGAATACACTCATACAGCCCATCGAGCTTGTCGCGATCTTCTGGCGATTGCAGGCGCTCGATAGCCGGGGCAGGCGTGTCATTTTGCAGGTACGGCTGGATACGCTCGTACTGCTTATAGAACAGCCCCATGTCGACAACCATATCGCGAATCACCGGCAAACCTGGCAGTGGACGCAGCACCAGCTTGTTGTTTTTCACAACGTCTGAAAGCGGCGTAATACACGCCAAGCCGTTTTTGCCGTTCATGTTCATGCCGTCGGAACCGCACACCCCTTCGCGGCAGCTGCGACGAAACGCCAAACCACTGTCTTGTTCTTTCATCATATGAAGAACATCCAGCACCATTACATCGCGGCCTTTGGTATCGACCTGAAACTCCTGCATGTAAGGTGCGGAGTCGGTTTCCGGATTGTAACGGTATACGGATACCTGAAGATTGGACATTTTGACTCCCTCTCGTCAATGCGGCGTTTAGTAGGTACGAACCTTAGGCTCGAAGGTATCAACCGTTTTCGGTTTGAAGTTGACGTCGCGCTTCTTCAGCTCTTTGGTCGCTGGGAAGAAAAGCGAGTGCTTCAGCCAGTTGACATCATCACGGTCTGGATAGTCATAGCGCGAGTGGGCGCCACGGCTCTCTTTACGCTCAAGGGCAGCGATCGCCGTCGCTTCTGCCACTTCCATCAAGTTATCGAGTTCCAGCGCTTCTACACGGGCAGTGTTGAACGCGTTGGACTTGTCAGGCAGGTGGGCATTGGCGATACGCTCGCGCAGTTTCGCCAGCTTATCGACGCCTTCCAGCATGTTTTTCTCTTCGCGGAATACGCCGAAGGAGGTCTGCATGATTTCCTGAAGCTCAGCTTTCAGCTCAGGAATGCTTTCGCCGCCTTCAGACTCGTTCCAGCGCGTGATCCGCTTCATGGCGAATTCGATATCCGACTCGGAAGCGTCCAGGTACTCGATGCCTTCGTTAAGTGCGCCTTCGATAAACATGCCAGCGGCACGCCCAAAGACCACCAGATCCAGCAGTGAGTTCCCGCCCAGACGGTTAGCACCGTGGACCGATACACACGCCGCTTCGCCACAGGCAAACAAGCCGTTAACGATATGATCGTTACCGCTTTCGTCCATGGTAATCGCCTGACCATGAATGTTGGTCGGAATACCGCCCATCATATAGTGGCAGGTCGGGACGACCGGGATCGGGTCTTTTGCCGGGTCGACGTGAGCAAAGGTCTTAGAAAGCTCAACGATACCGGGCAGACGCTTACCAAGCACTTCTTCACCCAGGTGATCAAGCTTCAAGAAGACGTGATCGCCCTTCTCGCCGCAGCCACGACCTTCGAGGATTTCCATGACCATCGAACGAGCCACAACGTCACGGCCGGCCAAATCTTTGGCGTTCGGCGCGTAGCGTTCCATGAACCGCTCGCCGTCTTTATTGATCAGGTAGCCACCTTCACCACGGCAACCTTCTGTGACCAGCGTGCCCGCACCGTAAATACCGGTCGGGTGGAACTGCCACATTTCCATGTCCTGCATCGGGAAGCCAGCGCGCAGCGCCATGCCGATACCGTCGCCGGTATTGATCAAGGCGTTAGTAGTAGAAGCATAAATACGGCCTGCACCACCGGTCGCGAGTACCGTGGCCTTGGATTTAACGTGAACCACTTCACCCGTCTCGATGCACATGGCGATACAGCCAACCACATCACCGCTGGCGTTCTTGACCAGATCCACCGCGTACCACTCGTTGAGGAACACGGTGTCGTTCTTCAAGTTGTTCTGATAAAGCGTGTGCAACAGTGCGTGGCCGGTACGGTCGGCGGCTGCACAGGTACGTGCCGCCTGACCGCCTTCACCAAAGTTCTTCGACTGACCACCGAACGGGCGCTGATAGATACGACCGTTATCTAAACGCGAGAACGGCAACCCCATGTGCTCGAGCTCAAATACCGCTTTCGGGCCTTCGGAACACATATATTCAGCCGCGTCCTGGTCAGCGATATAGTCGCCGCCTTTAACGGTGTCATACATGTGCCAGCGCCAATCATCGTTCGGATCGTCGGACGCGATCGCACAGGTAATGCCACCCTGGGCAGAAACGGTGTGAGAACGGGTCGGGAAAACTTTCGATAACACGGCCGTCTTTTTACCGGACTTCGCCAGTTCTAGAGCGGCTCGCAGGCCAGAGCCACCGCCACCAATAATGATGGCGTCAAACGTCAGGCTACGCAGATTAGACATGTAATCAAGCTCCCCACAAAATTTGAATGCCCCACACCAAGTACACGAAAATGCCCAGAATGATGACAGCTTGGGCACCCACGCGCAGGCGAGTGGACTTGAGATAGTCGGTGGTGACGGTCCACAGGCCGATCCAGGCGTGTGCCGCTAAGGCAACAAATGCCAGTAGCGAGAAAATCCGCATCCACGTCTGATTGAACAGGCCGCTCCACGCGTAATAATCGAGGCCTGGATTAAACAGCAGGAAGGCAACGATAAAGACCGTATAGAGGGCCAGGATCACCGCGGAAACGCGCTGCATCAGCCAATCAGAAAGCCCACTACGGCCAAAACTTGTGATGTTGGTTACCATACCCAAACTCCTGCCAGAATAATCAGAACGGCACTGACCACAACGGTGATCTGCGCTTTTTGTACGCCACCTTCAAGGGTCACCCCAATATCGGCATCCATCAGCAGGTGCTTAATGCCTGCGACAAAGTGGAATGCCAAGGCGGACAGCAGCCCCCAAGCAATGAACTTAGCCAAAAAGTTATTGGCCAGCGCATCGCTAACGGCGTCAAAACCCGCCGGAGATGACAAGGATTTACCCAGCGCCCAAAAAGCGAAAATCAGGCCAACGAACAGAATGACACCCGTAATACGGTGGGTGATCGACGTCAGGGCCGGCAGTGGGAAGTGGATCGTAGTAAGGTCTAGGTTTACGGGTCGTTTGCTATTCACGGCTTTGTACACACTCTCTTGGCCCGCTCTGCGACAGGTCGGGCATGGCCCGAGCGGGCGGTGGTTGCTGGAAGGGGCTCGGCCGTTGCCAAGTCGGGCACGACCACCTACCTGCCGGTCGCGCGCCGTGGATTATAAGAACCTTCGCCCTCGCTTACAAACCGAACTCAAGCTTAACTCGACTATGGTGCAAGAAAATTGCCATCATTGTGAGTCGATTTTGCGCTGCAGCATCGCTATAGTGACGATAGAGTAGCAATTTGATAAGCCTGTTAACATCTCATGTTAAACTATTGTTAAAATATCGCCGGAATTTTAACGCTTTGTCATATTGTAGACTTTTAATTCTTATACAAACCTCATCATAATAACAATTTTCGTACAATATGCAGCTAGCGCTTAGGCTAATTGACAAAATGTCGCACACTTCTATAGTGGGCAAGCCTTTTCGCCGGCGCGGTATGCGCAGCAACGACTTTACGTCCCAACCCGAATTCGAAAGGAGGCCAGCATGGCTGACAGGAAAGCGACATTGACGGTAGACGGTCTTGATAAACCGATCGAACTACCCATGTATTCCGGCACACTTGGCCCCGACGTCATTGACGTACGCGGCTTAGGCGCTGAAGGCCTGTTCACCTACGACCCCGGCTTTATGGCCACCTCTTCCTGCCAGTCTGCCATCACCTATATTGATGGCGGCAAGGGCGTGCTGCTCCACCGCGGCTACCCCATTGACCAACTGGCCAAAGAGTCCAACTTCGTAGAAGTGTGCTACACCCTGCTGTTTGGTGAATTACCTAACGACGAACAATACGCAGATTTTGAGTCGCGCATTCGTAACCACACCATGGTTCACGACCAAATCAATAACTTCTTTAAAGGGTTCCGCCGCGACGCGCACCCGATGTCTATCCTGTGTGGCGTAGTAGGTGGCCTAGCCGCTTTCTATCACGACCATATGGACATCACTCAAGAAGAAGATCGCATCATCAGCGCGATCCGTTTGATTGCTAAAATGCCGACGCTGGCAGCAATGTCGCACAAGTATAATGTGGGTCAGCCGTTCAACTATCCGCGCAACGACCTGAGCTATGCAGAGAACTTCCTCTACATGATGTTCAGCAACCCGTGCGAAGAGTACAAAATCAACCCGGTATACGCGAAAGCCATGGACCGCATCTTTATGCTACATGCGGATCATGAGCAGAACGCTTCTACCTCTACGGTACGCCTGGCAGGCTCCACGGGCGCTAACCCGTTCGCCTGTATCAGCGCAGGTATCGCGGCACTTTGGGGCCCCGCTCACGGCGGTGCTAACGAAGCCGTGCTGGCCATGCTTGACGAAATCGGCGAAGACTCCGAAGAGAACATCCAGCGCTTTGTTGATAAAGCCAAGGATAAAGACGACCCGTTCAAGCTGATGGGCTTCGGCCACCGCGTTTATCGCAACTTTGATCCGCGCGCCAAGGTAATGAAAGAGACCTGCGACGAAGTACTCGCAGAGCTCGGCATGGCCGACGACCCGCAGCTTAAAATTGCCAAGCGTCTTGAGCAGATCGCCCTGGAAGACGAATACTTCATCGAGCGTAAGCTGTACCCGAACGTTGATTTCTATTCAGGCATCATTCTGAAAGCGATGGGCATTCCCACCAATATGTTCACCGTGATTTTTGCAGTATCGCGTACCATTGGCTGGATTTCCCATTGGAACGAAATGCTCAGCGAAAGCTACAAAATCGGCCGTCCGCGTCAGCTCTATATTGGTCACGACCAGCGCGACTACCCGAAAAAATAAATCAGCACCCCGCTTGATCAAAGGCCACCTTCGGGTGGCCTTTTGCGTATGACTGACCCGTCCTGAATAGAGTTGACACGTTCCCGTCCTTATTTTGGGAGAGCGTGATGAGTCAACGAGTTAAGCGCACACAGAAAGACTACACACTGGCCTTTAAACAGGCCGTGGTAGAGCAAGTGGAACGTGGCGAGATGACCTATAAACAGGCGCAGAGTCGTTACGGTATTCAAGGTCGCACGACGGTATTAAAGTGGTTACGTCGATATGGTCATCAGGACTGGAGTCCCGGTGCCACACAGCGCTCTAGAAGGAGTCCCGACATGCCCCGGCCACTTACCCCTGAACAACGGATCAAAGAGCTTGAAGAGAAGTTGCGGCTTGCTGAGCAAAAGGCTCAGTTCTTCGAAGCTGTTGTGGAGGTGATGGAGAAGGATTACGGGGTGTCCGTAAAAAAGCAGCCAGACAAGTCCTCACGCAAGAACGTGTTGCCGGATTAACCATCAGCAGGGTATGCCACCTTCTCGGCATCAGCCGCCAGGCTTGGTATCAGGCCAAAAAAGCGCAGCAGTCGCGAGAGGCCCGGGAGCAGCGGATCGTCGATTTTGTTCGAGACATACGACTTACCCAGCCTCGACTAGGCACCCGCAAGCTGCATCACTTGCTGCACCGCCAAGCAGATCAAGAGTTGCACGTGGGACGAGATCAGCTCTTTCAGGTCCTTCGTACGCGGCGTCTGCTGGTGCCCATACGCCGAGCTTATCATAAGACGACGCACAGCCATCATCGCTTCCGGCGACATCCGAACCTGCTCAAGCCAGGCCCCGAGCAGGTGGTTGCCTGCCGCCCTAATCAGGTCTGGGTCGCTGACATTACCTATCTACCGACGCGTCACGGGATGAGCTATTTAAGTCTGGTCACCGATGCTTACTCCCGCAAAATCGTCGGTCATCACGTCCATGAGAGCTTACGTAGCCAGGACGTAGAGCAAGCGTTACGCAACGCTCTACGCCAACGGTTAGGAAGCGAGCCGTTAATCCACCACTCGGATCGAGGCATCCAATACTGCTGTGACAGCTATCAGAAGATACATCGCCAGTACGGTATCCAGTGCTCAATGACAGACGGTTATGACTGTTATCAAAACGCTCTCGCAGAACGTGTAAACGGAATATTGAAGACTGAATTTCTCTTGGTTCAGCCAGGAGATGTTTGTCAGGCGCGTACGATGGTGAATGAGTCCGTCGAGATATATAACAGTCAGCGGCCGCACCTAGCGCTGAAATACAAAACGCCCAATGCAGTGCACTGGGCGTTTGAGATGAAATAAGTGTCAATCTATTTTAGGACTAGACAGACCCCTTCCACGCTGGCATTACATCAAGCTATCTACCAGCGACGTGAGCCAACAACGTCTTCTACACGGTTTATAGCTTGCGCCGCTACACCAACGAGCATGAGCAAGATCATCGCCTGACGACCTACTATGATGCCCGCGGTAATCACCACCAGTGGACTTCGCTGGATACCATCATAAATTAGTCAATTTTGAACCAGTCATTGCGCTAAATCACCACCATTAAAACGCCTGAGCGCCTCCTAATATCGCTTGACTTTTTTACTTTCCGGCCTTGCTCAGGGTTTTCCACACTATCTGTGGATAACCCTGTTCACAACCACTTCAAAACGTCCCGTAATCGCCATGGGCAGTGGGCCAGCCTTAAATTGGTCATTTTTTGACCTAATATAAGTTACTGTTTTTAAACGATTTAAGTTCTGTTGAAGTTTTTTTGCGTCAACAACAAGGGGTTGTGCACAACCTTGAAACCAGAATCGAAAAAGTGGACAAGTCAAGCATAAAATCGCCCAAAAAAGTGACGATTTATAGCTTTTTTGTGAACGGCGGGAACGCAAAAATCCAGCAAATGAGAAGGCTCATTGCCAGGAAAATAACATTAGAAAGGGAGTATTAAGTAGTGGCGTCCCATAGGGGGTTCGAACCCCTGTTACCGCCGTGAAAGGGCGGTGTCCTAGACCACTAGACGAATGGGACGTATAACACTAGACATATAACGCTAAAAGCGTATCTTCCCGAGCAACTATTCACATGCTGTGGATCACATGCTGCCGAATTGGTGGAGCCTAGCGGGATCGAACCGCTGACCTCAACACTGCCAGTGTTGCGCTCTCCCAGCTGAGCTAAGGCCCCACATGTCGCGAAGACGGAGCGTATAATACTGATTCCCCTGGCCTTCGTCAACATTAAAAACGCCAATTCCTTAAAGATAAGAAATTGGCGCTAGCGCTATCTCAATTGCGGTTAGCTGATGTTACTAAGCTCTTTCACAGAGCTATTTCACGAAACTCTTTTTCAAAGCGCTTCGCCTGTTTCTTGGAAACGCCACCCAACACCTCTATCGCGCTGCGCAGGCGAGCCCGGGTAACGTCGGAGCCAAGAATCGCCATGGCGTCCATAACCGAGGTGCTGGACGTACTGCCGGTAATCGCAATAAACACCGGTGCCAGGAACGCTTTCATTTTCAAATCAAAATGCTCGGACAGCAGCTTAACTTCGCTCAGTAGCGCCTCTTTATTCCAAGCGGAGACGCCTTCAAACCGCCAAACAAGGAACTGGAGCAGTTTTACCAGCTCCTCTTCCTCAAGCTTCACACTCTCAAACGACTCTTTAGTCAGTGCTGGCAAGCCCGAGAAGAAGTGCCCTGCCAACGGCATGACCTGGGAGAGCGTTTCTACCCGCGGCCGTACCTGCGGCAGAATCTGCTTAATATAGGCTTCATTGAAGGCCCACTCACGCAGCGCGCTTAACAGTGCATCATCGTCCAGGTCTTCACGAATATAGACGCCGTTCAGCCAGGTCAGCTTCTCCAGGTCGAATACAGGGCCACCTAACGAGACACGCTGCACATCAAATTCCGCCATCATTTCTTGCAGGCTGAATTTCTCGCGCTCATCGGGCATTGACCAGCCCATCCGCCCCAAATAGTTGGTGACGGCCTGGGGTAAAAAGCCCATCCGGCGGTAATAGTTGATCGACGTTGGGTTCTTGCGCTTGGAGAGTTTGGATTTATCCGGGTTGCGCAACAGCGGCATATGGCAAAGTTGCGGCATTTCCCAACCAAAATACTCATACAGCAACTGGTGCTTTGGTGCGGAGTTAATCCACTCCTCCCCACGCAACACATGAGTGATTGCCATTAAATGGTCGTCGACCACGTTGGCTAAATGGTAGGTAGGCATGCCATCTGATTTGAGCAAAATTTGCGCGTCTACCTGCGCCCACTCCACCTCGATCGTGCCACGCAGCATGTCCTTAACAACGCACACGCCTTCGGCGGGCACATTCATGCGCACTACATAAGGCCAGCCCTCTTGCTCACGGCGCGCTTGCTCTTGTGCATCCAGCGCTAAATCTGCAGGTTTTAAGGCCAGCTGCAATCCTGCTGCTTTACGTGTCTCACGCAGCTCATCCAGCTCTTCACTGGTGCGGTAGCACTTAAACGCATGACCGGCATCCAAAAGTTGTTGAGCGTGTTGTGCATAAATGTCGCCACGCTCGCTTTGCCGATAGGGGCCATAGGGGCCACCCACATCAGGGCCTTCATCCCACTCAAGACCCAGCCAGCTCAATGAATCAAGAATCATCTGCTCTGATTCAGGCGTAGAACGCAGCCGATCAGTGTCTTCAATACGAAGGATAAATTGGCCGCCATGCTGACGAGCAAAACATAGATTAAAAAGCGCGATGTAAGCCGTACCAACGTGGGGGTCCCCTGTCGGAGAAGGCGCGATGCGAGTACGTACGGTCATGAAAACGTCCTATTGGCAAAAATGCATGGCGTTATTATACGCACCTTAGGCGCAACCAACAGCGGCACCCAGGGAACAACTCGCGCAAGAAAGCGTCAGAGAAATTAACTCAACGTTATTTGTCCACTAATGCGCGCTAAAGCACAATCGCTTAGTATGGCACTGTAGCAACCCCTTGAGCGCATACCTCAAGACTGAAGCAGAGCAATAACGTATGTTCGTAGCGCCACTATTTATATTTTATATTGAAAAAGACGACTATAGTGGAAGACATTCACGAGCTTTTCAGCTCAACATCAGGAAAACGAAATGGAATCGCTAGGCTCACGTATCAAGCAACTGCGGCTTAGGGCCAAGCTCAATAAAGCTGCCCTTGCACGCAAAGTTGGCGTGTCAGATGTCACCATTTCTTATTGGGAATCCGGGGCGATCAAACAGATCGGTCACGAACGCTTAGTTGCGCTCGCTGACGCCCTCGACTGTTCCCTGGCAACACTATTGGAAGGTGATAGCGCACCCGAGCTATTAACGTTGACCCATACTGGCCCCCTCCCCTGGGAACAGGTACAGGCAACCACCATTAAAGTGCCCAGTCATTTGCCGTTGAACATCGACTGGAAAGCACCATGTGTGATGGCAACTCCTGGCCAAGGTACAGATTTTTCGCCCGTTAACGCTGGCGACTTACTGCTGCTCGGGCCTACGCATGTGTTTCATAAAGCGGGCCACTACGTGGTGCAACGCGACGATCGCTTCGTCATTGAGCACTTCGCCAAAGCCCCCAGCGACACATCGATTCATGCAATACTATTAGCCCATTGGCATCCTGCCTAAAGCGTCTACCTCCCCGGACTCTCTAGCACCTCCACCTGGTCACGCGTTCGCCTAGGCTCACTCCCCACCAGGAAACGCTGTGAGTAGGTGGCCACTTGGCCCAGCCCGTGGCGGGATTGGCTAACAAGCTCTCCCGCCAGGTGCTGGCCCTCGTGGCCAATACGCGCCTGCACGGCGACTGGCTGCACGCTGCCTTCCGAGACTTCCACACGGACATCGTATCCGCCATCGGGCAGCCCACTGCCAGAGCCAAACGGACCGGCTGCAAATTGACCATTCTCGATTTGCGTTCTTGCCTGCCAACGCACCCGGCTGATCTCACGTTCGACTACAATGCGTACCTGGGTGCCATCCGGTAAGTTGCTTTTGCCTTCCACCATTAAGCGTCGATCGCTACGTAAGGCGACCTGCGTCGATATTTCGACAACAAGCGGCTCTACTTCTACCTCAGCAATTTCCGACTCAGTCACCGGGGCTTCAGGGGTGGCCTCAGGTTGCGCGGAGGAAACCGTGTCCGTTGACGGCTCCTCCATATCGTTGCAGCCTGCCAATAGCGCAACTACCACTACCAAAATGCCAACATTGCCTATTACCTTGCGCATACGAACTCCGAAACATTACTTGTCCTGCAGCTTACCACTGCATCGCCGCTACCACAGTCGAATACTCGACTTTGGCCCCGCTACACGCGCCGCTTCCGGTACAATGTGCTTATCGTGCTAACAAGACACTTTTAGGAGCAGCGGACTTGGACATCATCTGGTGGTTGGCATATGTAGCACTCGGCGGCTTTGTTGGCTTGATGGCAGGCTTATTAGGGATTGGCGGCGGTGGCATTATGGTGCCGATTTTAACGTCGCTGTTTGTACTTCAAGGTGTGCCCCATGAACATCTCGCCCACTTGGCGTTAGGCACTGCCATGGCGTCTATTATTCCTGCATCTACCGCCAGCCTGCTTTCCCACCATCGGCACAAGGCGGTGCGCTGGGACATCGTGCGGTTTATTACCCCCGGCATTTTAGTCGGCACGTTTTTAGCTACCTTTATCGCCGCACTGATCCCCACCCGTAGCCTAGCCATCTTTTTCGCCTGTTTTATGGTGCTAATGTCACTCCAGATGCTGGCAAACATCAAGCCCAAACCGAACCGCGGCCTACCTAGCCCGATGGGAGTAAGCGGTGTGGGCCTGGGCATCGGTGGTATTTCCGCGCTCGTGGCGATTGGTGGCGGCTCACTCACGGTGCCTTTCCTCACCTGGTGCAACGTCAAACTCCCCCGCGCGATTGGCACCTCGGCAGCCGTGGGGCTGCCCATCGCCGTTGCCGGGGCGCTGGGTTACATCATTAATGGTTGGAGTACAACCGGGCTGCCGAGTGCCGCGCTAGGCTATGTTTATCTGCCCGCGTTCTTACTCATGGCGCCCTTTAGCATCCTAACCGCTCCGATGGGTGCCAAACTCGCCCACAAGCTGCCCGTCGCGCTACTCAAGCGTGTGTTCGCGTTTATGTTGATGGGGCTGGCACTGCAGATGGTGTATGCGGTGTTTACGGCGTGAGGGAGAGCGGCTAAAGCTAAACAAAAGCGTGCCCTTTGGTGGTGCGCGGCGCAGCAAAAAAATGCCCCGGCCATCGTTTATGGCCGGGGCATTTGCATCTATCGAGCGCTAACCTGAACGCTGCCTGCGATCAGTCAATTACAGGCGTTGATCAAGCCACTTTTTCACGTCCAGCTGCTCGCACATATCACTCGGCAATTCATCACGGATCATCTCTTCACCCTTGTGAAGCGCCTTAATGGGGGCGGAAGCGGACAGCACCGTGTTCAGCATATAAAGCACTTCGTAACCCTGCTGGCGGTTAAATAGCGTGCTGTCAGGCTCACCTGTTACGCGTGGATCATCGCTAGGTGCTGCGTCCCAATCGTAGTGATCCAGGCTCATGTTTGTTTGTGTAAAATTAGCCATTTAGCACCTCGTTCATCCAATGAAATCGCCCCTAAAACCTGGGGCCGTAGCCGCCTCCTTCATGGCGACACCCCCAGCGTAGCAAAGAATTTCATTTATGCTCGCCTCAAGCATGGATACAAAAAAACGGGCGTGATGCTGATTGATCTTATCGACGAGAACCGCCAACAGCTCAGCCTGATGGACACACCGAAAACGGAAGAGGAACGCCAGCGCAGCCAAAAACTAATGGCCACCATGGACGCGCTAAACGCGAAGATGGGCATGGGAACGGTACGCCTGGGCCTACTGGAAAAGAACGCCCCTGGCACCTTCGCTGCGCGAACCGAAGCTCGAACTATACGGCGAATTAGGATGAATTGATGGTGGCGTATACGGATTAGGGAGCGACTAGGCGGAGGCGACCAAATTAAGCCATACAAAAGCCAGGCACTGATAACGTCAATAAGAATCAAAAAAAGTAAGGATTATAATTAATATCATTTGCTATATAGAGCAAGCAATTTGCTATATTTTACTTAGGGGTAATATCATCAAAGATTAGGAGAGGTACAATGAGCACACAAAAAATTAAACAAGCAATCGCCAATAGAATGCTCAATGAATACGATCGTGGCAATAATGGCATGATAGACTTGACGCCCTTAGATAAAGAGCTAGGGATACCTTGGACTCAGATTGAGAATGTAGTGGGAATGCTTCATGAACAAGGGATTATTCATACAGTCATCGGATGTAATGTTGCTCGTTTGACTCCACTCGGTATACGGACACTTGAACCCAGTGATATTGGTGTACCCAAGCAACCGCCAACAAGTGTGACCCACAATACCCATTTCAGTGGAAATTTCAGTCAGTCTGCTATTTCTACTTCAGGCGATGCTCAGGTATCAGTTCAAAATACTGAAGTAAACCACTACTTCCAACAACTGGAAAAAGCGATTGATCAGTCGCCCAACATACCGTCAGAGCAAAAAAGCAAATGGAAAGAAAATTTATGGGATATGTCTAAGCATCCTGCACTGATCGCAACGCTAGGAACTTTGCTAGGTAGCTAAAATGCAATATTAATTATTAAAAAACGGGTGGGATTTAACAAAACCACCCGTGATAGAAGCTTAAAACATTTAACTAGAACTATTTATTCTGATACATCTTCATCTTCATCCTCATCAAAGTCGAGGGTATTAATGTTATGAGCTGCATTAGATGCACCCTTTTCCACATTTAAAACAGTGCCTTTTTGAAAAATCCCACCATCCCGCATCATTGCATTATATTTTATACTCACGCTATTATTATTTTTAATCGCGTCAAAAATTGCATCATAACTTGCAGGGGAAATATCACCATAATTGAAGTGAAGTGTAAAGGCGTTATCGTCTAAGTCCATAACTCGTATTGATATACGAGGAAAGCTCCGACGATTCACCTGCTCAATAAACAAGTCTTTATCAATAATCTCCGGATAAGTATCAGGCCTTAAATTTTCAATATGCTGAGATATGTCAGAACTATCTAAAGTAGCATCTCCTATATCAATACGTTCGGCATCCGGCACTGAACGAACAATGTTGTCATACCCTTCAGAAATTCTGTTCACAGCGCCACTGACACGCTCACCAGCTTCTCCTTGCGACTGAAGTGCAGAAAGAGCTTGCTTATTTTGCTCTAGAAGAGCATCAATCGCATGTTTTTGCCCTTCCATTTGTATAGTTTGTTGCTGAACGGCAGCATTAGACTTAAGGGCTTGAGCTTCGTAATCAAAATGTTTATGGACAAAATAACCACCTGATAAGGCAGTGATTATTGCAATATAACAAATCAACTTTTGTGTGCCAGTCATACCTTTTGTCAACCTATAGACAGAGTCAAGCAGGGGTTGAACTTGATCGGACAAATCTTTAAAAAAATGAGAAGAGCCATCGCGAACAAGGTATTCGAAATCTTCAAAAAGGAGTTTATCTTCAGTGGTCAGTTTCTGAAGATTCGGAGAACCATATTTTAGATAGGCATATGCCTTCTGAAGTTCACGATGAAATTCGAATAGACTCTTAGCCTGGATTTCTCACGGGGTATAAAAGAAAGCGGCTGAAAGTGTTAACGTTTCAGGGCCTTACACCAAAAACCAACACCAACCGCCGCTTCCAAAATGGTACCTGAAAAACTGACCTTCTCGCCACTCTCACGCCGGCAAATTGAAGCCGATTTCTCTGGGGGCCACATCACCTCCGATGCTGGATTGCTCTTGCTACGGGAAGTCGA
>NZ_JBANSO010000015.1:0-112594 GCF_037070225.1 Vreelandella indica
CGGGAGCCGGAGCCCCCTTTCTCCCGTAGGACGTATGCGGTATTAGCCTGGGTTTCCCCAGGTTATCCCCCACTACCGGGCAGATTCCTATGCATTACTCACCCGTCCGCCGCTCGTCAGCGGGTAGCAAGCTACCCCTGTTACCGCTCGACTTGCATGTGTTAGGCCTGCCGCCAGCGTTCAATCTGAGCCATGATCAAACTCTTCAGTTTACAATCATTGTGATCCTTACTCGTCACTCGAAAGTAACAAAAGCGGATCAAACTTGGCTCAAGGTTCAAACGAATTCATTTCAATTTACATTGTCATGACCGCTTGCCTTGATATTTGGTGATTTGTCACCAACATCAGCAAGCGCCCACATGAATTACCTGATCAAATTGTTAAAGAGCTGTTTCGCTGTGCTTAACTGGCGAACCGTTGAACTGGCTTGCCGCAGCGAGGAAGGCGTATTCTACGCATTTCCTGGTGGTTGTCAACCGCTGTGTTTAGCGTGTGAAGCGAGCGATGAAACTTGCGCTAACTTCCTGACAAACCAAGGCTTTTACACCTCATTCACCGCTGGCAACGCTTGGCGTCCCCGGCAGCGGATGCGTACTTTACGGTTTCGCGGCCGGGTTGGCAAGGGCTTTTGTAGAAAAATTACAGATTAGCCGCTCCTCGTGGGTTAAACCCCTTCGGCACCAACCTCGTTGGCGGTTACACTAGCCTCATCTACCACATTGCTGAGGTCCGCCATGAGCCACCACCTGCTAACTGTCGACTCATTAAATCGTGAAAGCGTTGATCATTTACTGCGTGTTGCTGCGCGCATGGAGCCAATCGCCCAGCGGCGCAAAGTGACACGCGTGCTGGAAGGGGCGGTGCTTGGCAATCTATTTTTTGAAGCCAGTACACGAACACGGGTCAGCTTTAATGCAGCTTTTTGCCGTTTGGGCGGCAGCGTATGCGACACCACTGGCTTTACCTTCTCCTCTATGGCGAAGGGCGAGTCACTCTACGACACCAGCCGGGTAATGAGTGGCTACTGTGACGCCATTGTGATGCGCCACCCCGACCAGGGTTCAGTCGCTGAATTTGCTGCAGCTACTAACGTACCAGTGATTAATGGCGGCGACGGCCCTGGCGAACACCCCAGCCAAGCGCTGCTTGACCTTTATACGATTGATAAAGAGTTTCAGCGCTTGGGTAAATCGCTGACCGGTGCCCATATCTTACTCACCGGCGATTTGAAATACGGTCGCACCGTCCATTCACTGATCAAGCTCTTATCACTCTATGATCCGCTGCGCATTACGTTGGTATCACCGCCAGGTCTTGAAATGCCCTCAAAACTGATTGATCTAGTGGCATCGCGCGGCCATCGCATTGAGCAGCGCGACTCATTAGCCAACGACTTTGCAGATTTGGATGTGGTGTACACAACGCGTATTCAGAAAGAGCGCTTTACCGACGAGATGAATGAGAGTTTTCAGGGGCTCTCTGACGACTTTATGGTCAATCGCGATTTTCTCGATCACCGCTGCAGCCAAAGCACGATAGTGATGCACCCGTTGCCTAGGGACAGCCGCCCCGGTGCGAATGATTTAAACGTGGACCTGAACGGCGACCCGCGTCTGGCGATTTTCCGCCAAACCGATAACGGCATTCCCATGCGGATGGCAATTTTCGCAACGTTACTAAAGGTCGACGAACTAATTGAGCAGGAGTTGCGGCCGGTGCGCTGGTACGTGCCAACTCAAACAGGCACGCTAGATCGCTAAAAGAAGGGCTTCATAGGCGTTACAGTGAAAGACGCCCACCTGGCAAACCTTCCTGGTGGGCAAACCAGCCTTCAAGAATAAGAATAGCCGCAATGCCATCGACACTATCCTGCCGATAGTTGCCTTTATGCCCCGCCTCACGGGCGATCATTTTCGCCTCCCGCGTGGTACCACGCTCATCGACCATTTCACACGGCTTGCCGTAGCGGCCATGCAGACGATTGCCGAATTTGCGGGCGCGAGTGCTCATCTCTGATTCGCTACCATCCATATTCAGCGGCAGCCCCACCACCATTAGATCAGGCTGCCATTCTTTAAGCAGCCGCGACACGACGTTCCAATCTGGAATCCCATCTCGCGCCGTCAGCGGCGTGAGCTCCCGCGCGCTGTGCAGCAGCTCGTTGCCCACCGCCACACCGATACGCCGAGTGCCGTAGTCAAAGGCCAGGATTAAGCGCTGCCCCGCTTCAGCCATTAAGCGTGCCCCGCATCTCGGGTCATTAGGTTAAGGTCGATACCGAGCAAACCTGCCGCCGCCGTTAACCGCTCGACGGGGGGCGTGTTGAATAGCACGCTGCTCTGAGCTTCTACCGTTAACCAACTATTCTCTTTAAGCTCTTCTTCTAGCTGCCCTACTTCCCAGCCCGCGCAACCCAGGCAGACTAAAAAGTGCTCGGGGCCATCGCCGGCAGCAAAGGCCTGGAGAATATCTAAGGATGTGGTGAGGGCTATGCCATCTTCCACCTGGATACTCGAGTCCCATTGCTGGCTATCGCCGACATGCAGAATGAAGCCACGATCTTTGTGCATCGGCCCGCCGTAATAGACTGGTGCATTGCGGTGCGGGCTTGCCTCACCACCCAGTTCCAGTTGATCAAACAGGGCTTCAAGGGTGATGTCTAACGGTCGGTTAGTAATCACCCCCATGCAGCCGTTGCTATCGTGATCGCAAAGATAGATCAGACTACCGGCAAAATTAGGATCTTCTAAATGTGGCATGGCCATTAAAAAGTGATGTTTCAAACTTTGCATGCGTCTCCCACTGCCTGTTGGTACTCCAACAGGCATAACGTAATAAGTGTCATTATAAGAGTGAAGCCGCGCTTAGGCTAAGCGGCGCTCAATGGCATCCAGCAGCAAACCGGCGATATTCGTTCCCCGCTGGTCATCTATTTCACGTACGCAGGTGGGGCTGGTGACGTTGATTTCAGTAATATAGTCACCGATCACATCGAGACCAACGAACATTAAGCCCTTGTCACGAATCATTGGCTGCACCTGTTGAATAAGCCAATGGTCACGTTCGGTGAGTTCACGACTGACGCCCCGCCCACCAGCAGCCAAGTTGCCACGGGTTTCGCCCGCTGACGGAATGCGCGCCAGGCCAAAGGGTACGGGTTCACCATCGACCAAGAGAATGCGCGTATCGCCATCCTTAATTTCGGGAAGATAACGCTGCGCCATGATTTGGCGTTGGCCGCGAAAGGTAAGCTGCTCAATCACTGCGCCGATATTGCGACCATCCGGCCCAATATGAAAAATACCGGTACCGCCCATGCCATCCAGCGGTTTGAAGATCACATCGCCGTGCTCGGCGTGGAAGGCGCGCAGTACATCATCGCGGCTTGCGACTATCGTGGGTGCACAGCACTGAGGGAACTGCTGGGCAAACAGCTTTTCATTACACTGCAGCAGCGCCGCCGTGGGATTAACCACCAGCACCCCTTCACGTTCGGCAAAGCCCAAAAGATGTACGGCGTTAGTAAAATCAGCATCGACGGGCGGGTCTTTACGCATCAACACTACGTCCAGCTCAACCAATGGGCGCGCAGAAGGTTCGCCCAAATCGTACCAGTGGTTGGGATCACGGTGCACCGTTAACGGCCGCATGCGCGCGTAGGCTTGCCCCGCATTCAAGAAAAGATCTTCCTGCTCCATATAGTGCAGGGTATAGCCTCGTTCCTGGGCGGCCCATAGCATGGCCATGGTGGTGTCTTTCTTGTAAGCGATGTCGCTGATGGGATCCATCACAACGCCGAGATGCAGATTTGATTGGCTCATCGGGGGCACTATCCAAACATGAACAATAGAGGCCCAGTATGCCGCACTGCCCGCTAGGCTCCAACTGCCCCAGCTCACTACTCACTCAGCGCGCCGGGCACTAAGCGAATAGCGTCAGGCTCGAGGGTGATCAACTGCTGCTTGTAAAGCCGCCCAATGGCCTGTTTATAGGCACTTTTACTCACGCCTAAGCGTGCTTTAACTTCATGGGCAGGGCTTTTATCACCCAGCGCCAAATAGCCACCACTTTCACGCAGCGCCTGCAGGATCTTGTCGCCGACCACATCGAGCCGGGCAGCGCCTGGCGGTAGTAGCGAGATATTTAAGCGACCGTCGTCACGGCGCTGCTTCACATAGCCCTTAACTGATTGGCCGCGGCGTAGCGGTTGAGTAACGTCATCTTGATAAATGAGTCCCCAGTAGCGGTGATTGACCACTACTTTCATCCCCAAATCGGTACGCTCAGCAACCACGACGGCCACCTCATCGCCTTTTTCCAGGGCCCAGGCGTCATCCGCCAGAAAGCGATCCAGCTTCATCGTGGCCACTGGCCGCCCCTGGTCATCGCTATACAGCATTACCAGCACGCGCTTGCCGGGATCAGGGCGAAAATGTTGCTCGCTAAAGGGCAGCAACACGTCTTTCGGCTGGCCCCATTGCAAAAATGCGCCAATGTTATTGACGGCCGTGACCGTTAGATACGCCACTTCGCCCAACTGGGCAGATGCATCGCTGGCGGATCGGGGGGATGAGTGTGACTCACGGACCATGGGGAACGTCCTTCAAGGAATATAGAACAACATTATGGTGTCTGGCACACACAGGGCAAAGCGAGTTGTCGATTTTTTAGTGGTCGAAAACGCTTGTGGCACCTGAAAAAGCAATCACCTCACAACCTGCTACTATCAAAACACTAGACAAAATTAGGCGTAGGGGAGCGAACATGGAAGGGTTCACGCTTTTTGATACGGTAGTGCTGATCGGTTATATCGGCCTTATTGCCTGGATTGGTTCGCGTTTTGGCAAAGACCAGCACAATCCTGAGGACTACTTTCTAGGCGGCCGCAAAATACCGGGCTGGGCGATTGGCCTTTCGGTGATGGCGACTCAAGCCAGTGCCATCACCTTTATCGGAGCACCTGGCTGGGGCTTCGAGGGCGGCCTTGAACGCTTGGTGACGTTTATCAATGTACCTTTGGCCATGATCGTGTTGATTTTGGTGTTGGTGCCTATTTTTCACCGCGCGGGCATCTATAGCATCTACGAACTGTTGGAACGTCGCTTTGGCCCGGCCACGCGTACCCTTACCGCCCTGCTGTTTCTTATTGCCCGCGGCCTCGCCACTGGCGTGGTGCTTTATGCGCCAGCGTTAGTGCTGGCGGTGGTAACCGGCTGGAGCGTCAACCTTACTATTATCATCATGGCGGTACTGGCCATCAGCTATACCGTCATGGGCGGCATCAGCGCCGTCATCTGGACGGATGTTTTGCAAATGTTCGTGCTCTGGTTTGGCGCACTATTAAGCATCTTCTTTTTGGTAACCAGCCTTCCCGGCGGCTGGGGAGATGTGTTCAGCTTTGGTGCGGCCAGCGGCATGTTCAACGCCATTGATTTGTCCTTCGACCCCAGCGTGACCTACTCGCTATGGGCGGGGCTGTTCGGTGGGTTTTTCCTGCATGTGGCTTACTTCGGCACCGATCAGAGCCAGATACAGCGTGTCTTATCCAGCCCTTCGGTGCTCGATGCCCAGCGCTCGTTGCTGATTGGCGGTTATCTACTGATTCCACAGATGCTGCTATTTCTATTTATTGGCGTCATTTTGGCGACCTATTACCAGCAGCATGGGCTAACGCCCCCTGATGACCTCAATGAGCTGTTGCCCCGCTATGTCGTCAACGCGTTCCCTTCAGGCATGGCCGGGCTGGTGATTGCCGGGGTGTTTGCTGCGGCCATGTCGAGCCTCGACTCGGCGCTCAACTCGCTGTCGGCGGTGACCGTACGGGATTTTTATAGCCGCTATCTCAAACCCAATGCCAGCGATGCCCATTACTTAAAAGCCTCACGGCTAGCCACTATTTTCTGGGGGCTCTATGCCACGCTGTTTGCTTTTTTTGCAGGTAACCTAGGGCCCGTGATCGAGGGGGTCAACCAGATTGGCTCCTGGTTCTATGGGGCACTGCTCGGTACCTTTTTGCTGGCTATTTTCAGTCACCGTTCCAATGCTCGCGGCGCAATGGCTGGGCTCATTACCGGCATGTTTGCCGTATGGGCAGTCTCTGCGCTACTCGATATCTCCTGGCTGTACAACAACACGGTCGGCGTAGCGGTGTCGATGACCGTTGGCTATCTCGTTAGCCTGACAGCGCCAGCCCCCAGCCAAGAACAGTTAAGCGATGTGATGATGGCAGAAGCCGCGCCAGACATGCAGGCCGTGCTGGCATCCAGAGCTGATAACGCCCAGGTGATTGGCAAAGAGGCCCGCCTGACGCGCCGACGCTGTATCGGCTTATTTATTTGGTTTTGCATCATGCTGGGCATGTTAGCGCTGCTACAGGGTTGGGCGAATGAGTGGTGGGCGAATGGTTGAGTGCTTAACGCTAGCCCGGCGTATTGATACGACAGCGGCTCAAAAGCGGCTACAGCGTCTTGGGGCCAATGCTTGCGAACCGGCCTGGGTTCGCCTGTGGGCCGCAGGCTTGGGAGTGGCTGATGGCAAGCCAGGGGCGTGGTTACTCTCTGCTCATGAAATGCGCCGCGCACTACTATTGGTGGGGGCCGAACTACCCGCTCAAAAAGAAGAACTCAGTGCAGGCGTTAAAATTGATAGCGGTTCACCGCCAACGCCAAAAGCGCTGGACCGACTGTGGCTATGGGAACGCATAGCCACCCCGCGCCACTGGCGAATCCAGATGCTGGATAGCACGCCCGTACCGATATGGCTGCCCTGCTGGCTGGGCTACGCACGTGGCCGACAACTCCGTTTAACGGTGATCAGTGGGCTATCGGGAGAAACGCTACCGATGCTTAAGCCCATCGTGCTTAAGGGGCTTCAACAGGCCTATCGTAATGGTCAGGAATCAGCGACAAAAGCGCGAAGGGAAAAGGCAGTTTGATAGAGTTTTGCTGATAGTAAGTGCTTACAAATCGCCAAAGTAGTGTTGTAGCAGGGAAAGCGCCACTATTGGTGCTGTTTCTGTTCGCAATACCCGGGGACCGAGCGTTAGCGGCGTAAAGGTAGCGACTTGAGCGGCAGCGATATCGCTTTCGCTCAAACCGCCTTCTGGACCAATCAGCAGTGCCACCGACGCCGGTCGGTCTTGGCGATCAAACGCATTGCCGGTCGCTAGATGCAGCATCAAGCGCAGCGGCTCCTGGCGCTCTGCAAGCCATGCTTGGAGTGCCATGGGTGGATGCACTGGCGGAACTACCGCTCGACCGCTCTGCTCGCAGGCGCTGGCAGCCACCGCTTGCCAGTGCGCCAGCTTTTTATCTTCACGGTCGCCTTTCAATCGCACTTCGCCGCGCTCGGTATAAAGCGGGGTAATGGCTGCCACCCCCAACTCAACGGCTTTTTGAATGGCGTAATCCATTCGATCGCCTTTGGAGATGGCTTGTCCTAAATGGACAGACAGCGGCGACTCACCACTGCCCGGCCACACTGCCTCGACTCGCGCAAGCGTCTGCTTGCGGCTAACGTCCACCAAGCGCACCCCGGCCTCAAGGCCTTGGCCGTCAAATAGCACCAGCGGCGCGCCTTCCCCCATGCGCAATACCCGGGTGACATGACGAGCAGGCCCTTCCGGCAGTGCCAGCTCACTCCCTGCTACCAAAGCAGCAGGCACATAGAGGCGTGGCATTTTGCCGTGTTGGGCATACCAATCAGCGGCGTGGGTTGCTGACAAGGCGTTTGACATCGCTTAGTGGGTGTTCTCTTCAGCTTGTTTGGCTTCGCGCTGCTTGCGCTGGGCGTACATCGCTTCGAAGTTAACCGGCGCCAGCATCAGCGGCGGGAAGCCACCACGGTTGACCAGATTATCGACGCACTCGCGGGCATAGGGGAACAGCAAGTTAGGGCAGAAAGCACCCAACGTTTGATCCAGCTGTGCGCCTTCGATACCGGCAATGCGGAACAGGCCGGCCTGCTCAACTTCGGCCAGGAAAGACGTTGTGCCTGTTTCGTTATCGTTCACCTGAGCGGTCACTTTGACAACGACTTCGTACTGGTCGTCAGCAATCTTGGTGCTGGTGGTATTCAGATCCAGGTTCACCTTGGGTTTGAACGCCTGCTTAAATACCGACGGGGAATTCGGCGCTTCAAACGAAATATCTTTTACATAAATGCGCTGCAGCGAAAACTTCAGCTGCGGCTTTTCATCCGTTGCGGCACCGGCCTGTGGGGTATTGTTATCTTCCGCCATGATAAAACTCCTGATTGTTCATTAAATAAAAATAACGTCGCTTACTTCTTAACCACCGGAAGGCCATCGCCTTGCCACTGCGCCATACCGCCTCTTAACTTATAAGCGCGCTCAAAGCCTGCTTTAGCGAGTTTGGCCTGTGCGGCACCAGAACTCTGACCGTGCTTGCATACCACGATGATCGGCTGGGCTTTTACTTTTTCCAGTTCGCTCATGCGGCTATCGAGGTTGCTTTGCGGAATGTTGCGCGCCCCCGCGATATGCCCGGCTTTGAAGTCTTTGCTTTCACGTATGTCCAGCACCACCGCGTCTTCGCGGTTAATAAGCTGAGTGGCCTGCGAGGCGGTCAGTGCATTTGTAGAGGCGCTACGCGTTTCATAAATGATCCACGCGATTAGCACCAGCAAAAATGCCCCGACTAGCAGGGGGTGGTTCTGTACGAATTCGAACACCTGATCGATCATCGCGAACACAATCTCTTGGTCAATGCAGAAAAAAGCGGCCTAACCGCTGCCAAAACGCGACAAGTATACACGTCAGATAGCTTCCCGCGCAGGCCTAGGAGCCTGTCCGGATTAGCCGATCGTCGCGAGAAGCACGGATTTTGAGCCAAATTTATCGATCAATTGAGGCGAATAGCGCGCTATTTAACGAAATTGATCGACTAAAGTTGGCCAAAATACCGGGATTCGCAGTAGATCAGTGTTAAGCCGGGCAGGCTCCTAACTCATGACGCCTGGCAGTTGCCTGCGTTATGATGCCCCAAGCGTGCGTCCGTCGCGACCCCGAATTTTCGAGTCGTTCGGCTTGCCAATCTTAACGAGGTTTTTATGGATACTTCGCGTACCCCGCGCCCAGTGGCGCTGATTATTCTTGATGGCTACGGCCACAACCCCGACAGCGACCATAATGCCGTCGCCGCTGCCCATAAACCGGTGATAGATAAATTGTGGGAAACCTGCCCGCACACCTTCATTCATACCGATGGTCTTAACGTGGGGCTCCCGGAAGGCCAAATGGGTAACTCGGAAGTCGGGCATATGAATATCGGTGCCGGGCGTATCGTGTATCAGGACTTCACCCGCATCAGCAAAGCGATTGAAGACGGCGACCTGGACGTCAATGAAAACCTTACCCAGCCGATTGACGAAGCCGTCGCCAACGGCAAGCCGGTACACTTGATTGGCCTGCTCTCCCCCGGCGGCGTCCATAGCCATGAAGAGCACTTTATTGCCATGGCCGAACTGGCCGCACGCCGCGGTGCCCAGCGTATTTTTATTCACGCTTTTCTCGATGGCCGCGATATGCCACCGCAAAGCGCTCTATCATCAATAGAGCGCGCCAATGCCCGTTTGGCAGAACTGGTGGGCGCTGATAACGGCTTTGTAGCCTCAATTATTGGTCGCTTTTACGCCATGGACCGTGACAACCGCTGGGAACGTGTTGAGCAAGCGTACCGCCTACTGACCGATGGTCATGCGGAGCACTACGCCACCAGCGCCGAAACCGCGCTACGCGACGCCTACCAGCGCGGTGAAACTGACGAATTTGTAGCAGCGAGCAGCATACCGCAGAAAGACGGCACCAAAGAGCATGCGGTAACGCTACAGGATGGCGATGCCGCCATTTTCCTTAACTTCCGCTCCGACCGCGCCCGTGAGTTAACTCGCGCCTTTGCCGAGCCGGATTTCAAGGGCTTCGAGCGGCGTGTATGTCCTAAGCTTGCGGGCAAGGGGCTAGTGATGATGACCCAGTACGCCGCTGATATTCCTGCGCCTGCCGCCTTCCCACCATCGGATCTTAACGACACTTTGGGAGAAGTCGTCGCCAAGCGCGGCTTAAAACAGTTGCGTATTGCCGAAACCGAAAAGTACCCCCACGTGACGTTTTTCTTTTCGGGTGGTAATGAAGCCGAATACGAGGGCGAAGAGCGCATCCTGGTGCCCTCGCCCCGTGATGTGCGCACTTACGATGAAAAACCTGAAATGAGTGCCTTTGAGATTACCGACAAGCTGGTAGACGCCATTGACGGCGGCAGTTTCGATTTCATCGTTTGCAACTACGCCAACGGTGACATGGTCGGCCACACCGGTGACTTTGACGCGGCGGTAAAAGCTATTGAAACCGTCGACACCTGCGTGGGTCGTGTCGTTGAAGCGATTGAGCGCGCTGGCGGCGCCTGCTTGATTACCGCCGATCACGGCAATGCCGAACAGATGGTGCACCCCGAAACGGGCGCACCGCAGACTGCCCACACCACCTTTGTGGTACCGCTCATTTACGTTGGCGATCGCGCGGCCTCACTTGAAGAGGGCAAACTATGCGACCTGGCCCCTACGCTACTGACCATGATGGATCAGCAACAGCCCGAGGCGATGACCGGAAAACCACTGATTCATTACAAGTAGTGCCCATGCGGTGGTATTTAGCACTGACACTCCTGCTGGCGTTAGTTTACCCGCCAGCAGGTTTCGCTCAGCAGGATGAAAGCGCGGCGCGCCAGCAGTTGGATACGATTGGCCAGGAGATCGAATCCGTCGCCCAACGCCTCAGCGCCACTGGCCAAGCCCGCGATGACGCCGAGCGCGAGCTTCAGGAAGTTGAAACGGAGCTTGCCGAAACGCATCAGCGCTTAGACACACTGCAAGCGGAGCGCCGCCAGCTAAACGATGAAACGACCCAGTTACGTCAGCACCGCGACCGGCTAGAGGGCGAGCGCACCGATCAGTATGCGGCCCTGGGCCAACAGCTTTCAGCGCTTTATCGGCTTGGCCCAACGCCACAGCTCAAGCTGCTGCTTAACCAGGGTGACCCTGCTGAGCTTGACCGTATGCAGGCCTACATGAACCGGCTAACGGAAGCACGCAATCGTCGCTTAGAGGCTATCGCCAAGCTAGACACCGCCCTGGCTGAGACCCAGCAAGAGCTGAGCGAGCGCCAGGCCCGCCTTGATACGTTGGCCGACGAGTTAGAAGAACAAAGCGCGCTGCTTGCCAAGCGCACTACCGAACGGCGTGGCGTTGTTTCTAACCTGGATGACCGCTACGGCAGCGAAGAAGAGCGGCTGGCCGACCTCAATCAAAGCCGCGAAGAAGCCGAGCAAGTGCTGCGCAATATCCAAGCCGAGATGGCAAAACTTGCCGAACCATCGCCCACTACGCATATTGTCAGTACCCAAGGTGATTTACCTTGGCCAGTACAGGGCTCCATCAGTAGCAATTTCCACCATCGCGATGGTGTGCACTACAACGGCATTGTCATTCAAGCCAGCGCAGGCACGCCGGTGACCGCCGTTCATACCGGCCGCGTAGTGTTTGCCGACTGGATGCGGGGGTTTGGCAACCTGCTCATTATCGATCATGGCGACCAAATCATGACGCTGCACGCACACTTGCAGCAGTTTAGCGTTAGACCTGGGCAGCAGGTCAGCCGCGGTGATGAAATCGGCCGTGTGGGGGTCAGCGGTGGTCAGAACCGCGCCGCGCTTTACTTTGAAGTGCGCCGAGGCGGTGAACCCATTAATCCGCAGCGTTGGATTGCGCGCCGCTGACGGGATAAGCTGCACTATTATAAATATCTCAGTTTATAAATGACTCAGTTGTTAATGTTATTCCAGCTACTATTTCAAGGTGACGCACCACGACGCCACCTATCGCCCTGCGGAGTCTGCATGACGCTATCTGTTACCGGGGTATCCACCCCCGCCAAGCGCCTTTTGGCTACCCTGCTGCCGATTGTTTTACTGTCGGCCCCGCTACCGTTACTTGCTCAACCAGCCAGTAGCAGCGTGGTGGATGAGCCTGTCTCTAATGAACTCCCCCTTGAAGATATCCAGACCTTCGCCGAGGTGTTTGAACGCATCAAGCGTGCCTACGTTGAAGAGGTCGACGATCGCACGCTGCTGCGCAATGCCATGCGCGGCATGCTGAGCGAGCTTGACCCCCACTCCGCCTACCTGGACGAAGAGGAGTACCAAAGCCTGCGAGAGTCGACCCAGGGCGAATTTGGCGGTATTGGTATCGAAGTGGGCACCGAGAACGGCCAATTGATGGTCATCACGCCTATCGATGACACCCCGGCCTCACGCGCCGGTTTACAGTCCCGCGACATTATCGTGGCCATCGACGGTACGCCTACCGAGAGCATGTCGCTGCAGGAAGCGGTAACCCTGATGCGCGGCGAGCCCAATACCGAGATTCGCATTAGCGTGCTGCGTTCAGGGGAAGATACGCCGCGTGAGTTCATCCTCACCCGCGAGATTATTCGCAGCGAGAGCGTTAAGCACGAGCTGCTTGAACCGGGTTACGGTTACCTACGCATCAGCCAATTCCAATCGCGCACGCCTGATCAGGCCCGAGACGCGCTTGAACGCATGGCACAGGATCAGCCACTGGAAGGGTTAATACTCGATTTACGAAATAACCCCGGCGGTGTGCTGCAGGCCGCCGTCGGCATTACCGACCTGTTCCTGGACGAAGGACTGATCGTCTATACCGAGGGTCGCCTCTCGGATACCGAAATGTCGTTCTCTGCCTCCCCCGCCACGCCGGCTAGTGATGTTCCCCTGGTGGTGCTGATCAACGGCGGCAGTGCATCAGCGGCAGAAATTGTCGCCGGTGCGCTGCAGGATCAACGGCGCGGCGTCATCATGGGCACCGGCAGTTTTGGCAAGGGGTCGGTGCAGCAGATCATGCCGCTGGGCAATGGCGAAGGCCTAAAACTGACGACGGCACTCTACTACACCCCCAACGGGCGCTCTATCCAGGCCCAGGGTATTGAACCCGATGTAGAGGTGGTCCGCGGCCGTCTGGAAGTAGCCGAGAGCCGTCGTGAAATTCGCGAAGCCGACCTTGAAGGCCACCTAAGCGCCCAGCAGGCGCCCCGTGATCGACAGGAGATGGCCGAGCGGCTACTTGACGATTACCAGCTCAGCGAAGCGCTTAATCTGCTTAAAGCGCTCAACGTTGTCGATCGTCAGCGGCGTTAACGGCCGCTTACTTTAACGACGACCTGATTTAACGGCAAGTAAGCGGCAGGCGGCCGCGCTCTCCGGTCGCCTGCCGCATCAACACTCGCTTCAGTGGCACCAACTGGTTCATACCGCTCATGCCCAGGTTGCGCATCATCGTCAATGCTGGATCGTGACTGCCAAACAGTACTTTAAAGCCCTTCATCAACCCCAGCATGGCGCTGTTATCAAAGCGCCGACGCCGCTCATAGCGCCTTAGCGTACTCAGTTCTCCCCAAGGAGCGCCACGCTGCCAAGCGTGTACCACCTCTTCGGCCAGTACCGCCGCATCCATCAGCCCCAGATTCGCCCCCTGGCCTGCCAGCGGATGAATACTGTGGGCCGCATCGCCGACCAGCGCAAAATGCGGCTGCACATAGTGCCGGGCATGGCGCTGCACTAACGGAAAACGGTGGGCCTTGTCGCAGGCAGTAACGCCTCCTAGACGATGACCAAACGCTTCCCCAAGCGCCTCCCCCAGTGCGCCACGAGACAGCGCGCTCAATTCATCGGCGTGCTCTGGGGTGGTTGACCAGACGATAGAGCAGTAATGCTCATTGCCTTCCACGGTTAATGGCAGAAATGCCAGCGGCCGGCCATCGATAAACGCTTGCCGCGCCGTGCCGCCATGGGGCTTGGCGCACTGCACCGTGGTCACGACAGCGTGCTGTTGCATATCGTCGCTGGCTACCTCAATACCCGCCATCTCACGCAGCATCGAGTGGGCGCCATCGGCGGCAACGATTAACGGCGCGTGTAGCTGGCGCCCATCGTCAAGTATGAGCCAGTCCCCGCTAGCACGGTTGCCATTGGCAGCATGGCTATTGGCACGCTGCAGCGCTTGCGGGCTAGCACCAAAAAACGTCGTGACGTTGGGGTGGTCTAGCACTTTACGATTGAGTGCGGCCAGCGTGACCGTGTTCTCAACGATATGACCAAGCACCGCCACGCCCGCCTCATCAGCGGAAAAAGCGATTTCGCCACTGCCTTCGGCATCCCACACCTGCATGCCGCGGTAGGGCGTTACTCGGGTTGCCTGCATGGCGGGCCAAGCGCCCACATGCGCTAGCAAGCGCTGGGAAACCGGCGTTAATGCGCTAACGCGCGGAGCAGGTAGCGGGCCAGTGGCCTTATCCAGACTTATGGGCGCAGGCCTTGCCTCGACCAACGCAACTTTCATCCCCGCTTGTGCCAACAACGCACAGAGCGCGGTACCGACCATGCCGCCGCCGACAATGATGGCCTCAAAGTGCTCAACCGGCGGCTTTGCAGTAGATGAGTCAGTCTGCATAGAAATCCTTTTTAACTAGCGCCAGCGAGCGCAGCTATTGATTGTAGATAGCCTAGCGTTCCAGGCCCATGGCACGTCTGGCCAGTCCTCGCCTTAACGGCCCCACCAGGTTCAGGCCAATCAAGCCCGCCGCACGGGCATGGGGCAACAGCGGAAAGGAGAGCCCGAACAGCCTGACCAGGCCGTCGCTAAAGCGAATCACGTTGGCGCGATCCCGTGAACGCTGCTTCTCGAAGGCCTGCAGTGTGACCATATCCCCCAGCGGTCGCTTCGCCAGCTCCCCCTGCTCCAAGGCATCGACCAGATCCATCACCCCGCGCAGCGCCAGGTTAAACCCTTGCCCAGCAACCGGATGCAGGGCGTGGGCGGCGTTGCCCAATACCGCCAGCCCCGGCCGTACCGGTTCCTCGGCGGTTACCAGTGAGAGCGGATAAGCATGTCGGGCACCCAGCTGCGTAAACCGGCCCACTCGATCACCAAACGCCTGCTGTAACTGAAGCAGAAATTCACGCTCCGGCAGTGCCATACGCGCATTTTCGCTACCGCTAGGATGCGTCCATATCAACTCCATGGCTTGACCCGGCAGTGGCAGCAGGGCCATTGGCCCTTGGGTGGTAAAGCGCTCGTAAGCGACCCCCTCGTGAGGTTGGCTGACGCCCACATGCGCGATCAAAGCTGTCTGCTGGTAAGGTTCTCGGCGGCTGCCAATACCCAATTGCTCTTTAAGCCCAGACCGCCCCCCATCCGCCAATACCGTCAAGCCAGCAGTAAGCTGGCTACCATCCGAGAGCTTGAGATGATGCCCGCCCGCTACGGGGGTCAGCTGCTCCACCTTCGCGGGGCAGTGCCACTCCAGCGGCAGCTCGGCTAGACGCCGATGCAGTACACGCCCCATCCAGGCGTTGGGAATCACGTGGCCCAGCGCAGGGACGCCCAGCTCGTCAGCACTCAGCCGTGTCGCTCCCAGGCGGCCACGCTCACTAATATGAATGCGCTTAATCGGTGTCGCCTCATGACGCATCGCCTCCCACACACCCAACTGCTCGAAGCGTTGGGCAGAGCCTTCGGCAATCGCGCTTGCCCGTGCATCAAAGCTAGGTTGCCATGCGCTTTCCAGTGACTGCGCCGTTAACGGTGCCGATTCAATCACGGCCACCCGCCAGCCGTAGCGCTCAATCAGCGGCGCAAGAGCACAGCCCAAGCTCGCCCCCACCAACCCACCGCCCACAATTACAATGTCATGGGTCAGCGCTGGAGCAGTTTCATGATCAGTCGTCTGTTTAGCCCGTTGCATCGGTTTCTCCCTCGCCATACCGCCGCACTCTAGAGGCAACTAATAATTCGTAACGTAATTTACATAACGCCAAATTAGCGCTCTAAAAACTGGTTATTTTTTAGCCATTAAGGCCTCAATATCCGCTACCTGTTTGGGCACGTCCGCCGTCAGCACAGCATGCCCATCCTTCGTCACGACCACATTGTCTTCAATACGAATACCAATACCGTGATAGGCATCAGGAATATCGTCGTCGCTGGGAATATAGAGGCCGGGCTCTACTGTGAGTACCATGCCAGGGGCAAGAGGGCGCGGCGTTTGCTCGTCCAGGCGATAGGTACCAACATCGTGTACGTCCAGCCCCAACCAGTGTGACGTCGAATGCAGATAAAAGCGTCGATAGCTCTCATCATCAATGCGCGCCTGAACGTCACCTTCCAGCAGACCAAGCTCAATCAGGCCAGCGGTTAAGTCATGCACCACGCCCTGATGAATATCCGCCAGCGTGGCACCCGGCTGGACAGCGCTAACGGCGCGCACCTGGGCGTCGAGTACAACCTGATACAGCGCCCGCTGCACAGCGCTGAACCGCCCTGTGGCCGGAAACGTACGGGTGATATCGCCAGCGTACAGCTCAAATTCGGCGCCCGCATCGATCAATACCAGACCGTCATCACACAGCGGCGCGCTATTTTCAATATAGTGCAGGACACAGGCGTTGGCACCGCTGCCGACAATCGTGCTGTAAGCCGGGCCACTGGCGCCCTGCCAGACAAACTCATGCTCTAATTCGGCCTGGAGCTGAAACTCACTGAGCCCAGGGCGACATACCTGCATGGCACGTCGATGAGCCCCTGCGGATATCATCGCCGCATGTTTGAGCAGGGCAATCTCGGCATCACTCTTGATCAGCCGCATGGCGTGGATCAACGGACTAATGTCCAGCCAGCCCTTCAATGCTGGCCGCCCGCGCCTAAGCCCTGCCTGAGCACTGTGCAGGGCCTCTTCAGCCACGGCGACTGCCTCGCCACTGTCCAACGGCAGATAGAGCAATTCGCGCCCCGTCAGCAGCTCAACCAACTGCTCGTCGCGATCCGCATTTTCGAATGCCTGGTCAATCTCATGCTCGGCCACCACACCAGCAGCTCCCAGCCGACGCCCTGTCCACGCTTCCATGGTGGGGTCTCGGTCCTGGCAGAACACCGCGCTTTCGCCTTCTGCTCGCCCCGGCAGCAGCACCAGCAGCGCGTCCGGTTCGCGAATGCCGGTCAGGTAGTAAAAATCACTGTTCTGACGGAAGGCGAATTCACTGTCCCGTGAGCGGGTCATCAGCCCAGCGCCGGGAAGCACTACCGCGGCGTTATCCGGTAGCTGCGCCATCAAGGCATCACGGCGCTGGCGATACTCCGCTACGCTAATGGCGGGGGGGCGAGGTAACATCTCGGGCAGCACGGTCTCTGACAACATAAAGGCTCCAGGCTAAGTGATTAATGAACGGGGGCGTCGGTTTGCTCTACTTGCGGCATACCTGGGTGCTGCTCGGTATACAGCAGCATGGCGGCCATACGAGCATGCTCAGTCAGCGCAAACAGATCATTTTCGTTCTCGGGGCTGTCATCAATATCTGTATCGATGCGGCCTAACCCTTCCAGATCACTCAGTGCCTCGCGCAGCGCCTGTGACCAACGCTCACGCAATTCACTGTCAGCTACCTCGTCGACCACCTCGATAAAGCCTAGCGTCCACTCTTTCAGGCCCTGCGCCTGCTCGGCCAGTGAGAACAGTTCATCCGGCAGCAGCGGCGTATAGTCCAGGTCGCTGGCGCTGAGCGCCTCTACGGTTTGCCGCCGCCAGCCTAATAGCCGCTCGGCACTTGGCTGATCGCGTGGCTGTTCAACGCCAAGACTCTGGCAGACTTCGTCCAACCAGTCCTCAGCACTCACATCGCGCAGCGCCAACAGCGCACACAGGCGGCCATCCAAGAAAGCCGGAGATTGCATGCTGCCATGCAGTAGAAAAACATCCGCGACGTCAGAAAAGTCCTGACGCTCATCAATCAATGACATAGTATTTGATAACCTCGTATTTATTCGTGGCACTGGAAGTATGGGTGATAGGGCTTGCGCGTTGACCGCGCACAAGCGCCTCTCTTATAGTGAGTGGCACCTGGCACCTATCTTCCTATGCTGTGATGTTAACGCATTGGGCCCCCTGCTGGCCCGTGCTGGAGTCTTTGATGAGTAATGCCAAGCGGCCAACCAAAGAAATAACCCTGTTAGGGCGCGGCTATATCATTGCCTGCGACACGGGCGAAGAAGCCAAACTTGACCGCGCCGCGCGCTATCTTGATCGCGCCATGCAGGGTATCAATGCCCAAAGCAGCGTACTGGGTAGTGAGCGAATTGCTATCATGGCGGCCCTCAATATCACCCATGAACTGCTTGAAGCCATGGATGAACACCGCGCCGGTGAGGCGAACCTGAATCGGTTAAATGATCGCCTTGAACGGGCGTTGGCCAAAACACGCCAGCCCTAGACATTATTTTCCTAGACATTGTTTAAAAGCGCTACAAACCGCCTAAAAACTCGGCGAACGTTTAACCCAGCCCTTTGGCATTAGCCATCGCTCTGTTAGGATGGCGGGGTTCTCTGGGGTGTGCGCCAGTCGTTATAGTCCCTCGAGCCTATGCGTAATACCCAGGGGGCCAAATGCTAGCCAGACCCGTGTGCATGTCCGTGCGTCGGAAAGCCTGACGGTCTGGCTGCGGCCACCCACCTGAACCAGTAGGTTCAGGGCCAGAACGACAGCGGCACTCTGGAGAACACCCCTGCAAGAGAGAACCTATGCATGGAAAGCCTCCATCACGACGAGGATAAGCGCGCACTTCGCCGCTTTTTACGTCGCCAACGCAAAGCCCTTTCTCATCATGAGCAGCGCCTTGCGGCCCAACGCTTGTGTCAGCACCTGAAAACCCTACCTGAAATCCGCCGCGCACGGCGTATAAGCCTGTACCTGCCCGTCAACGGTGAAATTGACCCGATGCCGCTGCTTCCCTGGCTGCGCAAACGTAACGTCGAGGTTTATTTACCTGTTTTACGTCCTTTCAGCACGAATACCCTCTGGTTCGTCGCCTACCGGCCCGATACCCCAATGGTAAAAAACCGCTTTGGTATTTGGGAGCCCGATTTACGCTTTAGCGCTCAGCAGCGCAACCGGCTACCGGCCTGGGCGCTAGATACGCTGATTGTGCCGCTGGTTGGCTTTGATGGTAATGCTAACCGTATGGGCATGGGGGGCGGATTTTACGACCGCAGCTTGGCATTCATGCATCGCCCCGGGCCGTCGCCTACCCTGATCGGCATCGCCCATGCCTGCCAGCAGGTGGCATCTCTGCCTGTGGAGCCATGGGACGTGCCTTTACAAGCCGTGGTCAGCGATCAAGGCGGCGTCCGCCGCCAATAAGCCGCCCACAAAAAAGGCTGACCCCATCAAGGATCAGCCTTTCTCATCTGATATCTGTTACCCGGATTAACAGTGGAGCTGCCGCAGTTGTCAGAGATTAACTACCTGACAACGCCTGTGCATAACCGGTCGCGAGCACCCCTAATGCAAACACCACCATCAACGCCATTACCATATCAGGCTTCTTACGCCGCATGCCGCTTCTCCAACACCTTTGTCATTACCGAATGTGTGAAATCTGCCACCCTTTACTGTCGCCAACAGGGTGGCAAACTTGCTTAATTTCGCTCACGACTATAGGGCGATATGGTCACCACTGACAACAGCTTGAATGATGTTTTCCAGCCTTATTTCAA
Organism: Vreelandella indica; assembly: GCF_037070225.1. NCBI lineage: Bacteria > Pseudomonadati > Pseudomonadota > Gammaproteobacteria > Oceanospirillales > Halomonadaceae > Vreelandella > Vreelandella indica. Next base: position 19,637 of record NZ_JBANSO010000015.1, read on the forward strand.
ACATTTTAGTAACGTTATGTTACTGGCTGCTCTGGCATCTAGGGTAAGCAACCACTTACACACATCGTTTTGCTCATTACTGACCAGCACTAGGCCATGAACAGCCGATAAGCCGGATTATCGCTCTCGCGCCAATAGCGGTAACCGATAGCGTCTAAGTACTCTGCCACATGGGTTCGGTCGCCATTAGGCACTTGCATGCCCACCAATACTCGGCCATACGCCGCACCATGGTTGCGATAATGAAACAGCGAAATATTCCAATCGTGGGGCAGTTGGGTCAAAAAGTTCATCAATGCGCCAGGGCGTTCAGGGAACTCAAAGCGATACACCTCCTCTTCGAAGCGCTCGCTGGGTCGACCGCCGCTCAAATGGCGAATATGCAGCTTCGCCAACTCGTTATCGGTCAGGTCTTCCACTTGGTAGCCGCCTTCACGCAGCTTATCAATCACCGCCTGGCGATCTTCGCCACCGGGCTTGACCTGAACACCGACATAGATATGCGCTTCACTGCTATCGGCATAACGGTAGCTGAACTCAGTCACCATGCGCTTGCCCAGGGTACGGCAAAACTTTTTAAAGCTGCCGGGCTTCTCGGCAATGGTTACCGCCAGAATTGCCTCACGTTGCTCACCTAGCTCCGTGCGCTCGGCGATGTGCTGCAGACGATCAAAGTTGGTATTGGCCCCCGAATTGATACACAGCAGCGTCTCGCCTTCGGCACCGGTCTGCTGGATATATTTTTTCAGCCCCGCCAGCGAGAGCGCGCCGGAGGTTTCAGCCACGGCACGGGTATCCTCAAAAATATCTTTCACCGCCGCGCACATTTCATCGGTATTGACAGTAATAACACCATCAATCAGGCCTTGGATCAGTGAAAACGGCACTTCGCCGATCTGCGCAACCGCGACGCCTTCGGCAAACACGCCTACTTGGTCGAGTATCACACGCTCACCCGCCTCTAATGCAGCTTTAAGGCAGGCGCTGTCTTCGGCTTCGACACCAATCACTTTGATATCCGGACGCAGGTACTTGACGTAAGCCGCCACCCCCGCAATCAATCCACCACCGCCCACCGGTACGAAGATGGCATCCAGCCGCCCCGCATGCTGGCGCAAGATTTCCACCCCAATGGTGCCTTGTCCAGCCACCACGTCAATATCGTCAAAGGGCGGAATATAGGTATAGCCGTGCTCTTTGATGAGTTCTTGCGCATGCTCGGCCGCCGCCGCAAAGGCATCCCCTTTTAGGATGACCTTGGCACCCCGGGCGCGTACCGCCTGAACTTTAATATCCGGGGTAATCCGCGGCATCACAATGACGGCTTTGACGCCCATCAACTTGGCGGCCATAGCCAGCCCTTGGGCATGGTTACCGGCGGAGGCGGCTATCACGCCTTTATCTTTTTGCGCCTGGGTGAGCTGCGCCATTTTGTTATAAGCGCCGCGGATCTTGAATGAAAACACCGGCTGTAGATCTTCGCGCTTAATCAAAATCTGGTTGTTGAAACGACGCGACAAAAAGGGTGCAGGGGTAATCGGGGTCTCACAAGCGGCTTCATAAACGCGGGCCTGGAGGATCTTTTTGACGGTTGCTTCGAGCATGCGGGTATCCCAAGGGAAGAACGTGAACGGACAAAAGCTTTTATTGGTAGCAGATTACGCCTAGTCGCGTCTAGGTCGCTATACTAGCGCCATTAACTCTTTACTGACTCACACTAGACTGACTCACTAGGCTTACTCTTTATGAACCAGGATGAACTGAAGGCCGCCGTGGCGGATGCAGCCATTGCAGAAATTAAACCTAAGCTGGAAAAGGATACCATCTTAGGTATTGGTACTGGCTCAACGGCCAATCTGTTTATTGATCGCCTTGGGCCGCTGCGCCATCTTTTTAAAGGCGCGGTGGCCAGTTCAGAAGCGAGCGCCAAGCGCCTTGAAGCCTTGGGCATTGACGTATTTGAGCTCAACAGCGTTGGCACTGTCCCTTTTTATATCGATGGTGCAGACGAAGTAAATGCTAACTTACATATGATCAAAGGCGGTGGCGCAGCGCTCACCCGCGAAAAAATCGTGGCGGCCTGCGCCGAGCGTTTTATCTGCATTGCTGATGGCTCAAAGTACGTGCCTCAACTAGGCAGCTTTCCGCTACCCGTAGAAGTCATACCGATGGCACGCTCGTACGTCGCTCGCGAACTCGTCGCATTGGGAGCTGATCCGGTTTATCGCCAAGGGGTAGTCACCGATAACGGTAATCAAATTATTGATTGCTATGAATTTATGATCGCAGACCCGTTGGTCATGGAAGCGCGTATCAATGCCATCGTTGGTGTGGTCACCAATGGTCTGTTTGCCGCACGTGGCGCCGATGTTCTACTGCTGGGTACAGCGGATGGTGTAGAGCGAATGGCGCGTTAATCAAAATGCGTCAATAAAGGCACTGCGTTATCGGGGGCAGCAGCGCTTCTAATCCAGACAGCGTTCGGGCCAGTGCGCCTTTTTGTGTCTCAATCACCGCGCGGCCAGCACTCCCCGCCTGTTGGGCGCGCTTAGGGTTGGCAAAACAGCCCACCACGGCATCTGCCAGGGCGACAGGGCTATCGACCAGCGTTAGGGCACCGGCGCGCTCAAGCGGCTCAGCCACATCGGCAAAATTTTCGATTGATGAGCCGCTAAGCACGGGCCTGCCTAACGCCGCTGGTTCAAGCACATTATGTCCGCCCAGAGGCACCAGGCTGCCCCCTACAAAGGCTACACTGCCTGCGGCATATAGTATCGCCAGCTCACCGAGCGTATCTCCCAGGTAGACTTGGGTTTGCGCTGTGACGGGCTGATGTTGGCTGCGGCGGCTTAATGCATACCCTTGCGTTTCACAAAGTTTAGCGACTTCATCAAAGCGCTGGGGGTGACGCGGTACCAGCACCAACAGCGCGTCGGGGTAGCGCGCAAGCACTTGGCGGTGGGCCTCCAGCAGCAGCGCTTCTTCGCCGTCACGAGTCGAGCCCGCCACCCAGGTAGGTCGCTCACCCCACTCCTGGTGTAAGCGCTCACCCTCTTTAGTGCTACTGTCTTGGCTGGCCAGCTCAAATTTCAGCGAGCCAACATTGCGGGTGGTTTTCGTGTTACAGCCGAGGGCATTAAAGCGTTCGGCATCTGCCGAGGATTTGGCGGCGAGCCAGCTAACTTCGGCAAGCATACTGGCCATCAATGGGCGCAGGCGCTGGTAGCGTTTGAAAGCGCGGGGCGATAAGCGACCATTCACTATCGCCACAGGCACTCTCTGCTGGCGACAGGCATGAATCAGGTTGGGCCACAGCTCGGTTTCAAACAGGATGGCGAGTTCGGGCTGAACATGGCGTACAAAGCGCTTCGCGGCGCCAGGAAAGTCCAGCGGTAGGAAACGATGGGCGAGGCGCACCTGATCTGCTGCGGTTTGCTCACTAATCAGCGCTTGGGCCTGTTGGGCACCGGTGGCGGTCATGGTCGTGAGCAGCAGGCTATGCGCGGAATAACTCGCTAATAGCCTCTCGATCAGCGGTCGAGCGGCGCGCACTTCTCCCACTGAGGCACAATGTAGCCAAATGCGTGGCGCGTGAGGCAGCGGCCCAAGGTGCAACCCCAGCCGCTGAAGGCGCGAGTAAGTGGGCACTTGCTCACGCCAAATACGCCAAGCGATCAATGGTGCCAAGCCATAGAGTATCGCTGAGTAGACAAGGCGGGACCAGGCAGATAAAGCCATTAGCGCTCGCGATCAATAATGGAGCTAATCATCGCCGAGGTCGAAACACCGTCTTCAAAGCCGAGCACCCTGACCTCGCCACCGTTGGCCACCACCGCCGCGCCTCCCGCAATATCTTCTGGCCGATAATCGCCACCTTTAACCAGAATATCCGGCAATACCGCTTCAATCAGCGCCTGGGGGGTGTCGTTACTAAACGGCACTACCCAGTCGACAGCGCCCAGCCCCGCCAATACCTGCATGCGACGGTTCAGGGGGTTGATTGGCCGTTTAGGCCCTTTCAGGCGACCAATGGAGGCATCATCGTTTACTGCGACAATCAATCGATCACCTAACCGTTTGGCTTGCTCCAAATAAGCGACGTGGCCCGCGTGTAGAATATCGAAGCAGCCGTTGGTCATGACCACCTGCTCACCACGCAGTTGGGCGGCGCGCACGGCCTCCACCAGCACGGTAGGCTCAATCACTCCGAATTCGGCCAGCTTATCACCGTGTAATGCGGTATAGAGTTCGGCAATTGAGAGCGTGGCCGTGCCCGGCTTGGCCACCACCAACCCGGCACCCAGATTGGCTAGCATCATCGCTTCAGGGAAGGCATGCCCTGCCGCTAGCGCTAGCCCCATCAGGCCAATCACCGTATCCCCTGCCCCCGTCACATCGAAGACTTCCTGCGCCCGGGTGGGCAAGTGCAGCGGCGTGTGCCCTTCACGAATCAGGGTCATGCCCTTTTCGCTGCGAGTAACCAATAGCGCTTCCAGCTCAAGCTCGGCACGCAGCGCCTCGCCTCTAATGGATAGCTCCGCATCGGTGGCACACACGCCGACCACGGCTTCAAACTCCGTCAGATTGGGAGTGATTAAGCTCGCCCCGCGGTACTTGCTGAAGTCTTGCCCTTTCGGGTCGATTAACACCCGTTTGCCATGGGCACGTGCCTTGGCAATCAGGCTCTCCACCTGATTCAGCGTGCCTTTACCGTAATCGGAAAGGATCACCACATCGCAGTCAGGCAGCACCTTTTCTACCTCGGTCAGTAGTTCACGGGTATCGACACTGTCGAGGCGTTGCTCGAAGTCCAGACGCAGCAGCTGCTGGTTGCGACTCATCACGCGAAGCTTGGTGATAGTGGGTATTTCTGTGCTGCGCTGGAAGTGAGTGCTTACATCAGAAGCAGATAAACTCGCTTCGAGCAGCTGTGCGTTTTCATCGTTGCCAACCACGCCTGCCAATACGGCATGGCCGCCTAGCGAAGTGATGTTCAATGCCACGTTAGCTGCGCCACCCGGGCGATCTTCCACATCTTCCACTCGCACCACGGGTACAGGGGCTTCTGGCGAGATACGCGACGTGCCGCCGTGCCAGTAGCGGTCCAACATCACATCACCAATGACCAGTACCCGAGCGTGTTCCAAGGCGGTTAAATCAATTTTCATGCAGGCTCCCTGCGCTGGTGTTAGAGGCAGCATGCGCCAACAGTGTATCCAGCTTATTAATGACGTCGTCAGCTTTAATTAGCATCATGGCGCTGGGGTGGCGTACCCGCTGCCCCCAACTCACATCCTCGACCGATTTATGCAGATAAGTGCGCACCGCCTCGGGATAGGCGTTGACCGCAAACTCACGCCACAAATAGGGCGCGGCGCGCTGGGGATTGGTCGATGCATAGAGCCCCAATGCCGGTGTGCCCATGGCATTGGCCATATGAATAGGGCCAGTATCCGGTGCAATCACCGCTTGGGCGTTATCAATCAGCGCCAACACCCCTTTTAGGGAGGTTCCCCCAATGGCATTAATTACACTGCCCGGCTGACAAAGCGCTTCGATTTGATCACCGATCTCCCGCTCCAGGGCACTGCCGCCCCCGGTCAACACACTTTTGAGTCCGTACTGCACCCAGGCGTGTTCGATGACGCTGGCATAGCCTTCCACGGACCAGTTGCGAAAATTGCGCAGGCGAACATTACTGCAAGGGTTGATCACCAAGTAAGGCGCCTCTCCGCTGATGACCAGTGCTTCATTACGTGCCGTGTCGGTGACCGGCAGGTTCCACTCCAAGCGATTATCCTCAACCCCGAGCACCCGCGCGAAATCCATGAATGACTCAAGCACATGGGCATTGGGATGCGGCGCAAGCTGATGCTGAGTGAACCAGTGCTGAGCATCTTTGGCGCGTGCCTTGTCATAGCCCACGCGTACCGTGGCTTTAAGTCCAAGGGACAACACGCTGGCGCGAATGGCCTGCTGCATATGTAGCAGCACATCGAAGCGCGTATCGGCGAGTTGCCGCCAAAGCGCCCGCATACCAGCCATACCTGTCGACTTGTCATAGACAACGAACTCGACCCCGGAAAGCCCCGCCAGTAGACTGTGCTCCCCCTTGCCGATAATCCAGGTAATGCGCGCATCGGGCCACTGGCGCTGCAACGCCCGCACCGTGGGCACGAGATTGCACACATCGCCGAGGGCGGAGAGGCGCAAAATGGCAATGTGGTTAGGCTGAACAGGCAGAGAGGGCTTCATGCGCTTAGCGGCACTCCGGCAGAAAAATGGGCTCATTTTACATGATGCAGACAGTTTATGTGACGCGCCGGGCACACACCAAATTGATCCTACTCTATTCACTGCCGAATACTGGCGTGAGCAGGGCTTAATTGTGGGCGAAGCGCCTGGCCGGGGCAGTAGCCTGTTTGTACAGGCAACGCCGGCCGAGCAGTGGGCGCTAAGACCTTATCGCCGTGGTGGCATGGTGGCCAAATTAAGTACAAAACGCTATTTATGGACTGGCGCAGAGCGCACCCGCGCATTTCGTGAACTGCGCTTAACCGCCAAGCTTTTTGAGCAAGGCCTACCGGTACCCCGCCCCGTAGCGAGCTGCGTTACCCACTATGGGCTTACTTATGAAGCCGCGTTGATTACCGTGCGCATTGCTGGCGCCAAAGCATTCGCTGAGTTACTCGTCAACGATCTGGCGGATGAAGCGTTGTTAAAACGTGTAGGTGCCATGATTTACCGCTTTCATCAAGCGGGACTTGACCATGTTGACCTGAACGCCCGCAATATTTTGATCGACCCCAGTGGCGCACCTTGGTTGATTGATTTTGATCGCTGCCGCCTGCGTGCGGCAGGAAAGTGGCAGGCAGGTAACCTGGACAGGCTGGAGCGCTCCATCAAGAAGTTCACCGAAGCACCGCTTATGCCAACTATTTATCATGGATATCGCAGCTAATATAGAGACTTGCTAGGCCACACTTTCGTCCTGAGCTATGAGGTATCTTTTCCTAGCTTAAGCTGGCAAGCTCGGAAACTCCCCCAAAGCACCACCAGCCAAAAAGTGTAAATCATGACCCCACTGTTGTGAACCAGAAATACTTGAGAGAGACCGAAATCGATATAAGTGACAGGCAGTAAAGCACCCGCTACTGCTAATGAACGAAGCACAAGATTAGATGTGCGCAGCTGTCGCATAAATAATTGCATAGGCACTAAATAAAGTAACACTAAGGCTATAAGTCCCAGTATTCCGCGTTTAGCCGTAGCATCAATGAAATCATTATGGGCATGTCCATAGTGCGCAACACCCGCATCAATTATTCCAGCCTCCCCCAGCGCATGCATCCCTTGTTGATAACCATTGCTACCCCAGCCAAGTATGGGCTTTTCAATAATTAGTTGAGAAGCTCCCTTCCACATCTCAAAACGAGCGCCAACAGACGAGGTTCGACTCTCACCAGAAACATAGCGCTGAATATCATCTACTGCCTGATGAACGCGCTGTTTAACCCCTAACGGCGGTACCGAATAAACAGTTAACCCCCCTACAACGATCACTATTAAAGCGCCTATCTTCGCGCGAGGAGCCAATTCATGACCATAGCCACGATATAGCACCCACAGCACAATAGGTAACCCGACCCACCCACCACGACTGCCGGAAAATAGTGACCCTAGGACACCGCCTATGGCACCCAATCCAAGTAACAATACCCAGCGCTTGGGATTGTTACATTTAACTGCCCAACCCATCCCCGCCAAACAAAGAACGCCTGTCAGCATGCTGATGTTGCCAAACTGGATAACATGGGTATATCCGCCAGCCCTATCCACACCGGAAAACAGCTTTTGCCAAGCCCCCCAGCTTCCGACCGCTATCCCACCCAGGGCCAAACCGCCCCATAAGAAGCTCAGCCGCGGTGGATGGGCCAAGATCAACGCTAATACAGGAATTACCAATAAAAACCGCAAGGGTTTATCTACGCCTCGAAGTCCCTGCCCATCTCTCCAGGCTTCGAATAACCCTACCAGTGCGTAAAAAGCCAATACACCAATAACCCACCAATCTTGACGGCCAAAACGAACGCTTGTACGGATGAACGGGAGCACAAAAGTGCCAAGCAGCAAAAGAACAGCGCCTACTGAATAGCCGGAGGGTACAATTAGCGCAATGGCGCCTAAAAGAAGCACAGCTAAGGAGGTGTACATACGTAATAGAGAAACCGGGGAAGAAGCGGAAGAGAATGTCAATGAAACCATAAATATTTCCGTTTGGAGACGGGAAGGTGAAAGGCAGCCATTCTGACAGAATCACTAATGAACAGCAGCTAGCTTCTTACCAACGTGCGATACCGAGCTGAAAGCGCGTCCAGAAAAAATTGGAAGCGGCTTCTTGGTCAGAGCATTTCCCGGCCCGATTTACGCCATCAAGATCCCCCTATATGTAATGTAAGCTATGCTGGAGCAGCATAATACTCAATTAAACGTTTTACATGCTGCTTGTTGCTGAAGTGCTGCTCAACTCGAAGTCGAGCAGCATCTCCCATTACTTGACGTTTGGCAGCATCACGAATCATGATATCCATGGCATCATGCCACGCGTGTACATCAAATGCCCCCACTAGCACGCCTGAATCCGCATCTACCAACTCCGGCAGCGACCCCGTATTTGAACCAATGATTGGCATTCCGCAGGCCATCGACTCAATAATGGTAAGGCCAAACGCTTCATTTTTCGACGGAATACACACCATATCCAAGACCGGCAAGATTTCAGTTAGATCGTTGCGGTGCCCTAAAAAGGTGATTTTATCGGCTAAGAAGGTGCCCGCAACGGCTTGCTCTAACTGAGCATAAAACGATTCAACGCCACCTGTGGCATGGTCAGTACCTCCTATGGAGAGCGCATAAAAGTTTAACATGGGGTCTAGCTTAAGCAGCGCATTCACCCATACATCTTGCCCTTTGCCTGGGGTAACACGTCCGGGTAGCCCAATCAGCACTGCATCAGTCAGTACGCCCAAGGCCTTTCGCTTGGCACGAATGGCAGCAAAATCATGACAGGGTCGGTACTTAACAATATCCACCCCATGAGGTAAGCAGACCACCCGCTCACGCGGGACAGGTAAATTGCAAATATTGCGCTGATGCGTTGCCTGACTAATGGAGAACACGCGGGCCACGCTACCGTAAGCAATTCGGTGGTAAAGGCTCTTTTTAGGTCGCTGCCCGCCCACATGATCAGTATAAAAGATATTTAATTTTGGCAGTAGCGCTTTTAACAGCGTAGTCAAGCGCAAATCACTCGATTTATGACAATGAATAACGGTGACCTCCTTTTCCACCAGCCAACGCCTTAGCGAGAAGATATTGGCCAGAGCCTGACCATTGCTGGCAAAAGCTTTGTAAGGCACGCCATTGCGCTGCATATAGGCTTCCACCTTTGTGCCTTTCAAACAGATACCGATGACATCCCACCCCTCTGCCTGCAGGTCTTCCATTACACGGTCTACATATAGTTCCATTCCGCCTTTACCATCAGAAAGACACAGTTGCAGTACCTTATTTTTCATAGCTTTCTCTACTCAGCCGCACACCGTTAAACAATCAATGCAATCTCTTGTATTATACAGGCTGCTATTAATGGGGCCTAAATCATGACGCGGAAACTGCTTGTCGTGCGTAACGACAAAATCGGCGATTTTATGCTGGCTTGGCCAGCCCTAGCGTGTTTAAAAAAGGCCTCGCCTGCCCTCCACATTACCGTTTTAGTTCCCTCCTATACGGCTCCGCTGGCCAAGGTGTGTCCTTGGGTGGACGATGTTATTGTTGACCCAGGCAGCAAAGCGAATAAAGCAGCGCAGCAGGCACTACTTCACCACATGAAACAAGCGAAGTTTGATGCGCTATTGACACTTTTCTCAACACCGCGTATTGGCTGGTTAGGTGTTCGAGCGGGCATTCCATTGCGCGTAGCCCCCGCCACTAAGTGGGGTCAGGTATTCTATAATGTTCGGGTGCGCCAGCGTCGCTCACTATCTGCTAAGCCGGAGTACCAGTACAATATCGATTTGGCCTGCGAGTTACTGGCACATTTATCGCTGAAGCTTCCAACCCTGCCCTCGCCGCCTTTTTGGCCGCTGAGTGACGCTCAGTACCATACTCAACGACAAACGCTTATCCGCGAGTCGTCAGAGTATGTGGTGGTAGTTCACCCAGGCAGTGGCGGCTCAGCCGTCAACCTGTTAATTTCGCAATATGCGACCCTCATTACTCAGATCAATCAGCAGTGCCTTAACCTGCCTCTTCGCTGGTTGATAAGCGCCGGACCGAGCGAACAGCCAGAGGCTCAAACATTGATTGACCAGCTGGCCGACAACGGAATAACGGCAGATCACTTTCCTGCCACAACAGGTTTGGACGCCTTTGCCCTACAATTAGGAGGTGCGGATATGCTGATTGCAGGTTCGACGGGGCCATTACATATCGCTGGCTGCCTCAATCTTGCGACAGCCGGTTTTTACCCTGCCAAGCGCTCCGCGACGCCACTGCGCTGGGAAACTTGTAACAGCGCGGAGAAACGTCTCGCGTTTAGTCCCCCCGTGGGTGCTGACCAGCAGGATATGCGCGCGATTGATATTGATGCAGCGGCCCAAGGAATAGTGAAAGCTTTAATAAGCGCAGGAATATAAATGAAGCCAATTACCGGAATTGTCATCACTTTAAACGAAGCCTATAACATAAGCGAATGTTTAATTTCACTTAGCAAAGTATGTGATGAACTTATTGTAGTAGACTCAGGTAGCGATGATAAAACTGTTGAAATAGCCGAAGCCTATGGAGCAAAAATCTACACCCAAAACTATCTGGGTGATGGGCCACAGAAAGCTTTTGGCGTGCCGTATGCAAAAAATGATTGGATTCTTTCTTTAGATGCTGATGAGCGTTTAAGTGAAGATGCTGTAAGTATTATCAAAACATTAGAACTGGGTGACCCTCAAATAGCTTACTGTTTTCACCGTAAAAATTATGTTGGTGAGCACTGGATAAAAGCTGCCGGTTTTTACCCAGACAGTGTTGTAAGGCTATATAACAGAACGACTTCAGGCTATCTCAATAAAAAAGCACACTCGTCTGTAAAAGCCCCATCCATTTGCCAAACAAAAACACATATAGAACACTTAACCTATAGAGACTTATCAGATTGGGTTTCTCGCATCAATGTATTATCAACTAGGGATGCTTGGGCAATGAAAGAAAGTGGAAAGAAGCCATTTTTCTTCAATCCTATACTTCACAGCGCTAATGCGTTCATAAGAAAGCTGATTTTCAAAGGGGGGCTTTTCCAAGGAGCAGATGGCTTTTTAGTAGCAATTACCACCGCCTTCCATGCTTATATGAAGTATGCAAAGCTTAATGAATTGTATAAAAAAACCACCAGCAAATAATACAACTTCATACCAAAACCGGTAAAAAACCATGAAGAACCTTTTTAAAAAATTACTAATTTTAGCTACAAGCCGATTAATAAAACTTTTCGCAAACACTTTAAAAATGTTAAACTATCCTTTTTATTGGCTTTTCCCAAAAACACGCTTTACTCTGCCAGAACATGCTAACCCGCTGTTTAAAAATAATAAAACAAAGAGTATATCGCGCATTATTTGGCAAACTAATTTCACCAATAAAGTAACTCTACCTATCTATCTCAATTACCTGTTCAACCGTATGATGGCTCCACACTTTGAGTATCGCTTCATGAGTACTGAAGCGCGACGTGAATTTATTAATAAATATTACCCTGATGTGCTGCCTCACTATAATCGTTTACAGATTGGTGCAGCCCAAGCTGATTTGTGGCGACTATTGGTGCTTCATAAGTTTGGCGGTGTTTACCTGGATATCGATGCACACCAAATCTGGCCACTCTCTCAAGTAATTGGTTCAGAAAATAAAGAACTCTATGTTAGCACACGTCAAGGTGAATTTAGCAACTACTTTATTGCAAGTGCTCCTAACAACCCCAATATTGCTAATTTAGTTGAGCAAATAGTAAAGAATATTAAAGAGAATACTTTGACAAATGTGTTTCACATAACAGGCCCAGGCGTATTTAATATGCTTTTGGATAGTGAGCAAGTACCGACCGTTTCCTATCGTTATGCAGTGAACCAGGGTAATTTTACCAATGAGCACTTCCAGTATATTGATAAACCACAAGGCAAATGGAATAAGGAACAGCGCAATATACGAGTCATACGCCCAGAAAGCACGGACAACACCAAATCATAAACACGTTGAGTTTTGTCAGAAAAACTTCCTGCTTTTATCTACATTAACCTAACCTACGAATTACTTCTGTATTACATATTTGCATGCCATCTTTATCTTAATTGATAATTTTTTTAAATATGGATTTTCTCTAATATCATTAATAATAATTTCAGAGAAAATTTTAGGATCCCTAGCTAATAAAATTTAGCTTTTGATAAAAAACAGTTATATTCGCTCTTATAAAAATAAAAAGTAGTGAAGAAACGACTACCCAAAAGAGCTTATAAATCCTAAAATAATAGAATAACTGCTTTTAAGAGCTTTTATTTGGAGACGCATGCCTGCATTAATGTCACTCAAACGCACCCCTTGGCTACCGCTGGTTACAATCGGCCTCTGCCTGGGTTATACCGTCACGGTAATGACCCGCCTGCCCTGGTGGACGCTATTTTTTGTAGCCGCGGCATGGATTGGTGTAGGGCATAAGCTACGCTGGGGCCGACCTGCCAACGCCCGTTATCGTAAAATGTGGCCCTGGTCACTGGTACCGTTAAGTCTTTGGGGTGTTTACGTTTACTTGGCGGATAGCTTTGGCATTGTCGATCTGGGTGCGGTGTTTTTTCACCTCCAGGCAGGCATGGCAGAGCATGGTGGCGCAGGCAAAATGATTTCCGCGGTGCTCTATACACTGATAATGATCGGCGTACTAGCAGCCGTGACGTGGCTGTCGCGCCACGACCAGCGCTGGCGGTTAGCCGAGCGCTTTTTCGCTATTTTGTTGCTGGCTAGCAACCCGCTACTTTATGGCCTAGGCCAGCGCAGCGCGGCGATAGTCACTGATGATGGCGCCTGGCTAGACCGACGCTATAAGCCACCCCCCACTGAACATCTAAGGGACGCACCTAACCTACTCATCCTATATCTGGAAAGCATAGAGCGCACCTACTCCAATGACATATTTGGGGATGCTTACGCCAGCCTCAACGAGTTGGGGAAACAGGGCACCGTCTTTGAGGGCGTGCGCCAGATGGATAATACGGGCTGGACGATGGCGGGCATGATTGCCAGCCAGTGCGGCGTGCCATTGATGCCTGCAGGGCTCCTTCATGACAGCCAGTTTGAGCCTCTTTCCAAGGTTGTCCCTGGCGTCGATTGTTTGGGCGACATCCTTGCTGAACAGGGCTACCAACTAAGCTATCTAGGCGGTGCTAGCACTCAGTTCGCGGGTAAAGGACTGTTCTATCGCGGCCACCAATTCAATACCGTTCAAGGACGTGAAGAGTTAGAGCCGCAGTTGAGCGATCCAGAGTATGTCAATAGTTGGGGGCTGTACGATGACACCCTCTATGACATTACCGCTGACGAAATCCGGCGATTGGAAAAAGAGGATAACGGCCCCTGGGGGGTGGTAACGCTTAATTTGGCAGGCCATGCACCCAATGGATACCCTTCCCAATCTTGCGTAAAGCAGCAGGGAGAGTTTGACGGGCAGGATATTCTTTACTCGGTCAAGTGTTCCACATGGCTTGCCCGAGATTTAATTGGCCGCTTGAAGAGCGAAGGGTTACTCGACAATACGCTGGTGGTAATACTCAGCGACCACCTAACTATGCGGGTGTCAGTGTGGGATCAATTAACGGCGCTTGATCGCGACAACACCCTCATCATGATAGGTGATGATATCCAGCCGCAACGTATTCGTCGCGATGCCACCATGCTGGACGTCTTCCCCACGTTGTTGGATGCGCTAGGTTTTCGCTTAGAACGCAGCCGGGCGGGCTTAGGCACGTCGCTGTTTAGTGATCAACGAACGCTGGTCGAAGCGCATGGCATCGAAGTACTCAACGAGCGCCTCAGGGAAGAGACAGCGCTGCAGCACCGCCTCTGGGAAGGCATCTCTCCTCAGCGCCGTGAAACCGACGAGCTCTCTTCGCAACAGCAAACCGTGGAAACGCCCGCCGATCTCGCCGATGAAGTGGAGCTCAGCCATTAGTAATGATGCTTTCCCGAGGATGAGACGCATGGATCTGTTGGTATACCTGCTCGACACTTAACTCATTTAGGCAGTTGGTATGCCCCAAAGGACAGGTACGCTGAAAGCACGGCGAACAGGAAAGCCCTAGATAGTGAATCACCGCATTATCGGTCAACGGCGGCGTGTAGGCGGGCGATGAAGAGCCATATAGCGCATGGATGCGAACGCCTACCGCTGCGGCCACATGCATCAAGCCCGAGTCATTGGTGACCACTTGCCGACAGTCCGCCAGCAAATCAACGGCATCGGCCAATTGTGTTTTGCCGCACAGGTTATGGGCATGGGCAAGCCCCTGCGTTATTTCCTCGCCTGCTGGGTGATCCTTGTCGCCGCCCAACACCCGCACTTCAAAACCTTCGTTTACCAAGCGTTTTGCTAACGTGTGAAAGTAACTGATCGGCCACTGCTTGGCGGGGCCGTATTCAGCGCCCGGCATCATGCCAATCGCAGTACGTGATGAAAGCGAATGCGTCAGGCGTAAATTAACCAGATTATCGCGGTCAATCTGCAGGCGTGGCTTGGGCAGAGCAAAATCACCGCTAGCCGCCTCTTCAAGGGGTAGGCCGAGCGAAACAAAGCGCTTTACCGTTTGATCCAATACCTGCTTATCAAGCTTACGACGCTCTTTGAGAAGCCCATAGCGATGCTCACCGACGAAGCCGACGCGCTCAGGAATGCGGGCAAGAAAGGGCACCAGCGCGGCCTTCCAAGAACGCGGCAATACAATCGCGCGATCGAATCGCCCCCTTAGGCGGCTGGCGAGTTCGCGGCGGCTGGCCAAACCAAATTCGCCATGACCAACCGCCAGCGGCAACACCTCATCCACCTCGGGCATGCGTTCTAAAATAGGCTGCGACCACGCGGGCGCGACCACCCCTATCGTCGCGCCTGGCTGGCGGGCTTTTAAAGTCATAAACAGGCTTTGTGCCATGACCATATCACCGACCCACGAAGGGCCAATTACCAGCAAGCGCTGAGCTGAGTTAGCCATTTAGCCACCCCAAGTAGGCCTTAACCCCTTGAGCAACGGTTTTAAACTCCACATCGCAGCCACTGGCGCGTAGCTGGTTAATGTCCGCCCGGGTATAGCTCTGATAGCGCCCTTTCAACTCTTCAGGGAAGGCAATGTAATCGATCTCGCCTTTGCCATAAAAGTCGATAACGGCTTCACCAATCGCTTTGAAAGGCTCTGCACGACCAGTACCAAGATTGAAGATGCCCGACTGGTCAGGATGATCCAGAAACCAGAGATTCACATCGACCACATCACCGACATAAACGAAGTCGCGGCTCTGCATACCCGCCTCATACCCGCCATAGGCGCCGAACAGCTTCAGGGTTTCGCCGTTACGGATTTGCAGATGATTGTGGTACGCCACGCTGGCCATTTTGCCTTTGTGCTGTTCCCGGGGGCCGTAGACATTGAAGTAACGAAAGCCCACCACTTGTGTGGTCAACTCGCTCCACCGCGCACGCACGTGCTGATCGAACAGCAGTTTGGAATAGCCGTAAACGTTGAGTGGCTTTTCGCATTCCGGTACCTCTTTGAAAACCTCGCTGCCGCCATAGGTCGCCGCCGATGACGCGTACAAGAAGGGGATACCCTGCTGCTCGCAGTAGTTAAGCAGCACTTTGGAGTACTCGAAGTTATTTTCCATCATGTAATGGCCATCCCACTCGGTGGTATCTGAGCAGGCGCCTTCGTGGAAAATGGCGTCAATGGTAGGCAAGTCGACGCTTTCCCCTTTCAAGGCAGCTTTTATCCTGGCAAGGAAATCATCTTTATCCAGATAATCCGCCAGCGTGCAGTCGGCCAGGTTGACGAATTTGGTGCCATCGCGCAGATCATCGACCACCATTACATCGTTTCGGCCACGGGCATTCAGTGCTTTCACTATGTTGGCCCCGATAAAACCGGCACCGCCTGTTACCACAATCATACTGTTCTCCTTACCTAACGCGGCTTGTTGGCATACGTGCCTATAACCCATCTGCCTAGGATTGTATACTTGACGCCTTATGAATTCATGGTCAACGGTGCTTTCCGCGATGAGTGTTTCGACAAACCAATCGACACCTGATGTGTCGACCTTTCAAGGCCTGATCCTTGCTCTGCAGCAGTACTGGGCAGAACAAGGCTGTGTCATCCTTCAGCCGCTCGATATGGAAGTCGGCGCGGGCACCTTCCACCCCGCCACCTTCTTGCGGGCGATTGGCCCCGAAACCTGGAACGCGGCCTATGTGCAGCCTTCAAGGCGCCCTACTGATGGCCGCTATGGTGAGAACCCTAACCGCCTTCAGCACTACTACCAGTTTCAGGTGGTGATGAAGCCATCGCCAAGCAACCTGCAGGATCTTTATCTGGGCTCACTCAAGCGGCTCGGTCTCGACCCACTGATCCATGACATCCGCTTTGTCGAAGATAACTGGGAATCCCCAACGCTAGGCGCCTGGGGCCTGGGCTGGGAAATCTGGTTAAACGGCATGGAAGTCACCCAGTTTACCTATTTTCAGCAGGCAGGTGGCATTGAGTGCTACCCGGTTACCGGCGAACTGACCTATGGGCTTGAGCGTATTGCCATGTACTTGCAGGACGTCGATAGCGTCTATGACCTGATTTGGGCCATTGCCCCAGACGGTAGCAAGGTCACCTATGGCGATGTGTATCTGCAAAACGAACGCGAGCAGTCCACTTACAACTTTGAACATGCCGATGTGGATCAGCTATTTGCTAACTTTGACCATCAGGAAAAAGAGTGTGGCAAATTGCTCGCCGCCAGCCTGCCGCTACCTGCCTACGAGCAAGTTCTGAAGGCATCGCATACATTCAATCTGCTGGACGCCCGTCACGCTATCTCGGTGACCGAGCGTCAGCGTTTTATTTTACGCGTTCGCACCATGGCCCGCGATGTGGCCACCGCCTACTTTGAGTCGCGCAAGGCCGAAGGTTTCCCTATGGCGCCAGAAACACTTCGCCGAGAACTGTTACAAGAGCTACTCGCCGATCAGGGAGACGACTAATGGCTGTTAATACGCTTTTACTAGAACTGGGTGCAGAAGAGCTACCGCCCACGGCCCTGGATGCGCTTTCCGATGCGTTTGCCGCAGGCATTGAGAAAGGCCTGCAAGAAGCCGACGTTCCCTTCGCCAGCGTGACAGCCTTTGCGACCCCGCGTCGTTTAGCGGTTCAAGTGCGTGAGCTGGCCGATAAACAGCCTGACCGCGACGTTGAGCGCCGTGGCCCCGCGCTGGCGGCGGCCTTTAAGGATGGCGTTGCCACGAAAGCTGCAGAAGGCTTCGCCCGCTCCTGCGGGGTTAGCGTCGATGAGCTGATTCATTTGGAAACCGATAAAGGCACTTGGCTTGGCTACCGCGAGCAGCAGCCGGGTGAGTCTATTCAAGCGCTGCTGCCCGAGATTATCCGCAAAGCCATCAGCGCCCTCCCGGTGCCTAAAAACATGCGCTGGGGCGCTTCACGGGTTGAGTTCTCGCGTCCGGTTCATTGGCTGGTAGCACTTTACGGTAGCGATGTCGTGGCTGCTGAGGCGCTAGGCCTACAGGCAAGCTGTACCACTTACGGTCATCGCTTCCACGCCCCTGATGCCATTCAGTTGACCCATGCCGATGAATACGTGGCTACGCTGGAAAATGCTTACGTGCTGGTGGACCGCGAGCGGCGTCGCGAACGCATACGTGAGCAGGTGCTGGCAGAAGCCGAAGTGCAAGAAGCCATGGCGGTTATTGATGAAGACCTACTGGTCGAAGTCAGCGGCTTGGTGGAATGGCCGGTAGCACTGACCGGCAGTTTTGATGAGCGCTTCCTGGAAGTGCCTGCCGAGTGCCTGATCTCTTCGATGAAGGCCAACCAAAAATATTTTCATTTACTAGATGACCAGGGCAAGCTAAAACCGCTATTTATCACCATCGCCAATATCGATAGCGCCGACCCCGACCAGGTCATTGCCGGTAACGAGAAGGTCATTCGCCCTCGCCTCGCCGACGCAGCGTTTTTCTACGATACCGACCGCAAGCATACACTGGCCTCGCGTATCCCGCAGTTGGAAAGCGTGGTCTTTCAACAGCAACTGGGCACTCTGGCTGACAAGGCGCGTCGTGGCACCGCCACTGCTTCTTTCATTGCTGAGCAAATCAGTGGCGATGTCGCGCATGCTCAGCGCGCCGTGTCGCTTGCCAAATGTGACCTCGTGACCGAAATGGTGCTCGAATTCCCCGAACTACAGGGCATCATGGGGCGCTACTACGCCGAGCAGGATGGTGAGCCTGCAGAGGTTTCCCAAGCGCTCGAAGAGCAGTACCTGCCGCGATTCGCTATGGATGTCATTCCCCAGAGCGCGACCGGCAAGGCGTTAGCCCTGGCTGATAGGCTGGATACCCTGGTAGGTATCTTCGGTATTGGACAACGCCCCACCGGCGCAAAGGATCCCTTTGCTTTACGCCGTGCATCGATTGGCGTGCTCAACATTCTGATCAAAGGTGAGCTGGATCTTGACTTGCGCGAGCTGCTCACCGTAGCCGCTGAGCAGCACCAACGTCTACCCAAAGCCGATGGCCTAGTTGAGGATGTGCTGACCTATATGCTGGATCGCTTCCGCGCCTGGGGCCAGGAAGAAGGCATCAGTGCTGAAATGTACCTTGCGGTACGCGCTCGCCCGGTGACCAATCCTCTCGACTTCGCTCGCCGCCTGCGGGCCGTGAAGGCCTTTGCCCAGCGTGACGAAGCAGCCGCGTTGGCAGCCGCTAACAAGCGTGTTTCTAACATCCTGGCTAAGCAAGAGCACAATGGCAGTACCCAGGTCGATCAAAACTTATTGCAGGAAGATGCCGAACGAGCGTTGTTCGATGCGGTGAGCGGAAGCCAGACACAGGTTGCCCCGCTGTTTGCTGCAGGCAACTATCAGCAAGCATTGGATACTCTTGCCACCCTGCGTGAACCGGTAGATGCTTTCTTTGACCAGGTCATGGTGATGACGGATGACCCCGCTATTCAGCGCAACCGCTTGGCCCTACTCGCTAGCCTTCAAGCGCTATTCTTAGAAGTGGCCGATATTTCACTTCTGCCCCAGTAGCCATTGCTTGATTGGTCGCTCACAAGCCCAGCCGTTTAGACGACTGGGCTTTTTTGTTGACTGGTAATACGTGTTTCACGTGAAACACTGTTGCGAGTCCGAAGTAAGATAGTCGATATAAATAGCGGACAGAAAGTATCGCCGACAACCGTACCAATAGGATTTCTATGCTGAGTGCCGAAAAACTTGTCATCCTGGATCGTGACGGCGTCATCAATCATGATTCTGATGCCTATATAAAATCCCTTGATGAATGGGTGCCCTACCCTTCTTCAATTGCCGCCATTGGTCGCCTCAGTCATGCAGGATTTACGGTAGTGGTGGCGACCAATCAGTCGGGCATCGCTCGTGGCTATTATGATGAAGCAACGCTCCAGAGCATGCATGATCGCTTGTTAGCGTTGGTGGAAAAGGAAGGCGGAAGCATCGCTCACATCGCCTACTGCCCCCATGGGCCTAGCGATAAATGTCAATGCCGTAAACCATTGCCTGGAATGCTGCATCAGATTCAGCAGCAGTTGGGGCTGGCAAGCTTGGCAGGGAGCTGGATGGTAGGAGACAGCCTGCGAGATTTACAAGCAGGCGAAGCAGTTGGCTGTCGTACCGTACTGGTTAGAACTGGAAAAGGAGCAAAAACAGAAGCCAAGGGTATTGGGCTTGAAAAAGCACATGCTTTCGATGATTTAGCCCACTTTGTGGACTGGCTGATCACCACGAAGCAGTAGATACCGATCTGCAATAAAAAAGCGCCGCTAGGAGAGATTAGCGGCGCTTTTCGTTAATGATCGTCATATGTTTCACGTGAAACACATGACGGTAGTAGCAAACGTCTCTTATACGTCCAGGTTAGCCACCAGCGCATTAGTTTCGATGAAGTCGCGACGTGGTTCAACGTCATCACCCATCAGCGTGTTGAACATCATGTCAGCACCCACGGCATCTTCGATCGTCACACGCAGCATACGGCGGCTATCAGGATCCATCGTCGTATCCCACAGCTGATCCGGATTCATTTCACCCAGACCTTTATAACGCTGCACCGATAGACCACGCTGGCCCTCTTGCATCAGCCATGCCAGCACTTCGGAGAAGTGAGATACAGGCTTCTGACGCTCACCCCGGGCAATAAATGCGCCCTCTTCAAGGAAGCCATCCAGCGTTTCGCCCAACTCAGCGATGCCCCGATAATCAGCGCTTTCAAAGAAGTCGAGTCCCCACGTGTACTCTGTGGTCACACCGTGAGCCACCAGCGATACGGTAGGTAGGAAAAGTCCACGTTCAGAATCTTCTTGAAGGTGGAAGTGATAACGCGGACCACCTTCATAGGCAACCATGTCATCCATGGTCTTCTGAATTTCATCAATCCAGTTCTGCATGGTTACGCGATCTTTCAGGCTTTCTTCACCTTTAAGCGCGGACGTATGAATGATCTGCTTGAGCACTTCATTGGGGTAAACCCGTGACAAGCGATCAATCCGTTTCATGACGTTACGGTACTGGTTTACTAGCGTTTCTAACTGAGAACCCGAGATGCCTGGTGCATTGGCATTAACGTGCAGGCCAGCACCATCCAGGGCTGTGGTAGTCAAGTAGTCCACCATCGCCTGCTCATCTTTCAGGTAGAGCTCTTGCTTACCGCGCTTGATTTTATATAGCGGCGGCTGGGCGATAAAGATATGGCCGCGCTCGATCAGTTCCGGCATCTGACGGAAGAAGAATGTCAGCAGCAGCGTACGGATATGCGAGCCATCCACGTCCGCATCGGTCATGATAATGACGGAGTGGTAACGCAGCTTATCGGGGTTGAACTCTTCACGGCCAATGCCACAGCCAAGTGCAGTGATCAATGTGCCTACTTCAGCTGAAGAGAGCATTTTATCAAAACGCGCTTTTTCAACATTCAGGATTTTACCCTTGAGCGGCAAAATAGCTTGGGTACGCCGGTCACGGCCCTGCTTGGCACTGCCACCTGCCGAATCACCCTCCACAAGGTAGAGTTCAGACTGGCTTGGATCTTTTTCCTGACAATCCGCCAGCTTACCGGGCAAGCCAGCAATATCCAGCGCGCCTTTACGGCGGGTCATGTCACGCGCCTTGCGGGCGGCTTCACGAGCACGCGCCGCATCCAGCATCTTATTAACGATCGCTTTGGCTTCGTTAGGCTTTTCAACCAGATACTCAGAAAAGAGGCGGCTCATCTCCTGCTCAACGGCAGTCTTAACTTCGCTGGAGACTAGCTTATCTTTCGTTTGCGACGAAAATTTAGGATCTGGTACTTTGACCGAAATAATCGCAGTCAAGCCTTCACGGGCGTCGTCACCCGTGGTATTTACCTTGGCTTTTTTGAGCAGGTTTTCAGCTTCAATATAGTTATTGAGCGTGCGGGTAAGCCCCGCTCGGAAGCCCGCCAAGTGCGCGCCACCGTCTCGCTGAGGAATATTATTAGTGTAACAGAAAATATTTTCAGTGAAGGCTTCGCTCCACTGCATGGCCACCTCAACTTCAACGCCATCTTCACGAATAGCGTTAAAGTGGAATACCGGGTTAATGACACTTTTATTGGTATTGAGGTGATCAACAAAGGCTTTTAAGCCGCCTTCGTAATGGAATAGCTCTTCTTTACCGCTGCGCTCATCCAGCAATCGGATAGCAACACCGGAATTCAAGAAAGAGAGTTCACGCAACCGCTTGGCAAGAATATCGAAATGGAACTCGATATTGCCAAACGTTTCTGGAGAGGGGCGGAAATGAACGCGGGTACCACTTTTTTCGGTTTTGCCTACAACGCTCAATGGTGCTTGAGGCACACCGTGATGGTACATCTGTTCAAACACTTCGCCCTGGCGCCAAATGGTCAAGCGCAGCTCGGCAGACAATGCGTTTACGACAGAAACACCAACGCCATGTAACCCACCGGAAACTTTATAGGAGTTATCGTCGAATTTGCCGCCTGCGTGCAGCACCGTCATGATAACTTCAGCAGCGGATACCCCCTCCCCTTCGTGAAGTTCAGTGGGTACGCCGCGGCCGTTATCACTAACGGTGACTGACTCATCCGGGTGAATGACAACGCGAATTTCGCTGCAGTGCCCAGCCAAGGCCTCATCGATGGAGTTATCCACCAACTCGAAGACCATGTGGTGCAGACCGGTACCGTCGTCGGTGTCACCAATATACATACCTGGACGCTTACGCACTGCGTCCAGCCCCTTGAGCACCTTAATGCTTGATGAATCGTAAGCCTGCTCGCTCATTGACCACTCCGTCGTGAAGTCTGTCTCGTTCCGTATCGTCTACCCTTCGCGCTAGCTAGCCAGCACTAACTGGCTCAGCCCTTGTTCAGTATGTTTCACGTGAAACATCTTCACCAAAGTATCAGGCCGCCAGGTACTACTTAACGCAGAAGGTTCGACGCTGGTAATAAATGCTTGGCACTGCATGTCTTCAAGTAATCCACAAAACTGATGCCGATTTTGCTCATCAAGTTCTGCTGGCAAATCGTCGATGAGATAAATACAGTGCCGCTGTGCTGTTCTTTCCAGAAACCGCCCTTGGGCGAGTTTCAAAGCGCTCACCACTAACTTTTGCTGGCCTCTGGAAAGCACTTCAATAGCAGGCTGCTTATTTACTCTGATACGTAAATCTGCGCGCTGCGGGCCTTGCTGCGTGAAGCCCATTTGTTGATCAGTGGGGCGGCTATCGTGTAACACTGCTGAAAGAGACCGCTCTTTGTCCCAGCCCCTCGCGTAATGAATCGACAACCCAGGTAGTGGAAGTAGCACTTTAAGTGTCTCTTCAAAGACTGGCAAAAAGTCACTGAACCACGCACGGCGCAACGCATCCATCTGTTCACCCCAAATGGCGAGCTCCTGCTCCCACACCACCATTTCCTGAGGGTGTATTCTACCACGCCTGAGCAGTGCATTCCGATGTTTCAACGCACGCCGGTTACGCTTCCAGATTCCCAAAAAGTCATGTTTCACGTGAAACACTCCCCAATCGAGAAACTCACGGCGACCAGCAGGAGAACCTTCAAGCAGTCGAAAAGCGTCAGGGTTGATTAGCTGCAACGGCATCGCTTCGACTAGCTCTGCCAAGCGGGCGTTTTTATCTCCCTTCAGACGAAGCTCTAGCTCTCTCTGGGCACGCAAACGGCGCACGCCAAGGGTAATCTCAGGCTCACCGCTTAACCGTCCGTACAGTGTCATATGCGGCTTATCGGCTTGAATGGCGTGTTTCAACTGCCGCGTACGGAACGAGCGTCCCATACCTAGAATATGCACGCCTTCGAGAAGACTGGTTTTACCACTGCCATTGGCGCCACTAATGACGTTAATACGTGATGAGGGCGTCATTTCAACTGGCTGGAGGTTACGCAATCCATGGAAATTAAGCAGTGTCAGGCTCATCCTATTATCACCACTTAAAATAGTCCGCAAATAGAGAGTATTGCACCCAATGAGGAAGCGGCGCTTCTGCTACCAGAAGCGCCGCTAATGTAGCTTGCATATGCAATGCTATGATCCAAAGACCTTTTACAGGCGCATCGGCATAACAACATAGAGTGCATCACCACCGCCTGGCTCTTCAAGCAGTGCACTGCTATTGGGGTCGGCCAGGGTAATCTGCACGCGCTCTTCGTTCAGCACCGTCAGCACATCGACTAGATAGCCAACGTTAAAACCGACCTCCATCGCGCCGCCGTTATACTCAACAGCGATATTTTCCTCGGCTTCTTCCTGCTCCGGGTTGTTGGCCATTACTTTAAGGTTGTTTTCCTCAAGGTATAGCCGGACACCACGGTATTTCTCATTAGAGAGAATAGCGGTACGCGAAAGCACTTGGCGCAGCGCGGCGCGTTCTGCAATCAGCACTTTATCGCCGTTGCGCGGCACTACGCGTTCATAGTCAGGGAATTTGCCGTCAATGAGCTTAGAGGTGAAGGTGAAATCGCCCGTGTGAGCACGTACATGGCTGGAGCCCAGCGTCAAGCTGACAGGCTCATCACTGTCATCCAGCAAGCGCGACAGCTCAAGGATACCCTTGCGGGGTACAATCAGCTTTTGTGACTGACTAACAGACACTTCAATCGGGCGTGAGCACATCGCCAAGCGGTGACCGTCAGTCGCGACCGTACGCAGCAGGTTGCTTTGGATTTCCAGCAGCATACCGTTGAGGTAATAACGTACATCTTGCTGCGCCATCGCAAATGAGGTGGCTTCAATCAGGTGCTTTAAGGTACCGCGAGGTACGCTGATTTCCTGACTGCCATCCGCATCTTCTATATTGGGGAACTCGGCTACCGGAAGTGTCGACAAGGTAAAGCGTGAACGGCCACTGCGTAAGACCGCACGGCCCTCTTCAACGGCTAGCTGAATATCGGACTGATCAGGCAGTGATTTACAAATATCCATCAGCTTGCGAGCAGGCACCGTTGCTGCACCTGCCTGATCCACCTGGCTGGCCACCGTGCGCCCAACAAGCTCAACCTCTAAGTCAGTACCGGTCAGCGACACCTGGTCGCCCTCTACCTGAATCAGCACATTCGAAAGTACAGGTAGCGTTTGGCGGCGCTCGACAACACCTGCGACCAGAGTCAGCGGACGTAACAGCGCCTCTCGGGAAATCGAAAATTTCATCAATACTCCGGTTCTATATCCTGAAAGACCTGCGCGTAACAGGCCCGTCCCATAGGGTGGTTAACTGGTCAACAGGCGCAGCAGATTCTTGTAATCCTCACGAATATCCGCGCTCTCTTCCTGCAATGATTTCACTTTTCGGCAAGCGTGTAACACCGTTGTGTGGTCACGCCCACCAAAGGCATCGCCAATCTCCGGCAAGCTATGATTGGTTAACTCCTTGGCAAGCGCCATCGCCACCTGACGAGGCCGGGCAACCGAGCGTGAACGGCGCTTGGAGAGCAAGTCCGCTACCTTGATCTTGTAATACTCCGCGACTGTGCGCTGAATATTATCGACGCCCACCTGCTTGTCTTGAAGGGCCAACAAATCCTTCAGCGATTCGCGAATAAAGTCTTGGGTAATCGTTTTACCCATGAAGTGCGAATCAGCGATGACCTTTTTCAATGCACCTTCTAATTCGCGCACGTTGGAACGAATTTTCTGAGCAATAAAGAAAGCTGCATCGTGAGGCAAATCGACCTTAGCTTGGTCGGCCTTTTTCATCAAGATCGCGACACGAGTTTCAAGCTCTGGCGGCTCTATCGCGACCGTGAGCCCCCAACCAAAGCGTGATTTAAGGCGCTCCTCTACCCCACTGATCTCTTTAGGATAGCGGTCAGAGGTCAGGATCATTTGCTGACCACCTTCTAATAACGCATTGAAGGTATGAAAAAACTCTTCCTGGGAACGCTCTTTGCCAGCGAAAAACTGAATATCATCAATAAGTAATGCATCAACGCTGCGATAAAAGCGCTTGAAATCGTTAATCGCATTGAGCTGTAACGCCTTGACCATATCGGCGACAAAACGCTCTGAGTGCAGATAGACCACACGGGCATTTTCGCGCCGCGTTGCCAGTGCATTACCCACGGCGTGCATCAAGTGGGTTTTACCGAGGCCCACGCCGCCATATAAAAACAGCGGGTTATAAGCGCCGCCGGGGTTTTCAGACACCTGACGGGAGGCAGCGCGAGCCAGCTGGTTCGATTTACCTTCAACAAACGTATCGAAAGTAAAATTAGGATTTAGCCCGCTACCATGTTTCAGGCTGCCCTCTACTTGTACTTGGCGCTCATTATTACGCCGACTGGGAGCTTCATCACGTAGCCTGTCTATTTCACGCTCGTCCGCAATATCGCCGCGCGGAGGCGTATGAACAGCCGGTGCCGAAGGACGCGATGGAGAAGCCGATACGGGGTTGCCCAAGTCGCGATGCTGAGGAGCCTGCGTGGCCGGGCGGCGGCTACCTACCGTCAAACTCACTTTCGGCGGCTTGGCCGGCGCGAGCTCACGCATTAGTTCACTAATCCGCTTGGCATACTTATCGCTCACCCAATCGCGCACAAAGCGATTCGGCGCCAATAAGCGCAGCTCGTTGGACTCTCCTTCTTCTGCCTGCAGCGGGCGTATCCAGGTATTGAACTGCTGTGAATTCAGCTCATCCTGCAGGTTGTCCAGGCACTGTTGCCAAAGCGTCAGTGACACTCATCTCACCATCGGTTGAAAACGGCCGACCATTGTAGCGCCCAAAGCTTCGGTTATCCACACGGGTTTAAGGTTGAATATTGCCCTGTGGACAACTTGCAGTGAGCCTACGGGAAAACCGTGTGGAGGAACGGGGATAATTAACAAGAAAGCGACTTACGTTTGGGTTAAACACATCTAGTTAACATCTTGTAGACTGTTTATACGGAACTTACACACAGATTTTTTATGATTATAGGCTATTGATAAATAATAATTAAAACAACTTATCCACAAATAGTATCCCCACTATTAATAACAACAGGTTTAGAACTACCTATTAGTAATAATAGCGAGAGTGTTGTTTGCTATATCCATCGCTGCCAGCATGGCCGCAATGACGCCACAACGCTTTTTATGCAAGGAAAAATTGCACCCAGCAAAGGAAGTCTCTACAATTTCCGGTCTTGAATTGAATCTCCCCGGCTAGTTCCTCACTGGACCGGGCTTTTTGGAATTCACTTTCCGTCCTAAACCACGTGGGAATAACGAGTTATGAAACGCACTTTTCAACCTAGCGTTCTCAAGCGCAAGCGCGCGCATGGCTTCCGTGCTCGTATGGCAACCAAAAACGGTCGCGCCGTCCTCGCACGTCGCCGTGCCAAGGGCCGCAAGCGTCTGAGCGCCTGATCTCGGATTGCGTGTGCCGCAGCAAGGCTTTCCCCGGCAATTACGGTTACTAAATGCTGGGGATTTCAGTCACGTGTTTGAGCAAGCCGACCTGAAAGTGCATGGCAAAGGTATGATGGCGTTAGTTCGCTTGAGTACTCGGGGATACCCCCGCCTTGGACTGGTAGTCAGCAAAAAAAATGTCAAACGCGCCGTAGATCGCAACCGTTTCAAGCGTCTCGTTCGAGAATCTGTCCGTCTTCGTCAAGATCACTTACCCTCTGTGGATATCGTGGTGCTTGCCCGACGCGGCGTTCAGGATATCGACAACGACACCTTGCATCGCCAGTTACACGGCATGTGGAAGCGACTTCAGCGTGACGCACAGGCGGTGATCGCAGCACCAACGCCAGAGCGTGACACGTGACCTTTGGTGCACACCTCGCCGCTCGACCTCGGCCTGCCGCCTGGCAGGCTTTCGTGTGTCAAGGGTCGAGTAAATGACACTGCGCCATTAGCATGTTCACCACCCAGCGGGCAGAACCCTCATGGACGTAAAACGACTTTTATTACTGATTCCACTAGCCGTACTGGCGTACTTGCTAGTCGTCCAGTGGAATCAGGATTACGGGCAGCCGAATTACGATTCAGTGCCTGAAACGACTCAACGCAGTAATTCAGCACCATCTAGCAATTCAGTACCATCCAGCAATGTTGACGATGGCGAGGGCGGCTTAGCCGTTCCGAGTACCACATCGCAGCCAAATGCGGTTGGTGAAGGTATTCCTGGCGATACTGAAAGCGAAACGTCTAGCCGTGATTTCATTGCCGTAACGACCGATGTTCTTGATGTACGCATTGATCCACACGGTGGCGATATTGTTTATGCCGCTTTACCGCAACACAAACTTTCCCTCGACTCAGAGCGGAACTACGTGTTGTTGTCGGATAACAGCAGCCGTAGCTACGTGGCCCGTTCAGGCCTTCAGCTTGATGGCCAGGCAAGCCGCATCGCGTTCACGCCCGAAAATACCGACTATCGGTTAGGCGATAACGATGAAGAACTGAGCGTCGATCTGACCGCCGACGTTAACGGCGTCGAGGTGATTAAGCGCCTCACGTTTGAGCGCGGCAGTTATGCGGTCAACGTCAATTACTACCTAGCCAATAACACCGATGCACCGGTCAGTGCGCGCTTTATTGGCCAGTTAGCACGCGATAATAGCCCGGATCCTTCAAGCGGCGTTTCAATGGGTATGAACTCCTATCTGGGGGCTGCCTACTCAACGCCGGATGCACGCTACGAAAAGATCGACTTCGAGGATATTCAAGCCAGTAACTTTGAAAATCGCGAAGCCCTGGGCGGATGGATTGCGATCATTCAGCACTACTTTGTATCGGCATGGGCACCTCCACAGGATCAGCTAAACCTTTACTACGTTACCACCGACTCAAGTAATCGTAACGTCGTAGCCTTTGCTGGCCCGACTAGCAGTATTGCTGCAGAAGGCGAAGCCACGTTAGGTGCTACCCTTTATATGGGGCCGAAGATTCAGGACTACCTAGAGCAGGTGGCACCTAACCTTCGCTTAACTGTGGATTACGGCTGGCTATGGTTTATCGCCAACCCCCTCTTCTGGTTGCTGGATAAGATCCACGACATCGTCGGTAACTGGGGCTGGTCGATTGTATTGCTAACGGTACTGGTTAAGACCGTACTGTTCCCGCTTTCCGCCAAAGCGTACAAATCCATGGGCCGTATGCGTAAGCTTGGCCCTGAAATGCAGCGCCTGAAAGAGATGTATGGCGACGATCGTCAGAAGATGTCGCAAGAGATGATGAAGTTCTACCAGAAGGAGAAGATCAATCCGCTGGGGGGCTGTCTACCTATTGTGATTCAGATGCCGGTCTTCATCGCGCTTTACTGGATGTTGCTGGAATCGGTCGAACTGCGACACGCACCTTTTATCTTCTGGATTCAGGATCTATCGGTGAAAGATCCGTACTTCATTCTGCCGATCCTGATGGGTATTTCGATGTTTGTTCAGCAAATGTTGAACCCGACGCCCCCGGATCCGATGCAGGCGAAGATCATGAAGATGCTCCCCATCATCTTTACCTTCTTCTTCCTGTGGTTCCCGGCAGGTCTGGTCATCTACTGGGTGGTCAACAACATCATTTCGGTGGCGCAGCAGTACTACATTACGCGCAAAATCGAGAATGACCCGACCATCGGCAAAGGCATGAAGACCAAATAGCCTGCCGTGGTAGTTGAAGCCTTCAGACCCCCGCCCAGTGCGGGGGTCTGGCGTTTTAAAGACGACAAACTCACACTGTACGCATCCATTAAAGAGGCTCGCCATGGTTGAACGACTTTATACTCAGGATACGATTACCGCATTGGCTACCCCTCCTGGACGCGGTGGTGTTGGTATCATTCGCGTCTCAGGGCCTGCCTGCCGCGCTATCGCCGAGGCCATGCTCGGTCACTGCCCCTCACCGCGTTACGCCCACTACGGCCCCTTCCAGGGCGCTGACAGCATTATTGATGAAGGCCTCGCCCTGTTCTTCAATGGGCCCCATTCGTTTACCGGTGAGGACGTCCTGGAATTACAGGGCCACGGCGGCCCCATTATTATGGATATGCTGTTGGAGCGCTGTGTGGCTCTCGGCGCACGTCTAGCGCGCCCTGGCGAGTTTTCTGAACGGGCTTTTCTCAACGATAAGCTCGATCTGGCCCAGGCAGAAGCTATCGCCGATCTGATCGATGCCACTTCCCGTTCAGCGGCCGAAAACGCCGTGCGCTCGCTCCAGGGAGAGTTTTCGAAGCGCGTGTCAGCGTTGGTGCAGCGGCTGATCGAGCTACGTGTTTACGTTGAGGCGGCGATTGATTTCCCTGAAGAGGAAATCGACTTTCTTGCCGACGGCCATGTGGCTGAGCACTTGAACAACGTTCAGCAAACGTTAATCGACGTGCGCCAAGCAGCAGGCCAAGGCGCACTGTTACGCGAAGGCATGAGCGTGGTCATTGCCGGGCGGCCCAATGCGGGTAAGTCGAGCCTGCTGAATGCGCTGACCGAACAAGATACCGCCATTGTGACGGATATCGCAGGCACGACCCGGGACGTACTCCGTGAGCATATCCATATCGACGGTATGCCGCTGCATATCATCGACACCGCCGGACTGCGCGATACACCCGATGCTGTTGAGAAGATCGGTGTAGCACGCGCCTGGGCCGAGATAGAGAAAGCTGATCGCGTACTGCTGTTAGTGGATGCCAGCACGACCGCCTCGACCGACCCCATGGCCATCTGGCCCGAGTTTGTCGCTCGCCTGCCCGATCAGAAGCGCTTGACGTTAGTACGCAATAAGATTGATACCAGTGCTGAACCGCCTGGATTAGATTTATCCACAACGCCGCCCACCGTACGTTTATCCGCTAAAACGGGCGAGGGTGTGGATAACTTAAAAGCACATTTAAAAGATGTCATGGGCTTTGCCGCCACCACCGAGGGTCGCTTCTCCGCTCGTCGGCGGCATTTAGATGCCTTAGATCGTGCTATGGCAGCCCTTGATACAGGCCGCACTCAGCTTGATGGCTACGGCGCAGGCGAGCTGCTAGCGGAAGATCTGCGCGACGCTCAACAAGCGTTGGGCGAAATCACCGGTGAATTCAGCGCCGATGATTTATTGGGCGAGATTTTCGGCAGTTTCTGCATTGGTAAGTAAGAGAGCTACTCTTTACTCTCATTACCAACACTACTCTCCCACCCACCAATCCGCCTGATAGCGACTAGAAGAACCTAGTAACGGGGTAATTTCAGCCATTGCTGCGGCTAGTCGCTCATCCAAACCCCAGGGTGGGTTAATCACCAACATACCGCTGCCAAACATACCGTGAACCTGCTCACCGGGTTCACGCAGCAGCAGCTCGCTGCGCCATATTTTGCGCTGACCGCTCTCTTGCAAGGCATCTAATAGCGTGTGATGGTGACCAGCGGGTAGCAGCGGATACCAGATCAATACTACGGCATGGCGCGCTTTCTCCAGCGTATAAGCGACGGTATCGGCTACTTCCAGGTATTCCACTTTGCGCTCATAGCTGGGGTCGATGAGCACACATAGCCGTGGCGTTATCGCGGGCAACATGGCCTCCAGCCCCGCCAGTCCATCGCCAAACACACGCTGGGCGTTAGCTGGCAACTCCTGGGTAGAAAGTTGCTCGTGCTCGCCGGGGTGCAGCTCAAACAGCCGCAGTTGATCCTGCTCACGCAACGAATGACTCAGCCACCAGGGAGAGCCTGGGTAGTGCGTCAGGGTTACTGAGGAACCTTGAGCAGTGGCTACCGCTGCTTGCCACTCTATCAGCAACGGATCGTTTAGCTCATTGCGGGCTTGCCACAGCGGCCCTATGCCTTCGCGATACTCTTGCAAGCGTTGCGTCTCTTGCGCATTAAGGGGATAGAGACCTCGTCCCGCATGAGTATCGATATATGTAATAGCCGTTTTTTTACGTAATAAATAATCAATCACCGCGTAAAGTGTCAGATGTTTATGCACATCCGCAAAATTACCGGCATGGTAGGCATGTTGATAGGACAGCATGGAGACTCATCAGAAAGTGAATAAAAAAGCCCGCTATGTGAGCATAGCGGGCTTTAGTCGGCAACAGCCAGGTTAATTCAAGAACGTATTAACCTTGACCATTACCGGTAGGGGTTAGGGTAATTTCAACGCGACGGTTCTGGGCACGACCCTGCTCATTGTCATTACTGGCCACTGGCTGAGTAGCACCATAGCCCGAGGTATTAAGACGCGTGGACGAAACGCCATTCTGGGTGAGGTAGCTCGATACGGCTTGAGCGCGACGCTCGGAGAGACGCTGGTTGTAGCTAGCATCGCCGGTGCTATCGGTGTGGCCTGCGATACTAACGCGGGTGTCTTGGTACTGAGTAAGAACATTAGCGACTTCATTAAGAGAGCCGCGCGCTTCGCTGGTCAGCTCAGCTGAATCAAAACCAAAGGTAACGCCGCTAGGCATATTGAGCACGATATCGTCGCCACGGCGATCAATCTCAATGCGCGATCCTTGCAAGTTTTCACGCAGTTGCTGTTCCTGGCGATCCATATAGACACCAATGCCAGCACCCGCTGCCGCACCGACAGCTGCACCAATCAGTGCACGGTCACGGCGGCTAGTGCTACCGTCGCCAGACAGCGCACCGGCAGCGGCACCCACAGCGGCACCAATCCCAGAGCCCATCGCGGTGCTAGAGCGCTGCGTTTGGCCACCGTAAGGATCTGAGCTAGCACAACCTGCTAATAAAATAGCGGCTGCCAGCGGTGTCAGTAGTCGAGAAATACGCATCACTCACTCCTTGTTTGTGTTCGAAACATCTGTTTATTCATTACTGGTCAATCTTCACTAATTAAAGCCAGCAATTCGTTCAAGAATAATAGACCTTGAGGCGATGCACGCAGTTTTTCAGGCATTTGCATCAAAAGTCCTTTTTTCTCGGCGCTTTGTAAACGCGTCAGTAACCTATCAGAAGAGAGCCCAGTATTGGCTTTCCATGTCTCTAGCGACACCCCGTCAGTGAGTCGTAGAGCATTCATAGCAAACTCCAACGGTAGCTCGTCCGCTGATATAACCTGCTTACCCGCTATAAAGCCACGCAGGTCATCCATGCGCTTTAAGTAAGCATCCGGCTGACGGGTTTTCCAACGCCGCTCAATACGCCATTCACCATCTGGGTCAATATGGCTTAGCTTGCCATGGGCCCCGGCGCCAATCCCAAGGTAGTCGCCAAACTGCCAATAATTAAGGTTATGCAGACTCCGATAACCATCGGTGGCATAGGCCGAAATTTCGTAGCGCTTAAACCCGGCCTGCTCCAAAAGCCGATGACCGCTGTCTTGGATATCCCAGAGTGCTTCTTCCTCAGGCAACGTCGGTGGATGGGAGTGAAAGGCCGTATTCGGCTCGAGGGTAAGCTGGTACCAGGAGAGATGCTCCGGCGCTAACGACAGCGCTTGGGCAATATCATCCATCGCCAGTTGAGGCGTCTGACCAGGCAAGCCATGCATAAGATCAATGTTAATATTTGTAAAACCCGCTTGGCGCGCCTGCGTGACCGCAGTGACCGCTTCGTCACCGCTATGAATGCGTCCCAGGGCATGCAGTTGATCGGGCTGAAAACTTTGAATACCTAGCGATAAACGATTAATGCCTGCCTGTCGGTAACCGATAAATCGCGCCTGTTCCGTGGTGCCGGGATTTGCCTCCAAGGTAATCTCGATGTCATCAGCAAACGGCAAACGGGCTTCAATCGCGCTCAGTAAATGGTCATAAAACCAAGGCGACAGCAGGCTGGGTGTCCCGCCACCGATAAAGATTGTCTGAATTTCTCGCCCAGCCGCTAAGGCTAGATCGCTATCCAGGTCTTGTAACAATGCGTCAAGGTAAGCGGCTTCAGGTAAATCGCGAGGTGTAAAACCGTGTGTACCCGGCTCATGAGAATTGAAATCACAATAGGGGCATTTGCGTACACACCAAGGTGTGTGGATATAGAGAGATAGCGGCGGCAACGTATCAACCATGCGCCACCTGCAGTAACTCCACCAAGCCTTGCAGCGCGCGCCCACGGTGACTAAGGCGATTTTTACTTTCGCTTGGCAACTCGGCAACACTCATCCCCTGCTCGGGTAACCAGAAAAGCGGATCATAGCCGAACCCCTCTTTCCCCCGTGGATGGGCAAGAATTTCGCCTTCCCAACTGCGTTGCACAATCACCGGCACTGGGTCTTTCGGGTGACGTAAATAAACAAGTACACACCAATATCGGCCACTACGCTGTCCTTCTGCGTAGTCGCTGAGTGCTGCTAACAGCGTTTCATTATTTCTCTCATCGCTTTTAGGCTCACCACCATAGCGGGCCGAGTAGATACCCGGCGCGCCATGCAGAGCGTCCACTTCCAGTCCTGAGTCATCTGCCAATGCAGGTAAACCACTGATTAAGCTCGCTTCACGGGCTTTCAACAGCGCATTCTCTACGAATGTCAGGCCGGTCTCTTCAACCTCATTAACGCCAAAATCCGCCTGAGGGCGAACATCAAAGCCCAAAGGCGAGAGTAATTGATTGAATTCTCTTAATTTCCCCGTGTTTCCACTGGCAAGAACAAGGGTATTAACAGCGATCATGACACGCCCTCCAAGCTTTGGAGCATCAGTTTACGCGCTCACTGAACGTATCAAAAGCAGCCATTACGTTACTAATTGTATATTTCTAATATTTCTTTAAAAACCATTAGGTTAAAATAAATAGTTGTTTTTTTATACATTTAATTTATTTATATAAAATTATTAGGCGCATATTTAATTTTTTTACTATATTTTTAATAACATAACTTTACGAAAGTTATCTTATAGTCAACACTGCAAGAGTTACCTACTCACTCTTTCTCACCATGAGGGCTACCCAATGCCGCAGGAAAAGGCTACTAACACGGTATTTGTCGTTACCGAAAAAAGCCCACAATCACAACTATTTGCGGAATATCTGGGGACTCATACCGATTGCCATGTGCAACTTCAGTCGCCCCATGAAAAGGTCACTGCACCGTCAGCGGGTGACATCTTACTGCTCATCGATAGCGATCACATTGGCGTTGATACCCTGCCGGACTGGCAGCATCAATTACCCGAGGCGCTTAGCAATGCGCCATTGGCCGCGTTTAACATTCGCGATATGGATCACGCGCTTGAAGCCTTGTCCTGCGCGCAGTTGAAAGGCGTGTTTTATCGCCACGAGAGCCTGGATGTCATTTGCAAGGGTATTCATGCGCTGCTGGAAGGCGAGCTGTGGATGTCCCGCGAACTTATGACCCGGTTGATCCTGTTCTATCGCAAATATCAGAACAACGCCTTCCGCCCCGCCTGCGGTCTCACTAACCGAGAAATGGAAATCATCTCGCTGCTAAGTGCCGGGGCGTCGAACCATCAAATCGCCGAAAAACTGTTCCTCAGTGAGCACACCGTCAAGTCTCACCTGTACAACATTTTCCGCAAAATCAACGTGCACAACCGTATTCAGGCGTTGAACTGGATTCATCAGAACCTGGGCCCGATTCTGCCCAACCTCGAAACCGCACGAAGCCTGCAACGCCACCGATAGCGTCTTACAAGAGTGAACTGGCTATGGCACCGCTACGATACTGTCAACACGCCCTAACAGGGTTATTGATATGGATGGGTCTATCACTGGCGCTAGCCGATGAACCTGCGGCCCCAAATGAACCAGCGCCCGTCGATGAGCAGGAGGCGGTGGACGCTATTAACCAACTATCAAGCCCCGATGGCCCCGCCATTCAAGAGCACAGCAGCCCCAGCAGCGAGCTCACCGGCGTATTGGTCGACCGCACTATCACCATGGCAGGTAAAACCTTCTATCGTGCCTTTAGCCAGCGGGCCATGGGAAACATGATCATTGGCAACGCCACCATCACTATTCAGGAACGCCCGGACGCCCGATGGGGAAGCCAGCTTTGGATCATGCAGGGTAATCAGATGTATTTCCGTACACAGCTCTCTCCGCGCATCAGTGAAGCTGACCGTGCCGCGGAGGAAGCTGTACAAACCGTGGAAGAAGCACTACTGCGTCAACAATTGAACTCAGCGCTATCTTCCGACAAAGACTTGGGAAGAGAGGAGTTACGATAATGAAAAAACAGGCCATTCGCACCGTAGGTATAAGCTCAGCGCTACTAGCCGGGCTGTTAACGCTACAAGCTCACGCAGGAGATCTGGTCTACGAACCCATCAACCCGTCATTCGGCGGCGACCCTTTTATGGGAAACCATTTACTCGGTAAAGCCCAGGCACAGGATACCAACACTGATCCAAATACCCGAAGTTCAGAACGATTATCTGAAACAGAGCGGCTGGTTCAACGTCTAGAAAGCCGATTGATCTCTCAATTAATTTCAGACGTTAGTCGCGGCGAAATTCAAGAAGGTAGCTTTGATAGCGATGAGTTTGGCGTCGTGGTTAGTGATAGCAGTGGGGAATTAGTGGTGCGAATAGTGGATAAATTTACTGGCGATGTAACAGAAGTAAGCGTAGGTGGATTGTTTAATCCCTAACGCTCATTCATGTCCGAAAAAATTAATAAAAGACAGATCTAATCCGTTTAGCTCTACATAATAACGTCTTTAAGAAGAGGGTTCTCATGAAAACTGCAGCGGCATTGATCATCGTCAGTTTATTAAGCGGCTGCGCCGGTATGGTAGCCAATTCAGAAAACCTGGAGGGCACAGAGGCAACATTGACACCCAGAGGAGCCACGTATCAAGACCTTGTTTCGCTGCCGAGCCCAGCGGGGAAAATATTTGTCTCGGTATACGATTTTCGCGATCAAACCGGCCAATATCGCCCAGCGCCTGCGAGTACGTTCTCGACCGCCGTCACCCAAGGGGCGGCCGCCATGCTCACCGGCGCGCTGGCCGACTCAGGTTGGTTTATACCGCTAGAGCGAGTGGGGTTACAAAATCTGCTGACCGAACGACGCATTATACGCGCCGAATTTGAACGCTTTGGCAAGCCCGACACCCTCCCTTCATTGCGGGCAGCTTCAGTAATGCTCGAAGGCGGCATTATTGCCTATGAATCCAATATAAGGACAGGAGGCGCTGGGGCTGAGTATTTTGGTATTGGCGCCTCAGGGCAGTACCAGGTTGACCAGGTCACCGTCAATTTACGCGCCGTCGAAATATCGACGGGCGAAGTACTTGCCAACGTCACCACCACCAAAACGATTTACTCCAAGGAACTACGCGCTGGCGTTTATCGGTTTATTGATTTCCGGCGTCTGCTAGAAGCCGAAGCAGGCATTACCACCAATGAGCCGGTGCAAATGGCGGTGATGGCTGCCATTGAGTCGGCTGTTATTCACTTGGTTGCACGTGGTGTCGAAAATCGACTATGGAACCTGGAACCCGGCGTCAACATACACGAGACACTCCTAGGAGAATATCTGGAAGCCGCTATCCCTATGTTATAACCGCTATACAAAGAAGATATAAAACAATCTAGAAACAAGCGTCGCGGCCATGCATTCACACGGCCGCTTTTTTATTTTCCTACTTTTCTTTTATAAGAATTTGATTTTTCATTGAAAATTAGCTTTATGCCTAATAATGATAAATCTAATACTATTCAATTGAAAAACACATAATAAAAAATAATAAAAAAAGGAAAAATACCACCTCATCAATAGAAAATCTTCCGATAGCGCATTTTTATAAATCGTCCAAACTCAAACCATGAAACACAAACTGATACATAAAGTTTCAAAAGGGATAACATCATGGAATCGCTACATTCCTACAAAAAAAGCAGATTGGTAAATAAAACAGCCAGTATTGCCTTTACTGTAGCGGCCTCATTTTCAATAGCAACATTTCCTGTACAAGCCAGTGGAAGTTGGGAAAATTATCGGGAAGCTAACCGGGTTGCTCAACATAAGTTCCATACTGATATTACTGCCATCCAAGGCAATATTAGCATTATTAAGCAAAACGGCAATGATAACCAAGCAAGCGTTATTCAATCTCGTTCTGCCAGTTATCAACTGGGCAACTTTGCCTACATTAACCAACGTGGCGAAAATAACCAGGGCAGCATCTCACAATATAGTGGCCGCAATATCGGCATCATTGTACAAGTGGGTAATGACCATACCGCTGATATTGTTCAGGAAGGTAACAATTTTCAAGCCAAGATTAACCAGATTGGCTTTAATAGTGATATATCGCTTTCACAATCGGGCAGTGGCCAAAAAAGCATTAGCGTCGAACAACAAAACTTTTCGGGCAATGCACGACCGGTCACTATCGATACTTACTGAGTCGCATCCTGCTTCTCAGTAAACTACCAAGCAAGACGATCAAAACCAAAGGGGAAATACCATGAAACTGCAACTTACCGCACTCGCCGCCGCTGTTAGTTTTTCTGTCTCTGGTGCCGCAATGGCTGCTCCAGGAGATATAACCGACTTACAGACTGGACTAGGTAATGTACAATCAGAATCGCTTACTGATCCAGCTGGGGTCACCATCGACACCGAGCAGCAAGGTGATGATAACTCCGCAACAGTAACTCAGGAAAATGAAAGTACTGCCGATTCACGGGTATTCCAAGACAGTGATAATTCCTCCGCTACTGTAGACCAAGATGGTACTGACTTGTACTCGGATGTTGATCAGCAGATCTCAGAATATGGAGAAGCTGTAGTAGATCAGAGTGGAGCTGGCCACCGTTCTCGCATTCTTCAAAACGGTGCTGATGATAGCTATGCAGAAGTAATCCAGACTGGTGACACAAACACAGCCTTCATTAACCAAGCTGATGTTGGTGGGCCAGCAGAGCTAAATGATGCATACATCGAACAAAACGGCGATGATAACCAAAGTGCTATCCGTCAACTAAGCTCTAACAACATAGCAGATTCTTATCAAGAGGGTAGTTTGAATGAAAGCTATATTGTCCAGCGTGCCGGTAGTGGTTCAGGACATTATGCTGAATCAGCACAATATGGTACTGAAAATTATTCAGAGATCGATCAAGGTTCTCTAGGTACTACCACTAACCATGAAGCTTATCTTGAACAAGATGGGGATTATAACGAGTCTTATATTACCCAAAATGGTTCAACAGGAAACTTCATTGCTGATGTAACTCAGTATAGTGATAATAACTACTCAGAAGTAGTGCAGACTGGTGTAAATGATGGTACTGCAACCGTTATGCAAAATGGTAATGATAACTTTGCATACAGCTATCAGTATTAATAAAAAATTAGC
This sequence comes from Vreelandella indica, assembly GCF_037070225.1. Lineage (NCBI taxonomy): Bacteria > Pseudomonadati > Pseudomonadota > Gammaproteobacteria > Oceanospirillales > Halomonadaceae > Vreelandella > Vreelandella indica. Next base: position 58,714 of record NZ_JBANSO010000015.1, read on the forward strand.
CTATCAAGCCGCCCCTTTCAGGGGCGGTTTTTTCGTTAACGAATCGATACCGTCAACGTGCCGCCCTTGCCTTGAGTAGACGACCGCGAGCGGTTAGTGCCTTTCTGAATATCCACTTCCAGCCGATCGCCGTCGCTCAGCAGCGTTACCGTGCCGTCAAGTGCTTCGCCCTCATAGCTGAATTCAGCCGGTACGCGACCGTTTTTCTCGACGTGTTCGGTGGTTTTACCCTCGTGGGTCACTTTCCAACGGGCGGAAAACGCAGCGCCCTGTGTGCCTTCCATGGTGATGCGGATTTGAGACATCGATGCCTCCTGTTGCGACTGTGCATTAATCGACGGATGAAAGGTTAGCCCTATGGCCAATAGCGCGGCGCCTGGCCACGTAAAGTGTTGTTTCATGATGGCCCCCTACAAAAAGAGCCGCTGGTTGTCAGCGGCTCTAAGAGTATAGCGGCATTTCCGTTACTTGCTGTTACATAGCGGCAAAGGCTTTTTCCGCGGCGTCCAGGGTGTCCTGAATATCTTCCGGCGTATGGGCGCTGGACATGAACCCGGCTTCGAATGCCGATGGCGCCAGATAGACGCCGTGGTCGAGCATGGCACCGAAGAAGCGGCGAAACGCTTCCGGGTCACAGGCGGTGGCCTGAGCAAAGTTATCCACACGGCGTTGGCCGGTGAAAAACACCCCAAACATGCCGCCAGCCGATTGGGTCATCATCGGGACGTTGGCCGCGTTCGCGCGTTCCTGCAGACCGTTGCACAGCGTTTCTACTCGTTGTGCCAAGGCATCGTGGAAGCCGGGCACTTGAAGCTTGGTCAGCAGCGCAATCCCCGCGGCCATAGCTAGCGGGTTACCTGAGAGGGTGCCTGCCTGATAGATCGGCCCCATCGGCGAGATGTTCTGCATGATCTCGCGTTTGCCACCAAAAGCACCGACTGGCATGCCGCCGCCGACGATCTTGCCCAGGCAAGTAAGGTCGGGGATCACGCCGTAGTGGGCCTGAGCACCGCCAAGCGCTACCCGGAAGCCCGTCATCACTTCATCGAAAATCAGCACGCTATCGTGCTCATTGCACACCCGGCGTAGGGTTTCCAGAAAGCCCGGCTGGGGCGGAATACAGTTCATGTTGCCGGAGACCGGCTCGACGATGATACAGGCAATCTCGTCGCCCATTTCTTCAAAGCAGGCCTCGACGCCTTCGGGGTCGTTGTATGAAAGCGTAATGGTGTGCGCCGCCAGCGACGCAGGCACACCCGGCGAGCTGGGTTCACCGTGGGTCAACGCACCGGAGCCTGCTTTGACCAGCAGCGAATCAGAGTGGCCGTGGTAATTGCCTTCAAACTTGACGATCTTGTCGCGACCCGTCGCGCCGCGCGCCAGCCGGATCGCCGACATGGTGGCCTCGGTGCCGGAGCTGGTCATACGCACCATTTCCATCGACGGAATCATCTCGCAGATCAGATCCGCCATGGTGGTTTCGACCGCCGTGGGCGTGCCAAACGACAGGCCGTTGTCCAGCCGCGCGCGCACGGCTGCCAATACATCTTGGTCAGCGTGCCCGGTAATCATTGGTCCCCAGGAACCCACATAATCCACGTACCGATTGCCTTCGACATCGAATAGAAACGCGCCCTGGGCACGCTCCATAAAGACCGGCGGGCGGTGTAGCCCTTTAAATGCCCGGACGGGAGAGTTTACGCCGCCTGGGATATGGCGACTGGCAAGATCAAACAATTCAGCTGATGTGGTCATGGCATCCTCTCGGTCAATGGCAGATAGAAGATAGGATTAAAAACGAACAGGCCGTGAAAAACGGCTGGGCAAACACTGGCCACTCGGCGGCTGAAAGCCTTGTGACAGGCTCTGCCAGGTAAAGTGCTGCGCCTGTTCACACGCTGTTGGTAAGCGCTCACCAACAGCAAGACGAGCCGCAATGGCTGAGGCTAGCGTACAGCCAGAGCCATGAAACAGTTCAGGCAAACGTGGCCACTGCCACTGGCGAGTGGTATCGGGTGAGTGCAGGGTGTGCACGACTTGCTGATCATTACCGGGCAGCGGATCGTCAGTGGCCGTCACTAGAATTGCTTGGCAGCCCTGTGACATCAACGCCACCGCACGTGCCGTATCATCAAAAGGGGTGACGATGTCTGGTGTCAGTTGACAAAGCTCAGCACGATTGGGCGTTAAGATATCCACAAGCGGTAGCAAGCGATCGATGAACAGCCGACGTAAACCGGGTGTGGATAACTCAGTTCCACCACCAGCCTTAAATACCGGGTCCGCCACCACAGGAATGCCTGGAAAGCGGCGGATAATTTGTTCCGCTGCACGCAAGGTAGCTTCATCGGCGAGCAAGCCAATTTTAATCGCCGCCACTTGCATCTCGCCAAGTACCTCGGCCATTTGGCGCATCGCGGTAGGATCAGCGGGAATCACACGCGTCACATTGTGGCAATTTTGAACCGTCAACGCAGTAGGGATCGTTACCGCCCAGCCACCACAGGCGGCAATGGATTCACTATCAGCCACTAAGCCTGCGCCGCCGGTGGGGTCGTGTCCCGCTAATACCAATACGACAGGCGGAAGTGGTTGGCGCATCAAAAGGGCTTCACAACGGCTAATAGTATAATCGCCACTAGCGCAATCACCGGCGCTTCGTTAAACCAGCGGAAAAACACATGGCCTTTGGTGCAACGATCCTGGGCAAACTGCTTTAAATAAATCAAACAAACATGATGATAGCCAATGAGCAAGACCACCAGCGCTAGTTTGACGTGCATCCAACCCTGGCTAAACCATTCGGGCACTAAATAGAGCATCCAGCCACCAAACAGCAGTACCGCAATCATCGATGGCGTCATGATTCCACGGTAAAGCTTGCGCTCCATGGTTTTGAAATACGCCATTGCCTGGTCATCACCGTTATCCCGCGCGGTGGCGTGATACACATACAAGCGGGGTAAATAAAACAGTGCAGCGAACCACGTCACCACTGCCATCAAGTGAATAGCCTTCACCCATAGGTACATTGTTGCTCCTTAAAATGGTTAATCCTTTTCGCGTGTCTCATTCTCTCGTAGATCATGCTCTCGTAGATAATTATCGCGAGTGTCAGCGCCACGGGGATCTGTATAGTGATAATAACGCTCAATGGCGCCACGGGTGATAATACCTGAAATACGCTGCTGTTTAGGGCGGTAACCGTGTACCACATAGAGTGCCCCCAGCGCGTTATCCTGCAGCTTCAAGAATGCTTCGGAAAGCGTTGCTTGCAAGCCAATCGGCGCAAGCTCCAAACGCTGCCCAGGAATTTCCAGCAGATCAATCAATTCATCCTCGGGCGGTTCTTTACCCTGCAGCGCTTCATCGTGTTCAAGTAACCACCGCGCCAGTTCAGCGGCTTTGAGCGCCAGCACCGGTTTTTCCTCGCTGGAGCGCTCAATCACCAACCACACCGGGTTTGTTTCCAGCAGGTGGCGTGCCTGATCAGGGGTAATCATCCGCTCGGTACGCACCAGTTGCCGCTCCATCACCGCTGGCACCGAAACCCGTGAGAGCGCTTGCATCAACGGCTGCTGAAGCGGATGCAGCCCATAACGCACCGTGCTGATAAAGAACCCTTCACAGCCGGTTAACTGCCGTGATGTCAAACACGCAACCACCACCGCCAGCATTCCAGGGAGCATAATACTCGGCGTATGGGTTAACTCCAAAAGCGCCATCAGCGCAGCCAGGGGCGCTTGCAGAACGGCCCCCATCATTGCCGCCATACCTAGCATGGCGTAAATCCCCGGGTCAGCGGCTTTGTCTGGCCACATCCAGCCCCCCAGCATACCAAACAGCGCGCCTGTAGCCGCTCCCACCACCAGCACCGGGCCAATAATGCCGATGGGTACACCGCCAGCAACGGTCAGCGCCGTTAGCAGTAGTTTGGCAATCATCAGCGCCAGCAGTACTTTAATTTCCAACTGATTATTGAGCGCTGCCGCCACGCTGTCATAACCGATGCCCTGCACCTGGGGGAACCACCAGGCAACGGCGCCAGTCGCCACTCCGACCAGCCCAAGACGCACCCAAAGCGGCCAGTCCATAATCCGCTGACTGCGGGAAATATGGATAAACAAACCGGCCAGCAAGCCAATCACCAACCCCGTCAGCACGATCCACGGAAGATTGATCAACGACCCCAGGGCCACTTCGGGAATGCGAAACGCTGGTTCATTACCGTAAGCCAACTGCGCCACCAGCGCACCCATGGTGGAGGCCAGGATGACGGGCATAAAGCTCATCAAGGTATACTCCATCATCACCACTTCCATGGCGAAGATCACCCCGGCAATCGGCGTATTAAAGGAAGCGGAAATGGCGGCTGCAGTGCCACAGGCCACTAGCACTCTTAGGCTGTTATTGGGTAAGCGAATCTGCTGGCCGAGACCACTGGCCGCTGCGGCTCCCAAGTGAATCGCCGGCCCCTCACGACCTGCAGAGAGGCCACCTAACACCACCACCACCCCGACCCACCACTGATTCAACCAGTTACGCAGCGGAAAACGCCCTTGGTGATAGGTGAGTCGCTCAATCACATGACCCACGCCCAGCTTGCGCGCTGCCGGTTTTTGCCGATACAACAGCACGCCCACTAACGTCACCGCCAGCATGGGTAACAGCGCACGTAACCAGGGCGTCATATTTTCAAACGCCTCTGGGTCGCCCTCCGCCATATAGAACGTGGCCCCTGCTTCCAACAGCAGGCGAAACGCCACCATCACCGCGCCGGTAATAATCCCCGAGACAAGGCCCAGCAAGCAGAGTTGCGGCAAGGCGTCGACGTTGGCCAACTGACGACGAAAACTTTCTAACGTAAAATCCGATCGGGAAAAACGCGCCACAGCAATCTGCCTTGTTTTTGGTCTTAGTGTTCTTATCTCTTAATCCTCTTGTGTATCATAGCCCGATACACTTCGACAGCCCGCAGCAATCCGCATAGGCTGATAACACATAGCGTTTTGTCATAGGTTGCTGTGCAAACTGTCCTAAAAAACTATTCTGGAAAACGTTCTGCGTAGCCCGCAAGGAGTGATTTGTGATTAAGGTCGGCATTGTTGGCGGTACCGGTTATACCGGCGTTGAATTACTGCGGCTACTTGCCCAGCATCCCCACGTCGAGGTAGCCGCTATTACTTCGCGCTCGGAAACGGGCGTCAAGGTGTGCGATATGTACCCAAACCTGCGCGGCCACTACGACACGCTAGCGTTTAGCGAGCCGGATGCTAAACAGCTGGGCGCCATGGATGCGGTCTTTTTTGCCACACCCCACGGCGTTGCCCACGCACTAGCGGGTGAGCTGCTCAAAAATGGCACTCGGGTAATTGATCTGTCGGCCGACTTCCGGCTGCGCGATGCCGACGAGTGGAGCCGCTGGTACGACCAGGCCCACGGCGCGCCAGAATTGTTGCATGAGGCGGTATACGGCCTACCGGAAATGCATCGGGAAAAAATCAAAAATGCACGCTTAATTGCCGTGCCCGGCTGCTACCCCACGGCGGTTCAATTAGGCTATCTACCGCTGTTGGAAGCAGGTCTGATCGACCCAAGCCAACTGATTGCTGACTGTAAATCCGGGGTTACCGGGGCAGGCCGTGGCGCAAAAGTAGGGTCACTGCTCGCTGAAGCCAGCGAGTCGATGAAAGCCTACGGCGCCTCGGGCCACCGCCATCTACCCGAAATTAGCCAAGGGCTTAGGGATATTCAGCAATCCACGGTGGGTTTAACCTTTGTGCCCCACTTAACGCCGATGATCCGCGGCATTCACGCCACACTTTACGGCCAGCTCACCACTGAGCCCGGCGATCTGCAGGCTCTATTTGAGCAGCGCTACGCTAACGAACCCTTTGTCGATGTGATGCCTGCTGGAAGTCACCCAGAGACGCGCAGCGTCAAAGGCATCAATACCTGCCGCCTAGCAGTCCATCGCCCCGGCAATGGCAACACCGTCGTCGTACTATCGGTGATTGATAACCTGGTCAAAGGCGCTTCGGGCCAAGCAATCCAAAACCTCAACCTGATGTTTGGCTTTGACGAGAACACCGGACTTACTGCCCCCGCGCTGATGCCTTAAACACCTCACCAAAACCAGCATGCAGAGGGCAGCTCAGAGAGGAGGTCATTTGCCAAGGAAGGCAAATGTAGCGTCCATGGAAGGATTCACAGCGCCTCCTCGGCGAGCTGCCCTCTGCTTGATATACCAACACAATAGTTGACCAATTTGCTGGGAATTACCCATAATCACCCCCCAATGCCGATTTATTCGTTCTTTAAGCTCGCGGGAGGTACCCATGAGCGGTGCAGAAGCCTTTGTTCCTACTCCATTACTGCTCTCTGATAGTGCACGCAAACGTATTAACGCACTGATTGCAGAAGAAAATAACCCATCACTCAAACTGCGGGTCTACGTGACCGGCGGCGGCTGTTCAGGTTTTCAATACGGCTTCGACTTTGCTGACAATGTCGCCGACGATGACACTGTGATTGAGTTCGGCGAGGCCGCGCTGGTCGTCGACCCCCTCTCTTACCAGTATCTGGTGGGCTCCACGGTCGACTACGAGGAAGGCTTAGCGGGCGCGCGTTTTCGCGTTCAAAATCCCAATGCCACCACCACCTGCGGCTGCGGCGCTTCCTTTATGGTCTAAACAGCGTTGGCCCACGACGCTCCCCGTGACTTGACGCCCTGACGGTTTCTCGCCAAGGTTGATAGGTCAATAACGGCTAAAAAGGGTATTCGAACGCCATACATTGTTCGGAAACCCGCTACTAGCCACATAAAGCACGGGGAAACTTATGAAAGTAGCACTACCACTCAGCCTAACCAAAACCACACTCGCTCTCGCACTGGGATTGGGCAGCGCCACTGCCGCCATGGCCCAAACGCCATCGGTGAACGTGGCCACTGACCCAAGCTTTGTGCCGTTTGAAATGATGGATCAAGAGACCGGCGAAATGGTCGGCTTCGATATGGATATCATCAACGAAGTCGCCGAACGTGCAGGCTTTGAAGTCAACCTGACAACCATGGAATTCTCCGGCATCATTCCCGCCGTGCAAACGGGTAGTCAAGAGATAGCCATCGCCGGTACCACCATCACTGACGAGCGCTCTGAAGTCGTTGACTTCTCCGACCCCTACTACGATTCAGGTTTACGCATCATTGTCCGCGCCGATAACGACAGCGTCGAGACACTAGAAGACCTCCAAGACCTCGCCGTCGGTACCAAAATTGGTTCCACCAGTTATGACTACCTTCAGCAAGAACTCGGCGAAGATGCTGAAATCACCCCCTTCCCAGGTACTGCCGACATGTACATGGCGCTGCTAGGCCGCAACGTCGACGCCGTGCTCTATGATGCCCCTAACGTCTCTTACTTCTCGCAAACTCGCGGTGAAGGCCGTACCAAGGTTGTTGGCCCTCTGTATGAAGGTCAGCAGTACGGCATCGTGTTCCACAAAGGCAGTGAGTGGGTAGAGCCGACTAACGAAGCGCTGGCCGCCATGCGCGAAGATGGCACCTACGATGAGATCTACACCAAGTGGTTTGGTGAAGCGCCTAGCGAAGAGTGAGTATAAAAGCTCTCTATTAGCGTAACGCTGTTACAGGGCCGGGTGGCCACAACCCCCGGCCCTGCTGCATTTCTCATGTGTTTTTTGTCATCTGCTTTTTTGTCATCTGCTTTTTTGTTTCAGGAGTCTACGCGTGGACGTCAATTTTCAGTTTGATTGGTCGGCAGCGTTTGGGTCTATCCCTTACCTGCTGCCGGGTATTCCCTGGACGCTGCTTATCTCGTTTGGCGGTCTCGCCATCGGATTCTTTATCGGAATATTCTTTGGCCTATTACGTATTAGCCGCCTGCGTTGGCTACGCTGGCCAGCCATCGTTTACGTCGAAGTATTTCGCGGCACGCCTATCCTGGTACAAGTGCTGTTTATTTTTTACGGCTTGCCGCAACTATTAGGTAGCCCAATTAACGCGCTGGTCGCCGGTATTGCTGCGATCGCGGTTAATTCCGGTGCTTACATTTCAGAAATTGTGCGCGGCGGTGTGCAATCAATTGAACGCGGCCAGGGTGAAGCATCACTCTCCCTAGGGCTCTCCCGCACTCAAGCATTTCGCTACGTTATCTGGCCCCAGGCGTTTCGGCGCATGATTCCTCCCCTCGGTAACCAGGGCATCATAAGCATCAAAGACACCTCACTGTTTTCAGTGATAGGCGTCGGTGAGCTAGTGCGTCAGGGGCAGATCTATATCGCCACCACCTTTACGGCGCTTGAGGTCTACTTCATGGTCGCCCTGATGTACTTGGCAATCACCTGGACCCTCTCCATCATCCTGCGTCAACTCGAGCGCAGAGGCCTGGCCGGACAATAAGGACACGCGCAATGAGCGAGACAATGAGCAACACAACGCAACCAATTGTGCGTATGCAGCAGCTCAATAAACACTTTGGCAGTCTGCACGTACTCAACGATATTGATCTGACGATTGTGCCTGGTGAAGTGGTGGTGATTATCGGTGCCAGTGGCTCAGGCAAATCCACACTAATTCGCTGTATTAACGGCTTGGAAGAGTTTCAGTCCGGCAGTCTGGTGGTCGACAGCAACGAACTATTACCGCACGGCAAGAGCACTAAAGCGCTGCAAACCATCCGTACCGAAGTGGGTATGGTGTTTCAGCAATTCAATCTCTTTCCCCATCTCAGCGTGATCGATAATGTCACTCTGGCGCCGATGAAAGTGCGTGGTTTAAGCCGTGACGACGCAGTCAGCAACGCCAAACGCTTGCTTGACCGGGTAGGTATCGCCGACCAGGCCGACAAGTACCCCAGCCAGCTCTCAGGCGGCCAACAGCAGCGCGTCGCACTCGCCCGCGCCCTGGCGATGGAACCCCGCCTGATGCTGTTTGACGAGCCCACATCGGCGCTTGACCCGGAAATGATCGGCGAAGTGCTGGATGCCATGCGCGAGCTGGCCAAAGAGGGCATGACCATGGTGATTGTCACCCATGAAATGGGCTTTGCCCGCGAGGTCGCCGACCGGGTGATTTTTATCCATAAAGGCGAGATTACAGAGCAGGGCCACCCTGAAAAACTGTTCGATTCTCCTCAACACGAACGTACTCAATCCTTCCTTGCTCGCGTACTCAAACATTAAATTGAGCCCTTTTTACGCGTTAAAATAACCGCTAATTTGCTCTGAATTACGCTTTTTTACTGGCCTGTCGACACGACAGGCCATTTTTTTGCCTGTGGATAAACTTTTTTTACATTGATCGGCTTTATCTCCGTAAGGCCTACCATGTACGTCGCTTAGCGTTAGCTCCACATCAATCGGAGGTTGTTCACAGGTGCGGTAACAACCCAGGTACTGGCCGGTGGATAAGCCGTGCTTAATTGACTCTGTGGATAAAGCGCTATTCCATCCACAGGCTTAACACCCCTTCTACCCAGGCACTCCCGCCTTCAAACATGTAGAAGTCAACAATATAAGCACATGAAAATATTAAGGATAAGTCGCTTATACACAGAAATTGTCCACACTAGTAATTACAACATTTACAGAACTTCTCTTATTTTATATTTATGTTGTTATTAATAACGGAGGGTTGGTGATTTGGGGTGTGGAAAAACCTGACGGTTACCCACAGGGGGTTTATACTTGCCGGCTCATTGATCTAAGGTGGCCATGTCCGAGAACTGCACTGGCCACATCATCCGTGCCGAAAGGCGCAAGACGAGGTGCCTCTTGAATTATCCCGACCGCTTTGACGTGATTGTCATCGGCGGTGGCCATGCGGGAACTGAAGCCGCATTGGCCTCTGCTCGTATGGGCTGTCAGACCCTGCTGCTCACCCACAACATCGAAACCCTGGGCCAAATGTCGTGTAACCCCGCGATTGGCGGCATCGGCAAAAGCCATTTGGTTAAGGAAATCGATGCGCTGGGTGGCGCCATGGGGCTTGCCACGGATTTAGGTGGCATCCAGTTTCGCGTGCTCAATGCCCGCAAAGGGCCTGCCGTTCGAGCAACCCGTGCCCAGGCTGACCGCATCCGCTATAAATCCGCTATCCGCGGTATGTTGGAAAACCAGCCCAACTTGACGATCTTCCAGCAGGCTGCTGGTGATCTCATTGTGGATAACGACACCGTGCGTGGCGTTGTCACGGAAACCGGTATTCGCTTCCATGCTGAAAGCGTCGTGCTGTGTACCGGCACATTTTTGGGTGGTGTGATTCACATTGGCTTGGATCAAAGCAAGGGTGGTCGAGCAGGTGATCCGCCTTCCAACGCACTGGCCGAACGGCTGCGTGCGCTGCCATTTCGCGTCGATCGGCTGAAAACCGGCACACCGCCGCGTATTAATGCCAAAACCGTGGATTTTTCCCAGTTGGAAGAACAACCCGGTGACAGCCCTACACCGGTCATGTCCTACATGGGGTCACGGGAAATGCACCCTCGGCAGGTGAGTTGCCACATTGCTCACACCAATCAGCAAACCCACGATCTGATTCTGGCGAACCTTGATCGCTCGCCGATGTATTCCGGTGTGATCGAAGGAATTGGGCCCCGTTACTGCCCGTCGATCGAAGACAAGGTTCATCGCTTTGCCGATAAATCCAGCCATCAGGTGTTCATCGAACCCGAAGGCCTGGATACCCACGAGCTTTACCCCAACGGTATCTCTACCTCGCTTCCGTTTGACGTGCAGATTCAAGTCGTGCGTACGATCAAAGGCCTGGAAAATGCCCATATCACCCGGCCTGGCTATGCTATCGAGTACGACTTTTTTGATCCGCGAGACTTAAAACACTCGCTGGAAACAAAATTTATCCACAACCTGTTTTTCGCTGGTCAGATTAACGGCACTACCGGTTACGAAGAAGCTGGCGCTCAAGGTTTGCTAGCGGGTTTGAATGCCGCACGCCGTGCTCAAGAGTTGGACGCCTGGTATCCCCGCCGCGATGAAGCCTATCTCGGCGTACTGGTCGACGACCTAATCACCATGGGTACCAAAGAGCCGTACCGCATGTTTACCTCACGGGCCGAATACCGCTTGCTGCTGCGTGAAGACAATGCAGATTTGCGCTTAACCGAAGCTGGCCGCGAATTAGGCCTCGTCAATGACGAACGCTGGGCCGCGTTTAGTCAAAAGCGCGAAGCCATTGAGCAAGAGAGTGCGCGTCTGGATACCATTTGGATCCAGCCAGGTAGCCCGGCTGCGGCACAGGTGGCGGAAACTACCGGTGCGGCGCTCACGCGTGAATATCGTCTGAGTGATCTGCTTAAACGTCCTGAGCTGAACTATAGCGACTTGGCCAATCTACCCGGCATCGAAGGCACGCTGGTTACCGATCCAGCGGTTGTCGAACAGGTGCAAATCCAGGCCAAGTATCAAGGCTATATTGATCGCCAGCAGGATGAGATTGACAAGCTAAAACGCCATGAAGGAACGGTGCTGCCTGCCGAGCTGGACTATTTGAAAATAGAGGGGCTATCCATCGAAATTCGCCAAAAGCTGGCTGAAGCACGGCCGGAAACGCTTGCTCATGCGGCGCGTATCTCGGGTGTCACGCCAGCGGCTGTGTCTATTTTGCTGGTGCATCTGAAAAAGCGCCGGTTAGTCGCAGCGGCAGAGGTGGTTAACGGATGAGTTCGTTGAACCCACTGTTAAAAACTCTGCCTGCAAGCGTTGCGCCACGTCTCGACCAAGGGCTTAGCCAGTTGGCTATCAGCGTTGACGACCATCAGCGCGAGCAACTGCTAGGCTTATTGGCACTGTTGCACAAGTGGAACCGGGCTTATAACCTCACAGCGGTGCGCGATGTGGACGAAATGGTGTCGCGCCATGTGCTGGACAGCGCCGTTGTACTGCCCTATGTGCAAGGGCCGCGGCTGCTGGATGTTGGCGCTGGCCCGGGTCTACCCGGTATAGTGCTGGCCATTTTAGCGCCCGAGCTTGATGTCACGCTGCTGGACAGCAATGGCAAAAAAGTGCGTTTTCAGCGTCAGGCGGTGATGGAGCTCGGTCTTAGAAACGTGACCCCTGTCCAGGCGCGGGTGGAAGAGTTCGAGAACGCCGCTTTCGATCAGGTGATTTCTAGAGCGTTTGCCAGCTTGGTCGATTTCGTGACCTTGACTCGCCAGCTACCCGGTGCCGAAGGCCAGTGGTTAGCCATGAAAGGCCCAGGAGCAGACGAGGAGTTGCGTGACCTCCCTCCCGGTATTCGTTTACACCAACGTCACCTGCTGGAAGTACCTTTTGAAACGGCCCAGCGGCAGCTATTGATCTTGAATGTTGAAAGCTGAATGTTGATTCTGACCCAGGAAGGAGTTGAGTAAGTGAGCCAGATCATTGCCCTGACCAACCAAAAAGGCGGCGTGGGCAAGACCACCTCGGCCGTTAACCTGGCGGCCAGTCTCGCTGCGCTCGACCGTCGTGTGCTGTTGGTGGATCTTGACCCCCAAGGCCATGCCAGCATGGGCAGCGGCATCGATAAATATGAGCTCGATAAAAGCGTGCTTGATGTACTGTTGGGCGAAGCAACGGCCGCTGAAACGATTGTTAAAAAGCTGGCGGTCAAGTATGACGTGCTGCCGGGTAACGGTGATCTCACCGCCGCTGAAGTCGAGCTATTAGACCGCGAGAAAAGTGAAAGCTGCTTAACCACCGCGCTTGCCTCGGTCTCCAGTGAGTACGATGTGGTGCTTATTGACTGCCCACCCTCGTTGAACATGCTTACCGTGAATGCGTTAACGGCTTCTGACAGCGTATTGATCCCACTACAATGTGAGTTCTATGCGTTAGAAGGGTTATCGGCACTGCTCGATACCGTTGAGCAGATTAAGCAAAATGTGAATCCTGACCTAGCGATTGCAGGCATTTTGCGCACCATGTACGACAAGCGCACCAGCTTAACGCGGGAAGTGGATAAGCAACTGCGTGACTACTTTGGCGACATGCTGTTGAAAACGACCATCCCGCGTAACGTAAAAGTCGCCGAAGCACCAAGCCACGGGTTACCCGTGACACAATATGCCCGGTTCTCCCGGGGTAGCCAGGCCTATCGCGTGCTGGCGAAAGAGATGATTCGTCGTCTTTCACTGTAACCACTCTTCACTTCAACTCTTCAAATCAAAAAAAGGGGCGCTGAAAAAATGAGGGAAAGCGAATGACGCGTAAACCCGCGCTGGGACGTGGCCTGGATGCCCTGATTGGTGCCGGTGCCCGTCGCCGTGACAGCTTGGAACTTGCCGGTAGCGGTACGCCTTTGGAGCTTACTGACGCAGCGCGTAGCGCCGCGGCTGAAGACGTTACCGAAGATCGCCTTGAACGCCTTCCGTTAGGGCAACTAACGCGGGGTAAATATCAGCCGCGCCGCGATATTCAGCCTGAAGCGTTAGAAGAGCTGGCGGACTCCATTCGCGCCCAGGGCGTCATGCAGCCTATCGTGGTGCGCCCGATCGGTGTTGATCGCTACGAAATTATTGCCGGTGAGCGCCGCTGGCGTGCCGCACAGCTGGCTGAACTGGACGTTATTCCGGCCGTTATTCGCGATGTCAGCGATGAAGTCGCCTTGGCACTGGCGTTAATCGAAAACATCCAGCGTGAAAATCTTAACGCTATTGAAGAAGCCATGGCACTCAAGCGCCTTGGGGAAGAGTTCGAGCTTACTCAGCAGCAGATAGCCGACGCGGTGGGGAAATCGCGCACTCAGGTGGCTAATTTGTTGCGCTTGCTGGCGCTAGACCCCGAAGTACAAACCCTGCTCGAACGTGGCGATTTGGATATGGGCCATGCGCGGGCACTGCTAACGTTAAATAGCGCCCAGCAGCGGCAAGTAGCCCATGAAGTAGTCAATAACGACATGACCGTTCGGGCAACCGAAGCGTTGGTGAAAAAAGTGCAGACCAGCCAAGCGCCCATCAAAACGCCTAGCCGTCCAAACAAACAGCCCGATGTGGCAAAACTGGAAACCCATCTTGGCGAGTTACTTGGCGCGCCCGTCTCTATTGATCATGGCCAAAAAGGCAAAGGTAAATTAACGATCCGCTATACCAGCCTGGAAGAACTGGATGGGATCTTAAATCATATTAAATAGCAGGCTATTAAATATCGTGTAAGAAGTAACCACGTTTTCCCTCTTTGGTCGCAAATCGACCCCTTAACGAGCAAAATCGGTGCGACTTCGGTTGAAGGTGTGATAGCGCTTCCCTATAATCGCGCAAGATTTGTGCAGGTTGCCTGTGATTGTCTAGGAATACGCTTGTCGAGATATAACGATTTTTATGTAAAAGCTGGGTTTTTTCAGAGAGCCATTTAGAAAGCTATGCAGCGATACGAAACCCAGCGGCGAAGAGCCTATATCGTTCGACTTACGATCGTGCAATTGTCGATTACTGTTTTAGGTATGCTGGCAGCCTATCTAATCGAAGACGTTGAAGGTATGTCATCGATTTTTAAAGGAGCTTTGGTAGCCTTGTTACCGCACGCCTTTTTTATTAAGCGAATGGGTGTTTTGCGAGCAAGTAGACCTTCACAGGCAGCGATGCGATTATTTCGCGCCGAAGCAGGTAAGTTTGGTTTGACGGTGGCACTGTTTGTTGCAGTGTTCGTGGCAGCGCCCCCCTCAAACCCTGCTTTCTTTTTTTATGCTTATGTTGCGGTTGTTCTAACGCATTGGCTTACGCCTTGGTTAATGCCAAAAAACGTCAATGCCTAGAAAATTGCACAATTAAATTGAGGTGACACATCCATGGCCGCAGGAAACGAAGTCTCGACGACTTACTATATCCAGCACCACTTACAGAACCTAACGTTTGGCAACCACCCTGTTAATGGCTGGTCACTGGCGCATTCGGCGGAAGAAGCCAGTGAAATGGGCTTTTGGGCCATTCACTTAGACACCATGGGCTGGTCAATTGCCATGGGACTGCTGTTTATCTGGATTTTCCGCAAGGCGGGAAAAATGGCCACCACCGGAGTACCGAGTGGTTTGCAAAATGCGGTTGAGATGGTCGTTGAGTTTATCGAGGACATGATTCAGGGAACGTTCAAAGGTCATAACCCGATCATTGCCCCCTTGGCCTTGACGCTGTTCGTGTGGATTCTCTTCATGAACACGCTAAAAATTATTCCGGTCGATTACTTCCCGGTGCTGTTCAGCAAGCTAGGCGTGGACTACATGAAAATCGTACCCACCACGGATGTGAACGCTACGCTAGGGTTAGCATTAGGGGTCTTCGGGTTAATTCTCTACTATAGCTTTAAAGTGAAAGGTGTAGGTGGCTTCGCCAAAGAGCTGTCACTGACCCCATTCAATCACTGGGCTTTAATTCCCTTCAACCTGCTGCTTGAAATAGTTGCTCTGCTGGTGAAACCGTTCAGCTTGGCAATGCGTCTTTTCGGCAACATGTTCGCTGGGGAAGTAATCTTCATTCTGATCGCCATGTTGCCATTTTGGGCTATCTGGGTGCTGGATGTACCGTGGGCGATCTTCCATATCCTGATCGTCGTACTTCAGGCCTTCATCTTTACAGTGCTATCCGTGGTGTATCTAAGCGCTGCACACGAACATCACTAACCCGAGCAATGCTTGCAACACATTAACCCTTAACCTCAACCCTCGACCTTAAACTTGAAAAACTAGGAGCATTACCATGGAACTTATCTACATTGCCGCTTCCATCATGATCGGTCTCGGCGCTCTAGGTACCGGCATTGGCTTCGCTATTTTGGGCGGTAAGCTGCTGGAATCTACAGCGCGTCAGCCAGAACTAGGCGACCAACTGCAAACCAAAACCTTCCTAATGGCAGGTCTACTGGATGCCGTTCCGATGATCGGTGTTGGTATCGCAATGTACCTGATCTTCGTTGTTGCCGGTTAATGACAGCTCAGCCGAGCGTTAAACGCTCGGTTTTGTTTCACTCCGGTCGCCACGAACTTGTCAGAGGTACATTCCTGTGAATATCAACATGACGCTAATCGGGCAGACGATCGCCTTCGCGATCTTTGTCTGGTTTTGCTTAAAGTATGTGTGGCCTCCGATCAGCAACGCGCTTCATGAGCGTCAGAAAAAAATTGCTGATGGCTTGGACGCAGCCAGCCGTGCTAACCGTGATCTTGAGCTTGCTCAAGAACGCGCTGAGCAGACGCTGCGTGAAAGCAAGGAGCAAGCTTCTCAAATTCTTGAGCAGGCCAATAAGCGCTCTGCCCAGATAGTTGAAGAAGCACGCGAACAGGCCCGCGCCGAAGGCGAACGCCTAGTAGCGAGCGCACGTTCCGAGATTGAGCAAGAAGTGAATCGCGCTAAGGATGAACTTCGTGCCCAGGTCTCTTATCTCGCCGTTATGGGTGCCGAGCGTGTTCTTGAAGCGTCGGTCGACGAACAAGCCCATCGCAAGTTACTTGATGAGCTTGCTGCTGAACTGTAAGGAGGTGAACCATGGCGGAATTACTGACCGTCGCTCGTCCTTACGCTAAGGCAGCGTTTGAATACGCGCGTGATCATGAGGCGCTTGATAGCTGGTCACAAGCGCTGAGTTTTTTAAGCTTTGCGGTAGCAGACGTTAACGTTCGCCATCGGTTAAGCAGTCCAAAACTAGACAGCGGCCAAAAAGTGTCGCTGCTTGTTGAGCTGATTCCTGAGCAACAAGATGACGCTTTACAGCGGTTTTTGACTGTCCTGGCTGACCAAAGTCGCCTGATGGCGCTGGCATCGATTGCTGTACAGTTCGAGCACCTGCGTGCTGAACACGAGCAGCGGGTTGAAGTGAATGTCACTTCTGCTTATCAGCTAGATAGCGAGCAAGAAACGAAGCTAGCGAACGCGCTTAAAAAACGTCTGAATCGCGAAATCTCTATTACTACTCAAGTGGACAAGTCGCTGATTGGCGGTGTCATCCTACGTGCTGGCGATACCGTTATTGACGGGTCGGTCCGTGGTCGATTGAACCGTCTTTCTGACGCGCTAACCGCTTGAGTCTGAGGGACATGGCATGCAGCAACTGAATCCTTCCGAGATCAGCGACATCATCAAGCAGCGAATTGAAAAGCTTGACGTCGCATCCGAAGCCCATAATCAGGGCACCATCGTCACTGTTTCCGACGGTATCGTGAAAATTCACGGCCTCGAAGACGCGATGTTTGGTGAAATGATCGAATTCCCCAACAGCATCTTTGGCATGGTACTGAACCTGGAGCGCGACTCCGTAGGTGCCGTGGTACTGGGTGACTACCTACAGCTCGAAGAGGGCATGACCGCCAAGTGTACTGGTCGTATTCTCGAAGTGCCGGTAGGCCCCGAGCTGATTGGCCGTGTTGTCGACGCGCTGGGTAATCCCATCGATGGCAAAGGCGATATTAACGCTAAAATGACCGACGCCGTCGAGAAAGTGGCGCCGGGCGTTATTACCCGTCAGTCTGTTGATGAGCCGATCCAAACCGGTCTCAAATCCATTGACGCCATGGTGCCGATCGGCCGTGGTCAGCGTGAGCTGATCATCGGTGACCGCCAGATTGGTAAGTCCGCCATTGCCATTGATGCGATCATCAACCAGAAAGGCAAAGGTGTTACCTGTGTCTACGTTGCCATTGGTCAGAAGCAGTCGACCATTGCCAACGTGGTGCGCAAACTCGAACAGCACGGCGCGATGGAACACACCATCGTCGTGGCTGCGGGCGCTGCCGACCCGGCGCCGATGCAGTTCCTGGCACCTTATGCGGGTTGCACCATGGGCGAGTACTTCCGCGATCGCGGCGAAAACTCACTCATCGTGTATGACGACCTTTCCAAGCAGGCCGTTGCGTACCGTCAGGTATCGCTGCTGCTGCGTCGTCCGCCGGGCCGTGAAGCTTATCCTGGTGACGTTTTCTATCTCCACTCACGTCTACTTGAGCGTGCTGCGCGGGTTAACGTCGACTACGTTGAGAAGTTCACCAACGGTGAAGTGAAAGGCAAAACCGGTTCCTTAACCGCACTGCCTATCATCGAAACCCAGGGTGGCGACGTTTCTGCGTTCGTTCCGACCAACGTCATCTCGATTACCGATGGTCAGATCTTCCTGGAAACCAACCTGTTTAACTCCGGTATTCGTCCGGCGATTAACGCAGGTCTCTCGGTTTCTCGTGTCGGTGGTTCGGCGCAGACCAAAATCATCAAGAAGCTGGGCGGTAGTGTACGTCTGGCACTGGCTCAGTACCGTGAATTGGCTGCCTTCTCGCAGTTCGCGTCTGACCTGGATGAAGCCACGCGTAAGCAGCTCGAACACGGTCAGCGTGTTACCGAGTTGATGAAGCAGAACCAGTACTCGCCGATGTCGGTAGCTGAAATGGCGCTTTCGCTTTACGCCGCCAACGAAGGTTATCTGGACGATGTCGAAGTAAACAAAGTGTTGGACTTTGAGCGTGCCCTGCACGACTACATGAAGTCCGAACATGCTGATCTCCTCGACAAGATCAACCAGAGCGGCGACTACAACGGTGAGATTCAAGACAGCTTGAAGTCGGGTCTCGAGAAGTTCAAGGCGACTCAGAGCTGGTAATGTCTGGCCCGCCCCTTATGGGCGGGTTTGCATGCTTTCTGAGAGCCACGAACGAAGGGTAGATCGCTATGGCAGCTGCAAAAGAGATACGCACCCAAATCGGGAGCATTAAAAATACGCAGAAGATTACCAGCGCCATGGAAATGGTGGCTGCATCGAAAATGCGTAAAGCGCAAGATCTGATGAGAGCTAGTCAGCCTTACGCTAAGCAGATCCGTAATGTGGTTGGCCACTTAGCCAACGCGAACCCTGAGTACAGGCACGACTATATGGTCGAGCGTAGCGAGGTTAAGCGTGTTGGCTACATTGTGGTGTCCACTGACCGCGGTCTGTGTGGTGGCTTGAACCACAATCTTTTCAAAGCCTTACTGAAAGAAGCCGTTAGCTGGAAACAGCAAGGTGTCGAGCAGGATTTTTGTGCGCTTGGCGCCAAGGCGAGCACCTTTTTCCGCAATTACGGCGGTAATTTGGTCGCAGCGAAAAGTGGATTAGGTGAAGCCCCGACGGTAGAAGGCTTGATTGGCAGTATTAAGGTCATGCTCGAAGCGTACGATGAAGGACGTCTCGACCGGCTGTACGTGGTGCACAACGAGTTTGTGAACACCATGACGCAAAAGCCAGTGGTTCGTCAGCTTCTTCCCCTGTCGCCCGATATGGGCGCAGGCGCTGAGCAAGACGACGAAAACGCCCGTCCCGGAAGCTGGGACTACCTGTATGAACCGGATGCCAAGGCGTTGCTCGATAGCCTGTTGGTTCGTTTCATCGAATCGCAGGTGTATCAGGCGGTAGTGGAAAATGGCGCTTGTGAACAAGCCGCTCGAATGATCGCTATGAAAAGTGCCACCGACAACGCAGGCGGCCTGATCGACGATCTGGAGATGGTTTATAACAAGGCCCGTCAGGCCGCCATCACCCAGGAAATTTCTGAGATCGTCGGCGGCGCTGCTGCCGTATAACGCCTAGGGAGCCGACGCTTTTAGCGGCTCCCGGCAGACAGGTTTCATTTGCAGGTTTTAGAGAGGAACCAAGATGAGCGGACGTATCGTACAAATCATCGGCGCGGTGATTGACGTAGAGTTTCCGCGGGACTCTGTGCCCAAGGTCTACGACGCGCTGAAGGTCTCCGATGTTGAGACTATCCTCGAAGTCCAGCAGCAGCTGGGCGACGGCGTGGTGCGCACCATCGCCATGGGCTCCACTGAGGGCTTGAAGCGTGGCATGGCAACGACCAGCACAGGTGCTGCTATTTCCGTACCGGTAGGTAAGGAAACGCTGGGCCGTATTATGAACGTACTCGGCGAGCCGATCGACGAAGCAGGACCGATCGGTGAGCAAGAGCGTATGCCTATTCACCGTAAAGCACCGAGCTATGCCGACCAGGCAGCCTCTAACGAGCTGCTGGAAACCGGTATCAAGGTTATCGACTTGGTCTGCCCGTTTGCTAAGGGTGGTAAAGTTGGCCTGTTCGGCGGCGCCGGTGTGGGTAAAACCGTTAACATGATGGAGCTTATCCGCAACATCGCCACCGAACACAGCGGCTACTCTGTATTCGCCGGTGTTGGTGAGCGTACGCGTGAGGGTAACGACTTCTATCACGAAATGACTGAATCCAACGTTATCGATAAGGTATCGCTGGTTTACGGTCAGATGAACGAGCCCCCGGGTAACCGTCTGCGCGTGGCGCTGACGGGCCTGACCATCGCTGAGAAATTCCGTGATGAAGGCCGCGACGTACTGCTGTTCGTCGATAACATCTACCGCTATACCCTGGCAGGTACCGAAGTATCGGCACTGCTTGGCCGTATGCCGTCAGCGGTAGGTTATCAGCCGACGCTGGCTGAAGAGATGGGCGTTCTGCAGGAGCGTATTACCTCGACGAAAACCGGTTCAATCACTTCCGTACAGGCCGTATACGTGCCCGCGGATGACTTGACCGATCCGTCGCCGGCGACCACCTTCTCGCACCTGGATGCTACCGTGGTATTGGCGCGTTCTATCGCCGAATTGGGTATTTACCCGGCGATCGACCCGCTCGACTCCACGTCGCGCCAGTTGGATCCGCTGGTTGTCGGTGAAGAGCACTATGCGACCGCTCGCGGTGTGCAGAACGTTCTTCAGCGCTATAAAGAGCTTAAGGATATCATCGCCATTCTGGGTATGGATGAGTTGTCTGATGAAGACAAGCTAGCCGTATCTCGGGCGCGTAAAATCCAGCGCTTCTTGTCGCAGCCGTTCTTCGTAGCTGAGGTGTTCACTGGTTCACCAGGCAAGTATGTTTCGCTGAAAGACACCATCAGTGGCTTCCAGGGCATTTTGGCTGGTGAATACGACGAATTGCCGGAACAGGCCTTCTACATGGTCGGCTCCATCGACGAAGCCGTCGAGAAAGCCAACCAGATGAAGAAGTAATCCCGTCCATGAGGGGGATTCGCTATGGCGAATAGCTTTACTTGCAATATCGTCAGCGCTGAAGCATCCATCTTCTCAGGTACCGTTGAGCAGGTGATTGCTTCCGGGGTGATGGGTGATCTGGGCGTTTTGCCAGGTCACGCTCCGTTGCTGACTGAGCTTCAGCCGGGTCCGGTTCGCGTGATCTATGATGGTGGCGCAGAAGAGAACTTCTACGTCACTGGTGGCTTCATGGAAGTCCAGCCGGATGTGGTAACGATACTGGCTGATGCCGCATCACGGGCCAGCGACCTCAATGAGGCTGCTGCCGAAGAAGCGCGTCAGCAAGCGCTGAAAGCCTTTAACGATAAGTCATCGGAGCTTGATTATACTCGAGCGGCCGCTGAACTTGCCGAAGCCGTTGCTCAGCTGCGAACGATTCAGCAGCTGCGTAAAAAGGCGGGTAAAGGCTAATACCCACGCATTTGGCGTGGTACAGCGCCCCTTAAGCCCGTTATCAGGGTTTAAGGGGCGTTTTTTTGTTGGGTAGTAAGGATAGTAATATAAGTAAGTATGATGAGTTAGGTAATGGATTTTGTAATGGATTAAGTCGGCAGCACGACGTTTGTCAGTGTGAAGGGGAGAGCCATGGCACTTAACGATGAAAGCCTACAGCAATTAAAAGCCGAACTACTCGACGAGTTGGCCAAGGAAGTGCCTAGTAAATCGGTGCTCTCTTTGCGTTTGGCCGAAACCCGCTCCGCGGATATCGGTGAAGTGCTTGAAGAGATGATTGAAGACGATGAGGAGCTGCCAGCCGCGCTCGCGTTGCTCAATATTCTCTCTGCCGAGCGTGCTGCAAACGTACTGGGTTACTTGCCCGGTGAGAGCCAGCTTGAGGTCGTCAGGGAGCTGGACGACAGCCAGGTACTCAAGCTGCTGGAAGAGATGGGTTCAGACGAACGCGCCGACCTGTTTAATCTACTCAGTGAAGACCGCCGGGAAGCGCTGCTGCGTCGCATGGCCCATCGCGAGCGGGAAGATCTCAAACGGCTTGCCAGCTACGAAGAGGGTACCGCTGGCGCCATCATGACCTCTGACTATGTCTCTATAGCCAGTGGCATGACGGTGTCACAAGCGATGATGCGGGTACGCCAAACCGCCCCCGATGCGGAAACGGTCTATCAGCTCTATATCCTCGATAGTGATGGGCATTTGATCGGTACTATGTCGTTACGCCAACTGATGGTGGCACGCCCTGGCGCCATTGTGGATGACATCATGATCAAGGATGTTATCAGCACCCGCGTTGATAATGCTCAGGAAGATGTTGCCCGAATTGTGGCAAAGTACGACCTGTTAGCGCTGCCGGTGATCGATGCGGACGGCCGGATGGTTGGCATCGTGACCCACGATGACGCCATGGACGTGGCCGAATCCGAGGCCACCGAGGATTTCCATAAAGGGATGTCGATCGGTCAGTTAGAGGATGGCGTGAGCCGTGTGAAGCTCTGGAGCCTCTATCGCAAGCGAGTGTTTTGGCTAGTACTGCTGGTCTTTGCCAACCTGTTTTCGGGTGCCGGGATTGCCTATTTTGAAGAGACCATTGCCGCCCAGGTGGCGCTGGTATTCTTTTTACCGCTGTTGATCGGTAGTGGCGGTAATGCCGGAGCCCAGGCCGCCACGCTAATGGTGCGCGGTATGGCAACTGGTGATGTGGGTGTTAAAGACTGGGGGAAACTGCTTGGTCGCGAACTGCTCGTCGCGGGCTCGCTAGGCATTACCATGGCTATTGCGGTAACGCCTATTGGCATTATGCGTGGGGGTGAAGCGCTGGCCATGGTGGTTGCCTTTAGCATGGTCACCATCGTGTTGTTCGGCAGCCTGCTGGGGATGTGTTTACCCTTTGTACTCGAGCGCTTCAAGGTCGATCCTGCCACGGCCTCGGCACCGCTGGTGACCACGCTTATTGATGCTTCTGGGGTCGTGATCTACTTCAGTATCGCCACGCTGCTGCTCTTGTGACGAGTGAGTAATTGGGGGCTTAGCGCATTGAGCTACTGGCGGCGCGGGTAATAAACAGCACCTCGACGTGACCGAGCCACTCAATATCGCTAGCCAGCGCTTTAAGCTGGCTAGCAAGGCACTGAGGCGGCTGATGAACGGCGTCATCAATAATCAGCGATACCGATACCTTATCGTCCAGGTAGTGCAGCTGAAGTTCGTTAAGCGTGCGCCATACCGGATGTCTGTACCAACGGGCATCCAGGGCAGCTTCTACTTCAGGACGCAATGGTAGGCCTGGCAGGCGGCTGGGGTCGCCCGCCCCAGCGTCGTCTTCGGGATCAACGTGAAAGATGACATCGGTGAGTGCGGGGAATTCATGGCGTAGACGCCGGCTCACTTCGTTACCGATCTCATGGGCTTCTGAGACGGTAATTTTGGGGCCCACCACTACGTGCAGATCGACCATGACCCAGCCAGCCGACTGGCGTGTGCGAAGGTCATGAACGCTATCCACCCCCGGAACACTGCAAGCCACATCATGCATCTGATTCTGTATATCCACGGGCAGCGCGGTATCGACTAACTCGCGCGCTGACTCCCATAGCAAGTCCAAGCCTACCTTACCCACTAATAAACCGACGATGATGGCAGCGACGGCATCCAGCCAGCCTAAACCAAACTGAGCGCCTACCAGCGCTACCAGCACCACCGCAGTGGACAAGGCATCGCTGCGTGAGTGCCAGGCGTTGGCTTCGAGCAATTTTGACTTCACCCGCTTGGCCACTCGCATGGTGTAGCGAAAAATCCACTCTTTGCTAAACAGTGCGATCACTGTAATGACAATGGCCAGCATGCCTGGCGCATTGACCTCCGTGCCGCTAAACAGGCGATCCAGACTCGACCAGGCAATACCGCCCGCGACGAAGATCAACACACTGCCCAGTAGCAGTGTGGTCAGGGTTTCAATTCGGCCATGGCCATAGTGGTGGTCTTTATCCGGCTCTTGGCGGCCATAATGAATGGCCGCCAGAACAAAACCATCGGTGACTAAATCTGATAGGGAGTGAATGCCATCGGCGATCAGGGCCGCTGAGCCGACCATAAAACCGATCGTGACTTTGACGATACTCAGCAGGGCATCCAGCCACGCACCAATATAGGTAACGCGCTTGGCCTCGTGGCTAAGTCGTGCCTGGTCTTGAACCACTGGCGTTTCGATGGTCTGAGTCATGGGTACCTTGCAAGGACGCACGCATTCAATAGACGCCTATTGTAGCGTATTCCTTATGTCCTCTATAGCATCCGCTGCTTTTAGGCTGTGAAACAGCGCCTTAAACTGGCAGTAGTGGGTAAGGCCAGTAAAGGCAATGGCGGACAAGGAATTAGCGGATGTGTATCCTTAAGCGCCATTGCAAACCATCAATTGTTTCTATGCACAGGATTTTTTATGGATTGGCTTCAGGTAGTAGTGTTAGCGGTGGTTCAGGGGATTTCTGAATTTTTACCCGTTTCAAGCTCTGCTCACCTGATTTTGGTGCCTGTGCTGACAGATTGGCAAGATCAAGGGTTAGCCTTTGATGTGGCGCTGCATTTGGGCAGCCTTTCCGCGGTGATTATTTATTTCCGGCAGGAAATTTGGCAGATGGTGACCAGCAGCGTAGCGGCGGTCAGCGGTAAGGGGGTGAATGAAGATGCTCGACTCGCTTTTTGGGTGACGTTAGCGACCATCCCCGTGGGTATTATTGGCTTACTGTTACACGATGTTATTTCTCACTATATGCGCTCTACGCTGATTATCGGCTTCAGTTTAATTGGTTTCGGTCTATTGTTGGGGTATGCCGATTGGCGTAAGCAGGGAACGCGTAGCGAGTACCAACTGCGTTTAAAGGACGTACTCATTATTGGCGGTGCCCAGGCGCTGGCGCTAATTCCTGGTACGTCGCGCTCAGGTATCACTATTACGGCAGCGTTAATGGTGGGGATGAGCCGGGAAGGGGCTGCACGCTTCTCTTTCTTGCTGTCGATTCCGGTGATTGTGTTGGCCGGTGGTTTGGAAGCCATAGGCCTATTTAGCTCCCCGCAGTCGATCGATTGGGTAGCGATGTTAGTGGGGACGTTATTGTCAGGGGTCAGTGCTTATTTGTGCATTCACTACTTTTTGGTCGTCATTAACAAATTGGGAATGCAGCCTTTTGTTATTTATCGCGTGCTGTTTGGCGCTTGGCTGCTGTGGTTTTTTCATTTTTAAGCGCTTCATTTTAAGAGCTTCATTTCCAGGGCATGGCCGCTATGAAAAAGTCAGATAAGAAGGCGTTTGCAGTAAGTATCGGCAAGTGGGGACGTTTACTGGTAGTGCTAGGAGTGCTGGTCGCAGTGGCTGGATGCTCAGAGAGTGATCGCCCGCTGGAACCACCCGTACGCTTTGAGGGGAACATTTTCGGCACTTTCTATCAGGTAACCATTATGGATCCGCTCACTCAGGGCGAGTCCCTTGAATTGGAAGAGGGCTTCAAAGCAGAGCTGGAGAGCGTTGATCAGGCGATGTCCACCTATCGCGATGATTCTGAGCTGATCGCTTTTAACGAAGCGCCGTTGGAAGAGTGGCAGCCGCTTTCAAATGAATTGATTGAGGTGTTGGCGATCAGCCAGTCTGTGGCTGAAGCCAGCCATGGGGCCTTTGATATTACCGTGGGTGACCTGGTTAATTTGTGGAGCTTTGGGCCCGGGTCTCGGCCTGAAGAAGTACCGGCTGATGAGGAACTGGCCGAGCAGCTTTCCCAAGTGGGTTTTGATGCGGTAGACGTTGATACTCAGGCAATGCAGGCAAGGCGTACGCGAGACGTATTTGTCGACCTTTCCGGTGTCGCCAAAGGCCATGCCACTGACCGGGTGGCCGCTTACTTGGACCAGCAGGGGATCGAGCATTACCTGGTTAATTTAGGTGGTGACCTGATCGCCCGTGGCGTTCGCGATGAAGACGAACAGACCCCATGGCGAATTGGCATCGAAGTACCCGAAGATGGCCAGCAGCGTGCTCAGCATGTCATTCCGCTAGAGAGCATGTCCGTGGCGACCTCAGGGGATTACCGTAACTATTTTGAAGTCGATGGCCAACGCTTCTCGCACACCATTGATCCGCGAACGGGTCGACCAGTGACGCATCAGCTAGCGTCGGTGTCTGTCTTCCACCCCTCTAATGCTTGGGCGGATGCCTGGGCGACGGCACTGCTGGTGGTGGGCGAACAAGACGCTATGCAGATGGCCATCGAGAATAATCTGAAAGTACTTTTGCTCGTTCGTGATGGAGAGCAGTGGCGCAGCATCGCTACGCCTGAATTTGTAAATTATTTTGGTGAAACGCTGGTTAATGAGTTGGGGATTGAACAACTGCCAGCCCCGGCGTCTGTCGGCCAACCGGTAACAGGTGAATAACATGCAAGAACTGGATATCGTCATACTCGCCGCGGGTAAAGGCACGCGCATGCGTTCTCAAACCCCTAAAGTACTTCATACCCTGGCGGGTAAGCCCATGGTGCAGCATGTACTGGATACGGCCTCAGGGCTGCAGCCTGATCGCACCCATGTCGTTATCGGCCATGGGGCGGAACAGCTGCGCGAGGCGCTGGCCGACACTGCGGTGCAGTTTGCGGTGCAGGCCGAACAGAAAGGCACCGGTCACGCGGTGGCCCAAGCGCTTGAGCAGCTCGGTAGCGGCAAGGTGCTTATCCTCTATGGCGATGTCCCCCTGTTACAGCGTGATTCACTGAGAGAGCTGTTGGCCCAAGTGGATGAACAGCACATGGGGCTGTTGACGGTGACGCTGGATGACCCAACGGGCTATGGCCGGATTGTGCGCAACGACGCGGGCCATGCCGTGGCGATCGTTGAGCAAAAAGATGCCAACAGTGCCCAGCTTGAGATCACCGAATGTAATACCGGTATTATGGCCATGACCAGCGCTCAGCTAAAACGCTGGTTACCACAGCTTTCCGCCGAGAATGCCCAGGGTGAGTACTATCTGACCGATGTAATCGCCATGGCCGCCGATGAAGGCATCAAGGTCTGCACGGCCCAGCCAGCCACTGCGGTTGAAGTGGAAGGCGTTAATAATCGCGCGCAAATGGCCCGCCTGGAACGTGCTTATCAGCAGCAGCTTGCCTATAAGCTGATGGCAGAGGGCGTGGCGCTTGCCGACCCCGCACGCTTGGATGTGCGCGGGCGTTTAACCTGCGGCCATGATGTCTTTATTGATGTGGGCTGCGTTTTTGAAGGCGACGTTGAACTGGGTGAGGGTGTGCGTATTGGCCCTTACTGCGTGATTAAAAATAGCACCATTGGTGCCGAAAGCGTGGTAGACACCCATAGTGTGATAGAGGGCACCGTGGCAGCGGGCTTGAACCAGATCGGCCCCTTTGCGCGGCTACGCCCCGGGACACGGTTGGCGGTAAAAGCCAAGGTGGGCAATTTTGTTGAAACCAAAAATGCCGATGTCGGTGAGGGTAGTAAGATTAATCACCTAAGCTATGTAGGTGACGCACGCTTAGGCCGGGATGTGAACGTTGGTGCGGGCACGATTACCTGCAACTACGACGGTGCCAACAAACACCATACAGAGATTGGTGATAATGCCTTTATTGGCTCGAACACAGCCTTGGTCGCGCCTGTTTCGGTAGGCAAAGGCGCTACCGTAGGGGCAGGGTCGACAATTGCTAAAGACGTTACCGATTACGCCTTAGCCGTCACGCGTGGTCGCCAGCTAGAAAAAATCGACTGGCTGCGCCCCAGCAAGCGCACAGAGCCATAGTTCTTAAAGCCGTAGTTTTTAAAACCATAGTTCTTAAAATGGTGCTAAGAATCATTAAAAAGCCGTATTCATAATCAGTGGCCGTCGTTTTACCGTTCTGCGGATTGGTTGAGTAGTATTTGTAAAGTGCTCTGGTTAATGACCTAGGAGAGTGATTATGTGTGGCATTGTTGCCGCCGTTGCCCAGCGCAACGTCCAAGAAATTCTATTAGAAGGTCTAAAACGCCTGGAGTATCGCGGCTATGATTCGGCCGGTATGACGGTGTTTAGCGATGGCGTGCTGACCCGCCGCCGGGCGCTCGGAAAAGTGGCGGCGCTCGCTGCGCAATTGGAAGCTTCCGCGCTACCGGGTTTTTCGGGCATTGCACACACCCGCTGGGCAACCCACGGCAAACCCTCTGAAGCTAATGCCCATCCGCATCATAGCGGCTCCCACATTGATGAAAACCAAGTGGCGGTGGTGCATAACGGGATTATTGAAAACTACGAGAATATAAAAGATAACTTGCAGCGCAGCGGCTACACGTTTGACTCCGAAACCGATACCGAAGTGATTGCCCACTTACTTTCCGAAAAGCTGAACGATGGCCTCTCCATTTTTGACGCGACGCAACAGATCGTTAACGGCTTAGGTGGCGCTTATGCCTTGGGCGTGATGAGCGCTAAAGAACCAGGTGTGGTGGTCGGTGCCCGCCAGGGCAGCCCTCTGGTGGTTGGTGTGGGCATTAATGAAGCCTTTTTAGCCTCTGACCCGCTGGCACTACTGCCAGTGACGGATCGCTTTATTTATCTTGAAGAAGGCGACCTGGTTGAGCTACGCGAGCAGGGCGTTATTCACATTGTGGATCGTCATGGTAACCGCGTTGAGCGTCCTATACAGACTTTTGAGCACGGTGACGGTGCTGCCAGCAAAGGCGAATACCGCCATTACATGCTCAAGGAAATTTTTGAACAGCCGAAGGTGATCGAGGCAGCATTAGAAGGGCGGCTGAGTGCTCAAAGCGTGTTAGTGGAGAGCTTTGGCCCCGATGCACAGGCGCTTTTCCAGCGTACCCGCCAAGTGCATATCATCGCCTGCGGCACCAGCTACCACGCCGGGCTGGTGGCGCGTTACTGGCTAGAGCGTTACGCCGGTGTGCCGGTTCAGGTTGAAGTGGCCTCTGAGTACCGTTACCGCCACCCGGTCGTGCCCGAAGGTACATTGTTCGTCAGCCTCTCCCAATCGGGTGAAACCGCGGATACGCTGGCGGCGCTGCGTTTTGCGAAAACGCTGAACTATGTCGGGTCGTTGGCGATTTGCAACGTACCTGGCAGTTCATTGGTGCGTGAGTCGGACATTACACTGATGACTCGTGCAGGCCCTGAAATTGGTGTGGCCTCCACCAAAGCCTTTACGACTCAGCTTGTGGCGTTAATGCTACTCACGCTTTCCGTGAGCAAAGCAAAAGGGCAAGCCGAACACCCAGATATCATCGCCGCACTGCGCACGCTGCCCGAGGTGTGCCAACGGGTGCTGGCGCTAGACAGCCAGATCGAAGCGCTTTCCCAAGCATTTGCGGAAAAAAATCATGCACTCTTCTTGGGACGCGGCGCCCACTATCCGATTGCGCTGGAAGGGGCACTTAAGCTCAAAGAGATCTCCTATATTCATGCCGAAGCGTACCCCGCCGGGGAGTTAAAGCACGGCCCGCTGGCACTGGTGGACAGCGAAATGCCGGTGATTTCGGTCGCCCCCAATGACGACCTGCTGGAAAAGCTGAAATCCAACCTTCAGGAAGTCCGCGCCCGCGGCGGCCAGCTGTTCGTGTTTGCCGACGAAAGTGTGGGTATGGATGCCCAGGAAGATATTCGCGTTCTGACGCTTCCCCACGTGCATGAAGCGCTGGCGCCGCTACTCTATACCCTGCCGTTACAACTGCTGAGTTACCACGTAGCCGTGCTTAAAGGCACCGATGTTGACCAGCCGCGTAACCTAGCTAAAAGCGTGACAGTAGAGTAATTAATACGCTAAATAATATTTAGCATTAAGCTAACAAAAACGCTTTACAAGATGCGGCAATACGCCGCATCTTATGCGCAACCGTTGCGTTGCAGCATGTCGTTAGGGTGCTTATGATCGTGGCGGTCTTTCTCCCTCCTGATTGGATAATATTGCCATGAAACCACCAAACGTCCTCGCAACTCGGCATTACGCTAGCCGAGTCGCTTGGCTGTTGCTCGCCTGCACTCTTTTTATCTTTCCTTCGATCTCTTATGCCGCCGCCGGGCCACTTGACCTTACCCTCACGCTAACCGGTATCTCTTCTGTCGTGATCTTCGTGCTCGCCTATGCGTTGGTGATGACTGAAGAGTTACTGCATATGCGTAAGTCTAAGCCTGTATTGGTTGCTGCAGGCCTTATTTGGGCGCTCGTCGCCTGGGTTTATGTGCAAGCAGGCATGCCGGAAGAGGCGGAAACCGCCTTCCGTGAAACGCTGCTTGAATACGCCGAGTTGCTGCTGTTTTTGCTGGTCGCGATGACCTATATCAACGCCATGGAAGAGCGCCGAGTATTTGACGCACTGCGCTCTTGGTTAGTCCGCAAAGGCTTCAGTTATCGTAGCCTGTTCTGGATTACCGGCGTCATGGCGTTTGGTATTTCATCGATCGCGAACAATATGACCACCGCCATGTTGATGTGTGCCGTGGTACTTAAAGTGGCCGAAGGTGATGATAAATTTATCGGCCTTTGCTGCGTTAACGTGGTGGTAGCGTCTAACGCAGGCGGTGCCTTTAGCCCGTTTGGCGATATCACTACCCTAATGGTGTGGCAGGCGGGTCAAGTGCCGTTCGAAGGCTTCTTCGCGCTGCTAGTGCCTGCGATAGTCAATTTCATGGTGCCTGCGGTGATCATGAATTTCTTTATCGCGAATCGTCAGCCGGCCGCATTACAAGAGAATGTCTGGCTCAAGCGCGGCGCGCGGCGGATTATCGTGCTGTTTTTGATAACGGTGGCTATTTCCGTACTGTGCCACTCGATCCTTTATCTACCGCCGGCCATGGGCATGATGTTTGGCCTAGGCTTGCTGCAGTTCTTTGGTTACTACCTGCGCCGCAGCCTACCGCGTTCGCTGGAACGCAAACGTGAACGCTATTCGCGCCGAGGCGATTGGAAAAAGCTCGAACAGCTGGGTAGCGTGGTGCCATTTGATATTTTCAGCCGTATTGCGCGCTCAGAATGGGATACGCTGCTGTTCTTCTACGGGGTAGTGATGTGTGTCGGCGGGCTTGGCTTTATGGGCTATCTCAGCCTGCTTTCCGAAACACTTTACGGCAACTGGAACCCGGTGTGGGCTAACGTGGTGTTGGGCCTGATCTCGGCTGTTGTAGATAACATCCCGGTCATGTTTGCGGTACTTTCCATGGCCCCGGACATGACCGAGGGTAACTGGCTGTTGATTACTCTGACCGCAGGCGTAGGCGGCAGCTTGCTTTCGATGGGTTCCGCTGCGGGCGTCGCCCTGATGGGTCAGGCGCGCGGGATCTATACCTTTGCCGTGCACCTGCGCTGGGTACCGGCTATCTTATTGGGCTATATCGGCAGCATCTTTACACACCTGTGGATTAACGCTTCCATGTTCTAGATTGGAGTGTTCTAGACTGGGGCCTCGGCCCAAATGCGAACGCCCTTCACCGAGGAATCGGTGAAGGGCGTTTTGTTAAAGGCTAACTACTTTAAAACGTTACAGGTCGTGTCCGGTCACTACTTGGCAGATATCGGCAAAGCTTTTCGCCATCGGCACCGGATTAATCTCTTTGCCGACCGCACTGTGTATATCGCTTGCCGAGATAATGCCGCGAATTCTTAGTTCGTGATTATCATTTTGCTCGGTGATCAACAGATGCTGGTCGGTAACGGCTTCCATCGACAGCACCAGGTCTTCAATGGTCAGCGATGCCAGCTGCGCGACAGGCATAGCACTCAGCTTGTGCCATGGTGTCATGATCATTTCAGCGGTGACTTCTGCACGGGTCAGGTTACGGTGCTGCATGGCCAGATTGATGCGCCGGGTACCGATCACTTCTTTCGATGTAATAACGCCGATACAGTGCGCCTGTTTATCCATGACAAACAACAGCCGTACACCGCCATGCCGCATCTTAAGGTGTGCCTCGTCGATAGGCGTGTCGGCTTCAACCGACTGTGGCACTACCTGGGAAAAGTCGGTAAGCACCGTCATGGCAGGACTGGTGGGCAACAGCCGCCGTGGGGCAGGCATCGCCAAAAGAGGGGGTGAGCCTAGTTGAACTAATGGCTTAGGTGAAAAGGTTACTTGGTTCATCGGGGGACCTCCATGTGGAGCAAAGAGCGAGCCGTGGATATCTGGCTCGCAGTGTGCCTCCACAGTTGCATGCAATTCTTATCAGAACCTTAAGAGATCCATAAAACTCAGCTTAGGAAGAAAAGAAAAATTTATTGCTTTTCTGGACGTTGCAGAACAATACGTACGCGTAGCCCCCCGCTGGGCGCATCATCAAGTTGAAGAGTGCCGCCATGGCGAGTGACCAACCGCTCAACGATGGAAAGCCCTAACCCCGAACCCGCGCTGGGGCCTGCGCGCTGAAAGCGCTCGACTACTTTTTTGCGTTCATTGACCGGGATGCCGGGTCCCTGATCATCCACCATGAGCTGAAAGCCGTGTGGCGTCGTCGCCAGCGTGATGCTGATGGTGCTCTGGTTAGGCGAGTGCTGGATGGCATTACCGACCAGATTTTGTACCAAGGTTTCAATCGCGCCGGGCTCTTCTGTGATGGACCACTCCCCTTGCTCATCGGCGTTTAGCAGCAGTTGCTGTTGGCGTTCAGCGGCTAGTGGCGAAAGCTTGGCCAGGGTTTCCCGCACTTCACTTAGTAGGTTAGTGGTGCGGTACTCAGGTTGTGACTCGTCTTCAGGGTCCAGACGCGCCAGTGTTAACAACTGGGTAACCAAGCGCGTGGCCCGGGCAACACCGCCGCGCAGGTGGCTGAGCGCCTCCTGGCGATCTTCAAGATTATCAGCAGTTAGCGCGTTCTGGGCGTGTAGGTCAAGCACTGCTAAGGGGGTGCGTAACTCATGGGCAGCATCGGCAATAAAGCGTTTTTCGCGTACGCGCATGAGGCGGATGCGCTCTAACAGCCGGTTAAGCGCGCCGGCGATAGTGTCCAACTCGTGGGGCAATGGGCTAAGCGTCAAGGGCTGCAAATTGTGCGGATCACGACTGCGAATCTGCTCGGCCATGCGGGATAACGGTGCCAGCCCCCAGCCAATCGTCCACCATAGCAGCGCGGAGAGGAGCGGCAGGCCGATCAGGTCGGGCAGAAGCGTGCGAAGCGCGACTGCCCGGATCAGCTCGCCACGCACGTCTTCGCGCTCACTGACAACTACCCGGTTTGAGGAGTCCGGCACATCTAGTACATACACACGCCAATCGTGTTCACCCACGGTCAGCGTCGAATAGCCGACGGGCTGTTGGGCAAGGGGTGTTTCGGGGGCACTGGCGGAGCGCAGCAATAGCTGGTCGTCTTCCCATAGCTGAAACGCTAATTTGCTCTCGTAACGGTGTCCCGCAAAGCGTTTGTCTGACTCACGGGCGCGCTGCAAGGCGATTTCCAGACTGGTTAGCAGAACATTGCGGTCGGTGTCGGGCAGCGGTGCTTGCAGTAACCCTTCAAGTAAACGCGCATTCTGCGCCAGGCTGGCATCGTAAAGCTCTTCTATTTCATGAGCAGCATAGCGGTAACTAATAAAGCCAATCACGAGCATGCTAAGGCCAAAGACCAGCAGCGAAAGCCCCAGGGTCCGCTGACGAATAGACGTCATGCGTCATCCTTTGACTTATCCATCACATAGCCAATGCCGCGCACCGTGCGGATGACGTCGGTGAATAGCTTGCGGCGTAAATGGTGGATATGGACCTCAATGGCATTGCTCTCGACATCCTCGTCCCAGCCGTAGACCAAGCGGGTCAAGGTATCACGGGTAAACACCCGGCCCGGGTGGCTCATAAACTCTTGCAGCAGCGTCAACTCGCGCCGCGACAAGCTCACATCTTGGCCCTGATAGCTGACGTTAAAGGTGTGCGGGTCCAGGCGGATGCCACGACAGCTCAATATGCTGCTGATCTGGCCCTGGCTGCGGCGCAGCAAGGCGCGTAGTCGGGCTTTCAGTTCCGCCACTTCAAAGGGTTTGGTTAAATAATCATCGGCGCCAGCATCCAGCCCCGCGATGCGGTCATCCACCGCATCGCGGGCCGTCAGGACCAAAATAGGGACTTGGCTACCGTGGCGCCTGACAGCGTTCAATACCGCCATGCCATCCATGCGCGGCAGCCCCAGGTCAAGAATTACCGCATCAAAGGGTTCCCCCTCTGTTAGCGCATTTAGCGCGGTAGTGCCGTCACTCAGATGATCCACAGTGTAGTGCTCTGGCTTTAAAGCCAAGCGGATGCCTGAGGCTAGGCTTGGGTCATCCTCTACCAGCAAAATGCGCATAGGGCTCCTTCCTATTGAAGTTCTGACATCAATTGACGGATGTCGTCACGGCGGCCACTGTCCGCCAGTTCGCGACCAGGCCGGGGCGCTGCCATCAAGGCGCGTTCTAGCGCTTGGCGTGCTTCTGCATCGCGACCCTGCTCATGTAAATAGTCGCCCCAGAAATAGAGACTGTCGATCCCTTCGGGGTTAATCGCAAGGGCTCTTTGCAAATGCCACTCAGCTTTTTGTTCATCGCCAAAGCCGAGTGGCCAGCCGGGAACCTGATAATAGAGCGCGCCCAGGCTGGTATAGGCCGAACCATCCAGCGCCAGCGGGTTCAGTTCCAGCGCGGTTTCAAGCTCCTTTTTAGCTTGTTTTACCAGCCCCAGCGCGCCCAGCCCACCGCTGGCACCTGCTTCTGTCGAGCGGATAATGCCAGCCCAGATATGCAGTTCGGCGGCGTCCGGGTAGCGCTTGACGAGCTGTTCAGCTTGGTTGCCCAAGCGGCTGAAGGCTGCCGCCTGTTCATCTGGCGGCAGCGTATAGTTAATTTCCGCCCAACGCTGCTGTAGTTCGGCAAGCGATGCGGCGACAGCCGCGCTATCCCCCTCACTGGCGATCCCCTGAAGGCTTATCAAGCCAATGGCGCTAGCCAGTAGCGTGGTACGCAGCGTTTTGAAAGATAGCATGATCATGAGGAAGACTCCTTGGTGGCAACGAACCGGCGAATGACGGGCAGTTGACGTAACAGGGCCCGGTCAACAGCGCCTGGCCATAGCGTATTGAGGCGGGTAAAAAAACGTTCTGGCAGGCCAATTTGTAGTTCCTCACCCTGCTGTTCCACGGCATTGATAATGGCCAGGGCAACGGCGTCAGGAGAGTCGACGGTATTGCCCAGCGCCGCATTGAGTGCCTCGGTTTGTGGCGAGTTCATCGCGGTGCGAGTGGCCCGTGGGGCGATATACATCACCCGCACACGGGTATCGGCCAGCTCCCGGCGCAGCGCTTGGCTAAAACCGCGCAGGGCGAATTTGGTGGCGCAGTAAGTGACTTGGCCTGGGTAGCCCAGCCGCCCGAGCGTCGAACCAATGGTGATAATCGTCGCTTGGGGGCCAGCCATTAGCTGCGGAAGCAGCGCGCGGGTCAGTTGCAGGGGGGCGGTCAGATTAATCGCTACCAGCTGTTCGATATCGCTGTCGCTGGCAGTATCAAAAAAAACCTGCTGATTACTGCCAGCGGCATTAATCAACATATTGCAGTCTGCCTCTTGGGCAGCGCTGACTAAGCGGCTGCGATCACTGGCGTTGGTTAAATCAGCGCTAACGGCGGTGATGTGATTGGGAAAACGGTCGACTAACGAAGCCAGCGCGTCTTGTTGGCGACCACTTACCAGTAGGTGCGCGCCCCGCTGCGCCAGCGCTTCGGCCAGGGCCATACCAATACCGCCGCTGGCGCCGGTGATTAAAATCCGCTGGGCCGGCCATCCGCCGGCCAGCCTGTTTGTTCTAGGCCAAAGCAGTCTAGGCAAGCGCATGACTTAGTTCCTCCACCGCGCTACCACCCTGACAACGGGCTTCTATACCTCTAAACATCGCCCCATACAGGCGGTAGAACATATTGGCGCTATCAATCACTACGGCCAGATCGTCGGCACCTAGCTGATTGATCTGCTCTTCAAAAAAGGCCAAATGACCAATATCCAGACTGCCGTGGGAAGTCAGGTAACGCACGGCATTGTTGGGAAGCGAAAGACTCGCCTGTAAGCGTTCGGCGGCCTGGGTGGCAAGCGCTGTACTGGTGCCTTCCAGCACCTGCACCATGCCGAAAAACGCCACCGGGTTGCCGTGCTCTACGGCATCACGAATCCAGGCCACCATTAACCGAGTGGCGGGGTCTGGAAGGGCGGCAGCGGCGGCTTCTGCATCCCCGCCTGCGGCGCGGATATCATCCAGAATCCATTTTTCATGGCCGTGCTCTTCTTCGATGTACTCCACCAGCGCCGTGCGCAGCCAGTCGAGCCGGTCGGGCAGCCGTGCGCCGCAGGCCATCATTAGCGGCACGGTGAAACGAACGTGATGATACGCCTGACCTAAAAAGGCGAGATACTCCTCTAGGGAGACATTGCCCGCCAGAGCGCGGGTCACGATGGGGGTGGTCAGCAACCAGTGACGAGCGTCCTGGGTAGCGTCTTGCAGCTGTTGGTAAGCGGTCATGGTGTTACTCCTTTGGGTGTGTCGTTTACGACGGCCCTTAGCCAGTGGCCATAGGCGGCTAGCAGGGTGTCGCGGCGTAGGCGGCCGTTGGCCGTGAGTTGTTGGTTGTGGGGTGTAAAGGGGGCGGCGCGCTGCCACTCATGCACTTGGGCGTAATCGGGTAGCGTGCGATTCACTGCATTGAGGGCAGCGTCTATTTGGGCATTGGTAATATGGGGCGTCGCGGGCACGATCAGCGCGCGATTAGCGGGTAGGGCCTCGCCATACACCATGGCTTGGGCAATGGCAGGCTGTGTGCAGAGCTCGCCCTCTACCCATTGCGGGTTGACGTTACGGCCATAGGCGGTAATAAAGACTTCCCGCTGGCGGCCATTGAGCGCGATGGTGCCGTCTTGCCACTGGCCGGTGTCCCCTGTGGCGTACCAATCGCCGCAAGGTGCTTCGCCGATATAACCAAGCATCAAGGCACCACGAATATGCAGCTGGCCTTCGCGATCAATGCGGATCTGGGCATGGCGCAGTGGGCGTCCAACGCCGCAGCTTGGCTCTCCTGGGCGATTCAGACAGACCACCGAGGTGCCTTCGGATAAACCATAGCCTTCATAGACCGGCCATCCGCCACGCCGGGCGTGAGTAAGTAGTGTGTTGGCTACCTGCGCGCCGCCCACCGCCACAAAGCGCAGGCTATCAGGTGCCTTTGTGGACTCGCCGACCAGCGCTTGAAGCAGTTGAGGCACCAAAATCATGCTGTGGGTTTGGTAGCGCTCAATGGCGTCAAGGGCGAGCCGAGCGTTAAAACCGCTAGCTCCCTGCCAGCCTAACGTGGCCATACCCGGTAAAATGCTGCAGGCACCCAACCATAGCGGTAGATAAAGCCCGCCGATATTTTCGAGCAGCGTTGAGAGGGGCAACATGGCTAAGTGGCGGCGTATATCAAGCGGTGCCACTATCTCCGCCAGGCTTTCAGTCACGGTCAGCAGCGCCGCGTTATCCAAGCACACGCCCTTGGGGGTGCCGCTGGTGCCCGAGGTAAAGGTAATGCGCGTGGTGCCTTCGTGTAACGCGGGGGGATGGTCAACCCGACGCTGAGCGATGGCTGGGTCGGGGGTAGCTTGAAAACCGTAGGGCTCCCCGCCATGCCCAACCCAACTATCCAGGCCCGCCTGCTGAACCAGGTGGCGGCGCTGCTGTTCACTGAAAAAGTCGGGAATAGGCACTGCCACACACGCTTCGGCCATCAAGGCTAAATCCCATAGTGCCCACTCCAGACCGTTATCCAGCGCTAGCGCAACACGTCGGGCATTAACATCGCGTAAGCGCTGGCGTCGTTGGGCGACGTGGTGAATGACATCTGCATACGACAAAGTCTGTTCACCATCGCTAAGTGCGGTACGCTGTGGGGTTTGCTGGGCATGGTGGGCAAGCCGCGCCATTAGCGCATTAGGCAAGGCGTGCATGCAGTACCTCTTCACTATCTGTTTCTGTGAAGGCTGACTGAGCCTGGAGCGTGTGCATGGCGCTGCGAAGATCACCGGCCATCACCCAGGGGCGATGCTGGTAATAGCGCCCCCAGAGATGCGACTCTTCGCCTAGTCGATTAGGGTCGGCAGGGGTAATCGGTTGTGGTTCAAGCCCTAGGCGGCGCAGGCCGTTGGCGACTTCAGGCGTGGCCGTAAATAGCAGCCAAGCGATGCCTTCCGCCGCCAGTTGATGAGCGAGGTAGATAAACAGCTGCCGCTGTAAGCCAGGGCGCAGGCTGGCCAGATTGCCAATTTCGGCAATATCTCGACGGGCAAGTGACTGCTGAAACCCATGGTTAATAACCTGTTCGGCCTTGCCATCCAGGTAGCGCTCCAGAAAGAGTGGCCCGCTGCTGGCAAGGCGCAGCCCTACCGCCGCTTGCGGTTGCCCCGCCTGCCACAGCCCAAACAGGCGGGGCAGAAAATGCTGGATATAAGCACTGTGTTGCTGGGCGAAGCGTTGCTGAATCAGTTGCTGAAGCATCGCTTTTTCCTGCCAATTGAGGGCTTCGTGCCAATCCAGTGTTGCCAGCGCAGTGGGGAGTGAACGTAGGCGAGCCATCGGGTGATCTCCATCGTGTTTTCCGACACTCTGGGCGGGTTTACTTAACGAAAACTTAAGCAGGGATAAATATTTATCTCTGTGTTGACCGAGCAATGGAGAGGTAACGCATTGATGACCTCCGCGCAGGTAACGCCCCTTGAGACCGTGCAGTGTCCTCCCTCGCTACGTCGCGAGGCGCTGCTGCAGTTGGCGGCCGCTCATGCTCCTGAGCAGCAAACCGCCCTGAGCGAGGCGGTAAAGGCAATGTACGATCTGCCAGACGAACAGTGGGGCGGGTTATGGATAAGCCTTGACGCGGGACGGTTAACGGGCGCTATCTGGGTACAGCCCTTGCCAATGAACATGGCCCAGCTGTGGTTACCCAAGGCCGAAGGCGCACATGCCTACGCGCTGTTACATGCCGCCTATAGGTGGGTAAATAATCAGCCTATTCGCCTCTGCCACCTGACGCTTTCACCCCAGGCCGCTGAAACAGAAGCGCTGTTGCTAGAGCATGGCATGCAGCGCTTGGCCAACCTGGCGCATTTAACCGGTAGCAGTCACCGCCGTTTAGTAATGAAGGAAGCAAGGCCATTGTCACTGCAGCCATTTGACGAGTTTTCGCAAACGCAACAGCTGGCCCTGTTGGCCGCCGTGGGGCACGATTCGCTGGATAGTCGCCCCTTACGCGACGTACTCTCGGTGCAAGAGTTGTTGACCGGGTTCCATCAACAGGACCCCCAGGCGCCACAGCACTGGTACACCGTCAATTATCAAGATGCCGTGGCTGGTGTTTTGCTGCTGGCGCCACGCCCGTCGTTAGGCCGTTGGGAGCTTATGTTGATGGGGCTAGCGCCTGAATGGCGTGGGATTGGCTTGGGCCGCGCGCTATTGAATAGCGCCCTTGAGCTTGCCCAGCAGGCGGGTGTGCAAGAGGTGATGCTGGCGGTGGATGGCGTCAACCTACCGGCCAAACGGCTCTATCAAGAGGCTGGTTTTGTGCATTATGCACAGCAGCGTTTATTAGCGTGGAAAGGGGGTGGCGGAAGGAGTGAAGCACCTCAATAAGGCCTAAATAGCAGTCGTTGGTGGCATAGGCGCGCTTAGTAGCATTTTCTTGCGCTTTGCGTTGCCGTTATACTAGCCCCATACGCACGTCTTGGCGTCTCGTCGGTGCATCGTCGATTGTGGCGCTGCCGCGCACAGGGGTTAAGAACAAACGTTTGATGACAATACTCAAGAGGTGGTGAGAGTGAAAGCTAAGCTGATCATGAGCGGGCTGGTGGCCCTCGGCTTCATGGCGGGCACATCCAGTGTTTATGCCCAAGATGATGCCGCACGTGATGCGATTGCCGAGCGTTTAGCGCCGGTGGGTCAACTCTGTTTGCAAGGCCAAGACTGTGGAACGGCAGCCGCACCTGCAGGCGATAGCGCCAGCAGTGGCGGTGATATCGACGGTGAAGGTATTTACGGCAACGTGTGTAGCGCCTGCCACGAATCCGGCGCTGCGGGTGCACCTATCCGCGGTGATGAAGAGGCCTGGGCTGAACGTACCGAACAAGGTTTCGCCACGCTGTTAGATCACGCGATTAACGGTATTGGTGCCATGCCAGCGAAAGGCGGCAACGCTAGCCTCTCCGACGAAGAAGTCGAAGCAGCGGTTGCCTATATGGTTGAACCGGTAATGGAAGTACCAGAATTAGGCGGTGGTGATGACGCTGCTTCTGAAGAGGCGGCAACAGACGAGGGAGCGGCTGAAGAGACTGCCGCTGCTGAAGGCGAGGGTGCTGCCGCTGAAGAAGAAATGGCTGCTAACGACGACGCAGCGAGTGAAGAAGACGCGGCAGCCTCTGAAGAAGCCAGTGGCGGTAGCGACTTAGACGGTGAAGCCCTCTACGCAAGCTCTGGCTGTGTGGCATGCCACGATAATGGCGTTGCGGGTGCTCCCACCAAAGGCGACTCCGAAGCTTGGGCGGCGCGTTTAGAGAAAGGGGCTGATGAGCTTTACGCCAGCGCCATTAACGGCATTGGCGCTATGCCAGCCAAGGGCGGCAACCCTAACCTATCTGATGAAGAAGTGATGGCCGTTGTCGATTACTTAATGGCGGAAGCCCAGTAACGTTAAGCAGTAACGACAAACAGCAGCTTTATTCAGCTTGGTAACTTTATCCACAGGGCGTTTTAGTCACCGCCCTGTGGATTATTTTTATCTGCCTATCTTATCAGTCACCCCAGCAGCGAGCGCAGCCCGGCAATGGCATCTTTACCCCGGGCCTGTTTTTTCTCTGGGTCTTCTTTATCTGCTCGGCCTTCCCACTCCAGGTCCTCGGCGGGCAGCTCTTCTAAAAAGCGGCTCGGCTGGCAGTCCATGAGTTCACCGTAGGCTTTACGCTGGCGGGCAAGCGTCAACGTTAGCGTACGTCGCGCCCGGGTAATACCCACATAGGCCAAGCGCCGCTCCTCTTCCACGGTGCCTACTTCAATGGCGTTGCGGTGGGGCAGCAGGTCTTCCTCTAGCCCCATCAAATAGACATGCGGGAACTCCAGCCCTTTGGAGGCGTGCATGGTAAGTAGCTGCACTCTATCCGAGTCATCCTCTTCTGCCTGCTGCTCCAGAATATCGCGCAGTACCAAGCGTGAAATAGCCGCTTGAACGCCGTCGGTTTCGGTGGAATCGGTATTCTCTTCCGGGTCCCGGTT
This sequence comes from Vreelandella indica, assembly GCF_037070225.1. NCBI lineage: Bacteria > Pseudomonadati > Pseudomonadota > Gammaproteobacteria > Oceanospirillales > Halomonadaceae > Vreelandella > Vreelandella indica. The sequence continues at coordinate 99,973 of NZ_JBANSO010000015.1, forward strand.
AAGCGACTTCTCTAGCTGGTCGATCAAAATCCACACGTTGGCCATGCGTCGCTCGGCCACGGTGGGCGCGCTGGCGTTTTGATACAGCCACGCTTCGTAATCCATATCCCGCAGCATATCGCGAATGGCGGCAATCGCATCGCCTTGATCCATGCGCTTACGCACGCCATCAATAAAGTGGGTAAAGCGGCTTAAGCGCTCTGTCGCTCGGGTCGGCAGTACTTGCTCCAGCCCAAGCTCGTGGCAGGCGGCAAACAACGATATCGAGCGTTCGGTGGCGTAGTTGGCGAGTTTCTCTACCGTTCCAGGGCCCACTTCACGGCGCGGTACGTTCACAATGCGCAAAAAGGCGTTGTCGTCCGCGGGGTTAATTAGCAGGCGCAGGTAAGCCATGGTGTCTTTGATTTCGTTGCGGGAGAAAAACGACGTGCCGCCTGAGAGCTTGTAAGGGATCTGATAGTGCTGGAGCTTAAGCTCTAATAGCCGTGCCTGGAAATTACCACGATAAAGCACCGCAAAGTCGCGCCACTCGGCCTTCTCTTTGATCCTGCGCGTGAGCATTTCGCTGGCGACCCGCTCGGACTCCGCCTCTTCATGGCGATTCACGATGACCCGAATGGCCGCGCCATCGCCCATATCAGACCACAGTGTCTTCTCGTAAACGTGGGGGTTATTGGCGATCAGCGTATTGGCGGCGCGCAGTATCGTGGCGGTAGAGCGGTAGTTCTGCTCCAGCTTGATGACTTTCAGGCGCGGGAAATCTTCCCCCAGGGTAATCAGGTTCTCAGGGCGGGCACCGCGCCAGGCGTAGATCGATTGGTCATCGTCGCCCACCACGGTAAAGGTGGAACGCTCCGCCATCAGTAGCTTCACCAGCAAGTACTGTGAAACGTTGGTGTCCTGATACTCATCCACCAGCATGTAGTGGATTTTGCGCCGCCAGCGCTCGAGCGCTTCCGGATCGTTCTTGAGCAGTACCACCGGCAGCAGAATCAGGTCGTCGAAATCCACCGCGTTGTAGGCTTTTAAATGGCGTACGTAGGCTTCATACACCCGGGCGGCAAAATGCTCATCGTCATCGGCGGCAAACGAGAGGGCATCGCTGGGCAGTACCAAGTCATTCTTCCAGGTGGAAATTTTGCTCTGCACGGCATTGATCTGCTCGGCATCCACCTGGGCGTCTTTGTTCATCAAATCGCGCAGCAACGCCTTGGCGTCTTCCGGGTCAAACAGCGAAAAGCCCGGCTTGTAGCCCAGGGTTTTAAGCTCGCCGCGGATAATATTCAGCCCTAGGGTGTGAAAGGTAGAGACCGTGAGCCCGTGGCCCTCTTTGCCGTGGAGCATCTGGCCGACGCGCTCTTTCATCTCCCGCGCAGCTTTGTTGGTAAAGGTCACCGCCGCGATTTTGCGCGCGCTCATCCCGCATTCTTGTACCAAATAGGCAATTTTGGTGGTGATCACGCTGGTTTTACCGGAACCAGCGCCCGCCAATACCAGGCAAGGGCCATCGATGTAGCGCACGGCTTCCTGCTGGCGCGGGTTTAGCCCTTTAATGCGGCTAAGAATGCTCTTGGGCGTGGCAGGCGTCATGGCGTCGGTCATCCTCTACGAGAGTTGCTAGTCGGCTTCAAGTACGGTTTCAAGTACAATCAGCCGCTTGGCGAAGGCATAATAAACAGGCAGGTGGAGATGTTTGAAGTAGCGCTTTTTGAACCGCGCATGGCGCCTAATACGGGCAATATCATGCGCTTGGTGGCCAACAATGGCTGCCGATTACACCTGATTGAGCCGCTTGGCTTCGACCTGGAAGAGAAAAAGCTGCGCCGCGCTGGGTTGGATTACCGTGATATCGACAACGTGACCCGCCACGCGGATTTTAACGCTTTTCAGCAGGCCATGCAGGGGCGGCGTATCTGGGCGATCACCACTAAAGGCACGCGCACCTACAGCGATGCCGACTTTGCCCCGGGCGATGTGCTGCTATTTGGTTCTGAAACCGCTGGGCTCTCGCCTCAAGTACACGAAGCGCTAACCGCTGAGCACAAACTGCGCCTGCCTATGCAGCCCAATAACCGTAGCCTGAACCTTTCCAACGCCGTGGCTATTGTGAGCTACGAAGCGTGGCGCCAGCAAGGTTTCACTGGCGCGCTGTCAGTCTAATCAGTTGGCAATGCCGTAGCGGTCACGATAGGCCCTGATGGCTTCGGCGTAGGCAAGCATTTCGCCACCAGCGTGCTCTTCAAGGTAAGTAAGCACTTGCTCTAAAGTGACGATACTGACGACCGGCATACCGTATTCGGCCTGTACTTCCTGGATCGCACTCTGCTCGCCCTGGCCGCGCTCTTGGCGGTCTAGCGCAATGATGACGCCGGCGGCGTGAGCGCCACTCTGCTTGATCAGGCTCATCACCTCGCGAATGGCGGTACCGGCGGTGATGACGTCATCAATAATTAAAATACCGCCAGCGAGTTCGGCACCCACGATATTGCCGCCTTCGCCATGAGTTTTAGCCTCTTTGCGGTTGAACGCATAGGGCATGTCCCGGTCGTGATGGTCGGCCAGCGCTGCCGCCGTGACCGCTGCCAGCGGAATGCCCTTATACGCCGGGCCAAACAGCACATCAGCGTTTAAACCGCTATCGGCAATTGCCTGGGCATAAAAGCGCCCCAGCTTGGCCAGTGCGCGCCCGGTTTGAAACAGCCCAGCGTTGAAAAAATAGGGGCTAACACGGCCGGATTTAAGCGTAAACTCACCAAACTTAAGCACACCTTGCTCAATGGCAAAGGCAATGAAATCGCGCTGGTAGGGTTGTAGAGTGGTAGCCACGGCGTTCCTCACTAGGCGGTAGGTTTAAATCGGCACGAAAGCAACAATAAACGCGGGTAAATGGCAAGTTTTAGGCGCTGCCTTTACCCAAACGTCTAAACGTCGGGTATCATACAGCAGCGACGCAAAAGGGACGATTTATGAAAATTGCCAGCATCAATGTCAATGGTATTCGTGATGCCGTCGATCGTGGCTTCCTGGACTGGCTGGCTCAGCAGGATGTCGACGTGGTCTGCGTGCAGAACATCAAGGCAAAAAGTTTTGAACTGGGTGACCACATTCTGTATCCGGAAGGCTATGAAGGCTACTTCCTAGATGCCGAAGAGGATGGTTTCTCCGGTGTGGCACTCTATTGCCGCAAAATCCCCAAGGCGATTATGTATGGTCTTGGGTTTCCTCAGTGTGATCATGAAGGACGTTTTCTGCAGGCGGATTATGAACGCTTCAGTATCGTCTCCTTCCTGATGCCTGATGGAAGCGACCAGAAAGCCAAACAGGCGTTTATGGAGCAGTATCAAGAGTACCTCACCAAGATGTCGCGCAAACGCCGCGAGTACATCCTCTGTGGTACTTGGCATGTTGCCCACAAAACCGTCGACTTGGCTAACTGGTCGGACAATCAACTGACCTCAGGCTTCCGCCCGGAAGAGCGCGCCTGGATGGATCAGGTGCTTGGCCCCACCGGTTTTATCGACACCTTCCGCGAAATCAATCGCGATGCAGGTGAATATACCTGGTGGCCGAAGCTTGACCAAGACGTACCCCGTGAGCGCCAGGAAGGCTGGCGGATCGACTACCAGTTAGTCGGCCCCAACTTCCGCCGCCACGTGGTCGACGCGTGGATTGATTACGATGCGACCTTCTCCGAGTTCGCACCGCTAATCATTGAGTACGACCTGGCGCTCTAAGCGCTAGGCAACGAACTTTTCCCGCGTCGCCTCTCGTTCTTAGAAACAGCTCGTTCTTAGAAGCAGTGAGTGGTAATAAGCAACAAGCCGACCCTTGGGTCGGCTTGTTGCGTTGTGGCGGGCGTTAATCCTTAGCCACGAATACCCAGCGCTTCGCGCTGATGGTCGCGAAGTGCATCACCTGCCTTCTCGGCCAAATCGAGCATGCCGTTTAGCTCGGCACGGTTGAAGGCGCTGGCTTCGGCGGTGCCCTGTACTTCGATTAACTCGCCGCTTTCGGTCATCACCACGTTCAGGTCGGTATCGGCTTTGCTGTCTTCTGGGTAGTCCAGATCCAGCACCGGCACGCCTTTATAAATGCCCACGGAAATAGCGCTTACCAACTGCTTGAAGGGGTCGGCTTTGATCTTCTTTTCTCGCTGCAGGTAGCGAAGCGCATCCACCAGCGCCACGCAGCCGCCGGTAATGGCCGCCGTACGCGTGCCGCCATCGGCCTGGATGACATCGCAATCCACGGTAATGGTGAACTCGCCCAGCTTCTTCAAATTCACCGCCGCGCGCAGGCTGCGGCCAATCAGGCGCTGAATCTCCAGCGTGCGGCCACCCTGTTTGCCACGGGTCGCTTCACGGCCACTGCGGGTGTGAGTGGCGCGGGGCAGCATGCCGTACTCAGCGGTGACCCAGCCCTGATTCTTACCGCGCAGCCAGCGCGGCACACCGGCTTCTACGCTGGCATTACACAGCACTTTGGTATCGCCAAACTCCACTAGCACAGAGCCTTCCGCATGACGGGTGTAATCGCGGGTCAGGCGAATGTCACGGAGCTGGTCGGCCTCGCGACCGCTGGGACGCACAACATCAGGACGCTTAGCGCTGCTCACAAATAGTACCTCTCAATAAACGCACAACTGGAAAAGCCCTCCATTGTACACGTCTGAGCGTGCGCTGATGGGCCTATCGGGTAGACTGTTGGCAATGCTTTATACACCGTTGTTCTCTATTAGGATGAAACATGGCCACTTCCAGCCGCGTACACAGCATGACCGCCTTCGCCCGTACCGAGCAGGCCGCCCCGTTTGGCACCCTGCAGGTCGAGATTCGCTCAGTGAACCAGCGCTACCTAGAGCCGCACTTTCGCCTTCATGAAAGCCTGCGAGATTTAGAGCCGGTGCTGCGCGAAGCACTGCGTACTCGCCTGGTCCGAGGCAAAGTTGAATGCAGCGTGCGGTTCGAGAGCGCCGACACCGCCCAAGCACCGGCAGTGAACGCTCAGCGCCTAAAAGAGATTGCCGATGCCCTGGCCGCTATTCAGCAGCAGGTGCCCAGTGCCGTTCCTCCGACAACCTTGGAGCTACTCAACCAGCCCGGCGTACTGGAAACCCAGCACCTCGACCAAGACGCCATTAAAGCCGCCGCCAAAGCGCTATTTAACCAAGCGTTGGATGAACTGATCGACGCCCGCGCCCGTGAAGGCGATAAGCTGGCCGAGATGATCACCACCCGCCTAGACGCGGTAAGCGAACAAGTGGCCACCGTACGCAACCTGCTCCCGCAAATTCTGGAGCGCCAACGCGCCCAGCTGCTGGAACGCCTGGAAGTCGCCAAGACCGAACTCGACCCCCAACGCCTGGAAGCCGAGCTGGTGCTGGTGGCGCAAAAAGCCGATGTGGATGAAGAGTTAGACCGTCTCACCGCGCATATCGAAGAAGTCAGCCACCAACTCGCCCAAAAAGGCCCCAAAGGCCGACGCTTGGACTTTCTGATGCAGGAACTCAACCGCGAAGCCAATACGCTCTCATCAAAATCCGTGGTGGCAGAGACGACCCGCTGCGCGGTGGAGTTGAAGGTATTGATCGAACAGATGCGGGAGCAGATTCAGAATATTGAGTGATGTTTTCAACTACTAAAAATCGCTGTTAACCACCAGGCAGACGAAAATCAGTATGGAGACGCTGCCAATGTTCACGCAGTACCTGCTTATGGGGCTCATGCATTGGTAACTCCGTCAGTGCTTTAGGCCATAAGGTGCGGGCTTTATCAAGCGTGTCATCTAGGTGAGGCTTGATTAAGCGCCAAGGAATATCGGCTTTTTTAGCCCACTGCTGAAAGCTTTCCATGGAGGTTTGATACCACGCTTTTTGGCCAGCCAAATTAAGCGCAGTAGTACGTTCGTTGTCCATATATACGCTGGTGGTCACAATATCGTAAGCGGGTGATAACCGTGGTGTGTAGCGGTCAGTGTACAAAAGGCTCCAGTTTTTTAAGTGCGCATCGCCATTGGCTAGCAAAATATTTACCAGCAGGCGACGGGCAAATTGCTGGGCATCCGTAATAGCATCACCGGAAAACTGGTACAAAATACGGCCGATTTGCGCATAGTTAGCCGAGCCATACTTCTCATGGGGATATTTCGCTAAGACTTGAGCAAAATCTTCCATATGAACGCGCTCGGTGCCGTGCACTCCGCTCTGACGATCGAAACGCTTGATAGCAAACGCCATAGGCTCTTCTGGTAAACGGATAGCAGGCAGGTTGTCTAACGTATCAAGCGCAACCAAGCGAGTTTCGGGCATATCGATGCCTGCCAGGGCCGCCAGTTGCATTGCCGAAAATTCGTTTAAAGGAACGTAAGCATGTTGGATGGAGGGCGTTTTGATAATCCACTCACCCAACGCCTCATGGCCATCATTTACGGCGCTATGGACTAAGTTATAACGGCCATCTTTCTCCTTCATGGAGAATTTCATCTGTACGCCAGCCAACGAGAATTTATTGCCAGGCGTTAGTATAGGTGGGTATTCAATGGTTTCAGATCGTGCGTGTGGTAACCGAGCCAGTACTTTCGCCGGGATGTTGTCTGTGGTGAGAGGGCGAGCGATAAGGGCGCCGGGGAGGTCAAGACCAAGCCATGCTAGAAGAGAGAACTCATGGTCAATATGGGTTTTCAAACTATGCGCTATCAATTCACGCAGCGCACCTTCAGGCAGCAGGTTAGATAATAAGGGATGCAGCCGTTGGTGCTTCGACCAGTCTCTCGCTAAGATCTCTTCCGATTTAGGGAAATTAGGGTGCGTAATCAGGCTTAGCGTTGGGCGCTCAGAATTGTGGCGAAATTCATCAGCGAACAGCAGGATATTCTTGCCATGGGAGTAACCCGCAAGATGGCCCACCACGCTCCCATGCAGAGAGAGCTGCAGAATACTCAATCGATCCATTTAGCCCGCCTTTAAACGGTTAATCATCCCCTAATAAGCCTTTCCAAGGGTTATCGATGACGCTATCGCTGGTATCTTCCTCACTGGGAGCCGCTGCGTCTGCCGTATGGCTCGCGAGTAGAGCCAACACGGCGTCGCGCTTCTCACGGGGGATCAGCATAATCTCGCTATTCAGCCCTTTAGCCACCAGCTCTAACGTGCTGAGGCGCGGGTTACCACTGGCTTCAAGCCGCTGATACTGCTGGCGCGACATTCCCACCCGCATCTGCATGTCACTCTGCTTGAAACCCAGCTCAACACGGCGCGTTTTGATCTGATCCAGTAGCGGCATAGTGATGTCGTCAAATAAGTTGCTTTTTAGTCTATGGCAACACATTAGTTGCTATTTTTTTAAAAAGCAATTTATAAGATGACAAAAGATAGGCGAGCGCGTAGTGCTTGATTGGGGTTAAAGCTTCGGTATGTGCGCCGGTTCTTTTCGCTTTTTTAGCCCTTCAAAAAAATCAATAAAGCCAGTGGTTATGCGCCAAGGGCATGCTATTAAGCAGGTTTCTGCGTTCACGCCAATCGGGCAGGTATTTGTCCATATAGGCCATAAAGCATTCGTTGTGGTGGCGTTCCAACAAATGTACTAATTCGTGCACCAAAATGTACTCAAGGCACTCCGGTGGCTTTTTTGCCAGTTCGAGGTTCAGCCAGATGCGTTTCGCGTCGGTGTTACAGCTGCCCCATTTGGTTTTCATCTTTTTGACGCCCCAGCCAGACGCTTCAACGCCGATTTTATCCTGCCAGTAGGTGAGCAACTCGGGGATGCGGGATTTGATTTCTGCCCGGTAAAACTCGATTAATACCCGATGTTTATTATCGAGCGATGTGCCTGGATTTACATGCAAATTGAGCTTGCGCCGACTGGCTTTGATGTCATGTTTGCCGCTTCGCTCAACAAGGTTAAGACGATGCGCTTTTCCCCATAGGTAATGGCACTCACCACTAACCATTTCGCGTTCGGACTGGCGTGGTTGTTTCGCAAAATCACGCTGCTGCTGTTTAATCCAGGGAATGCGGCTGATGACCGCCATGCGTATTGATGTATCCGACATGGCGGTAGGCGCAGACACCCGCACACGACCATCCGGTGGCAGTACGCTAATATGCAGATGCTTGATCGGTTTACGATTGAGCTGCATGGCTATCGTGCCAATCTCGATGTTTGCCATCAGGCTGCGTCTCTACTCATAAATAATCTTTCTGGGCTTTAGCGAGTTCCAGTACGCTTTGGATATCTACCTCGTAACCTGCGGTTTCTTGGCGTACGGCATTGGCAATTTCACGTTCTTTAAAACGATCCCCCACCCAATCCGCTTTTTTGGTATGGCGAATTGCTTCATCGATTTTCGTGGCAAGCTGCTCATCCTTGCCGAAGTTATCGTAAAGCGCACGCTTAGCACCCGAATCAATGGTGGCTGGATAATCCGTTGTGGTGTCCCCTGGGCGAATGACCCTTCTGGATAAATCACGAATGCGTTGCAGGTATTCCTGATACGTAACGGCTTGCTGCCTGCGTTGCTTGATCAACTCGTCTAGTAACACGGACATCTGTTCGTAATATTTGGGGTTGACCGGGTTTTCATCAACAATCGTTTTGCGTACGTTGTTTTCGATGGTTTCCGCCATGGCATCGGCGTTTTTGCGAATATTTTCCGGCAGTGCCTTCACCGCATCCTCGCCTTTCTCGACGATCAGCTCAATCAGCCCCAGCTCTTCAAAATCCATCAGCACTTCGCTGTCGTCTGCACGGATATACATATCCAGCAGATGGCGCATGGCCGGTTCAAAGCGCTTCATTTCGACGAGATCACCGCTCGCCAGCTTCACTTCATCGCGTACACCTTCAAAATGCGTGACTTCCCGGCGTACAGCGTCAATCTCAGCGCTGGAGTAGCCCGCATCAGGCATTTCATTGGCGATATTGGCAAAGGCGCGCAACAACTTAGCAACGTACTGATAAAGACTTAAACGCAGAGCCTCTTTTTCCGTTAGTTCATCTTGATTGCTTCCAGACTCGCCGCAGAAGTAGTGAATATAGTCTTGCGTATGGCGGGGGGCTTTTACCGGTTCGCACAGGGCGCGCACCATTTCCAGCGCGTTATCGAGATCCTCACGGGCCTGCTCTAAACGGTCTTTGAGCAAGCCTGCGACATCCTCTTTGTCGTAGCCGTCAAACGCCTCCTGGGTGTAATCAGTAATCGCTTTATCCAGGGAGCGGAACAGGTCTTTGTAGTCGATAACGTAGCCGTACTCTTTGTCATCCCCGTCCAGCCGGTTTACGCGGCAGATAGCCTGGAACAGGTTGTGATCGGCCATTTGCTTATCAATGTAGAGATAGGTAGCTGATGGGGCGTCAAACCCCGTCAGCAGCTTATCGACCACGATCAGCAACCGCATCTGCCCTGGTTCATCGACAAAACGCTTTTTCACCTCTTTTTCAAACGCTTCTACTTGGCTGGCTGCTTTATCTTCGGGCTGCTCGAAGTAATCCGCCAGCATCTTGCGGTAGGTGTCGTACTTGAAGAGCTTTTCAGTCAGGCCTTCACCCGTTGTCTCGCCTTTAATGCTGGCTGCCGTGGGCTGAAAGCTGGTGACGATGGCAACTTTACCCACCAAATCTGACTGATTGAACATCTCATAGGCTTTACAGGCTTGGTAGACGCTGGCGCACACCAGCATGGCGTTGCCGCGACCGTCCATCAGCCGGGGTTTGGTATCCATATCCAGCAAAATATCGTTAACGATCTGCTGTAACCGAGACTTGCTAGAGAGCACCTTCTGCATGGTGCCCCACTTCTGTTTGAGCTGTGTTTTAGCGATATTGGATAAGCCGCGCGTCTTGGCGTCAAACCAATCATCCACCTTTTTCTGCGAGGTAATGGTCTGGTCGATATCCCGCGCTTCATAGCGCAGGTCCAACACCACACCATCGGCCACCGCTTCATCAAACTTATAGGTGTGAATATAAGCGCCAAAGACCTCGATGGATTTTTTCTTATCCTTTTTCATCAATGGCGTGCCGGTAAAACCGATAAACAGTGCATCTGGCAGGAGCACTTTCATTGCCTCGTGCAGCTTGCCGGTTTGGGTGCGGTGGCACTCATCCACAAACACGAACAGGTCTCCCTTGGCGCGGAAACCTTGCGGTAATGACTGCTTTAGCTCTTCGATAAACGCATCGGTGGCGGCGTCGCTTTGCGACTCTGAGTGATGTCCAAACTTGTGTACCAGCGAACATACCAGCCAAGGGTTCGGTTGGTTGAGGGTGGCGATGAGATCGGAGCCGCTTTTAGTGCGGTAAATATCCTCATCCACGCCTGTAAACACCTTCTCGATTTGCTCGTCCAGCTCCGTTCGGTCGGTCACGATTAACACACGGCTATCTTTAATATGTTCGCGAATCCATTTGGCCAGCCATACCATGGTGAGGCTTTTTCCCGAACCTTGGGTGTGCCAAATAATCCCGCCTTCGCGACGGGCAATATGCTGTTTTGACGCTTCAACGCCGAAAAACTGGTTATGGCGGCAGGTCTTTTTCACCCCGGCATCAAAAACGATAAAGTCATGGATCACTTGCAGGAAGCGCGCTTTGTTGCAAAGGCGGCTCAGGTGAAAGTCCAAGGTGTAATCAAAAGGATTGGCGATGTCTTCCTTCCACTCCAGGTAATACTTTTCCGGAGTTTCGATGGTGGCGTAGCGCAGCCCTTGAGTGTCATTGCCTGCCATCACCAACTGCATAGTGCTGAAAAAATCACGGATAAAGGCTTTTTTCTGGTTATCCAGGTTCTGACGAATACCTTCCGCAACCGACACCGACGAGCGCTTAAGCTCAATCACGCCCAGCGCAATGCCATTCACATACAGCACAATGTCCGGGCGCTTTTTGTTTTCACCCTTGATGGAGACTTCTTCAGCAATGGCAAAGTCATTGGCTTCCGGGTATTCCCAGTCGATAAGCCAAACGGTCTGGCTCTGCTCGCCCGCGCCTTCCTTGCCCTTTATGCCATAGCGCAGCAGTCGGTAGACCTCTTTGTTGGCGTAATAGAGCTTTTTGCCTTCGCCCAACGCCGCGGCGATCTCCAATTGGCGCATCGCCCGCGTAATCAGCATCTCACTGGTGCCACGCTGCCTTAGCCAGGTGCTGAGCTGCGCCACATCAATATTCTTGTTGTCCTGATCATGCTTATCGCCCAGGTGGCGATAGCCCAGCTCGGACTGAAAAAACGCAACGATACGCTGTTGGGTGGCGCGCTCACGCTGGCCGACGTTGCTCATAGCCCTGTTCCCTTTTTTTATCTTTTACACAAGCCTGCTAAATCGGCCTGTGTATTGGCGACTTAAGCAGCTGGCGCCACCAAGCGCGTTTTGCCAGTGAGCAGCTCTTGCATCATACCCTGCTTAATTTGGCGGATTTTGCCAAGGCGTTGTTCCAGTGCATGAATTTCCTCGTCTATATCAGAGAGGATATTGGCGATTGTTTTTTGCTCAAGCTTTGTTGGTGGCAGCGCAGTTTTAAAGCTATGTGCATCATTTCTATTTAATGTAGGAACTCCTGAACCGCTAGCAAATCTTTCAAAATCAATATATGTAAATAAAAAATATACAAATTTTGGTTCAGCTTTACAAAAATTAGTTACCCAGAGCGACGTGTTGTGAGGCCAGTAATCAGTATCTACAAAATGTACTTTTCCTAAAGTTCCTGACCTCCCTGTTACAACCCCTGGCCCCTTAACTTGGAATTGGTGATGAGTGTTTGCAATTCCATTTGAATAAACAACAGGATATTTGCCGTCCTTCCTTATCGTTGAAGGTAAATCGAAGCCTCTTTGCAAAGGTGCAAATTTTCCAACTTCTAGTAACTCCCAATCTTCCGGTATCTCTCCCAGCTCACTTTGCTTATAACTCTTTGTCGTACCATCCTCACGTAACGCAAATTGCGGCAAGCGAGTGCGCCCCGTCAGCAGCTGCTGCATGGTGGCGGTTTTGATGGCCTGTTTTTTAGCGATCAGCTTTTCCAGCTCGCTGATTAGCGCATCAACATCGGAGAGGGCATTGGCGATGGCGGTTTGCTCAGCTTTGGTTGGTGGAAATGCAGTTTTGAAGCTATGAGCATCATTTCTATTTAATGTAGGAACTCCTGAACCGCTAGCAAATCTTTCAAATCCAATATATGTAAATAAAAAATATACAAACTTTGGGTCAGCTTTATTAAAATTAGTTACCCACAGTGATGTGTTGTGAGGCCAATAATCAGTACCTACAAAATGCACTTTTCCTAAAGTTCCAGATCTTCCTGTTACAACCCCTGGCCCCTTAACTTGGAATTGGTAATGAGTATTTGCAATTCCGTTTGAATAAACAACGGGATATTTGCCGTCCTTCCTTATGGTTGAAGGTAGATCGAACCCTCTCTGCAGAGGCGCAAATTTGCCGATTTCTAGCGTCTCCCAATCCTCTGGAATAATCCCAATTTCAGTCTGCTTATACCCCACCGGCACGGCACCCCCCCTCTGTCAGCCTAGTTGTCCGGTTGGCGATATCGCCTAAATCTAATCCAGAGGGAGCGGCATGGAGCCCTTGTGCCACGTTATTCTGCAGAGCGTAAAGCAGCCGTCCTGAAGAAGT
>NZ_JBANSO010000016.1:0-105935 GCF_037070225.1 Vreelandella indica
GGAGCCGATTGGCCATATCCCACCAGCAGAGCGAGAAGCCATGTATTATGAGCAACAGAGTCAGGCAAATAAGGCTGCTTGACTCAAACTAACGGGTCTCCGAGAAAGCCGGTACGGTTCACTGTGTTGATTGGGCCTATCGCCGGTGAGGCGATTCTCATAAAAAGAAAGCTTGCTCCCCAGATAGCGGCTAGCGACAGTAGCCGTATATAGTCTATTGCTCTCATTTTGTTTCCCTTTATAAAGTTTCTGATTAGCCAACAGGCTTCAGCCTGGGTGCTTTGCCGCATGGCTTTCAGTATTGCTTCCTTGTTAGGGTGAGAAAAACCCGTTTCTTGCTGTCTTTGTAATAGGCACACAATTGGCATCGCTATGACGCATACAGATCTATTTGAAAATGACAGTATGAAACTGATTAATCTGCTTCCACGGGATGGGGAGGCCTACTACCACGGCAAAATCCTAGACGTTTCTACCGCTGATATGTACTTCAGTAGGTGCATTAACGAATTGAGTTGGGAGCATGATCGCGCGCTTATTTACGGTAAAGAGATTGTCACTAAGCGAAAGATGGCCTGGTATGCAGATGAACCGGTCAAATATACTTACTCTGGATATACCAAAACGGCGTTGGTATGGCCTGATTTTTTACGCGATATGAACCAGTTGGTGGAAAGCCTCTGTGGAGATGCCTTTAACTCGTGCCTGTGTAATTTTTATAGCTCAGGGGATGAGGGTATGAGTTGGCACAGCGATGCCGAGAAGGATCTGGTTGAACATGGATCCATCGGGGCGCTCACGCTTGGCGGCGAAAGGAAGTTCTCGTTTAAACATAAGGTAACAGGCGACGTCACCCCCTGATTGAGTAGCGCTACACTTTAGAGTCCGATCCTACGAAAGGAGATTGGACATGAAGAAGCGTTTCAGCGAAGAACAGATCATTGGTTTTCTGGGCGAAGCCGAAGCAGGACTGCCCATCAAGGAGCTATGCCGTCGGCACGGTTTCTCAGAAGCCAGTTACTATCTATGGCGCAGCAAGTTTGGCGGCATGAGCGTACCCGATGCCAAACGACTCAAAGAACTCGAAGCCGAAAATGGGCGCTTGAAAAAGCTGCTCGCGGAGTCGCTACTGGAAATGGAGGTCACTCGCGAGGCGCTGAGAAAAAAGTGGTGAGTGCCCCGGCACGCCGAGACGTGGTGCGCTTTATGGTGTCACGTGGTCTGAGTGAACGCCGAGCGCTCCGTGTCATCCATATGAGTGCCAGTGCATTGCGCTATCAATCGGCCCCTGACCGCAATGGGGCATTGCGTGAACGCATTATTGCCCTGGCCCATCGGCATCGTCGCTATGGCGCTGGCATGATCTACCTGAAGCTGCGTCAAGCCGGTGAACGGGTCAATCATAAGCGCGTCGAGCGTCTCTACGCGGCGGCTCGATTGCAGGTAAAACGCCGCAAGCGCAAGAAGGTTCCTGCGTCTGAGCGAAAGCCCCTTGGCCGTCCTTGTGCCGCCAACCAGATCTGGTCAATGGATTTTGTATTTGACCGTACGGCAGAAGGACGCGTGATAAAGAACCTCACCGTTGTCGACGACGCCACCCATGAAGCCGTGGCGATCGTGCCTGAACGGGCCATTGGCGGTCTGTCGTTAACACGGATTCTAGATCAACTGGCTTTACAACGTGGCCTACCTAGCGCCATTCGTACGGATAATGGAAAGGAATTTTGTGGGCGCGCCATGCTGTTAATGAGCATTGGTTCACCAGCCTTCATCACGCCAAGGTTGTCATCGAAGCATGGCGCCAGGAGTACAACGAAGAAAGACCGAAAAAGAGTCTTGGCGGACTGACACCTTCAGCCTATGCCGAGCAACTGGTGTTAAAACACGATAAAGTTACGTCTGACTCTAAACCCAGGTGCTACTGAAGATGGGGTGACGTCGCAGGCGAAAGTGTCTCGCTTACGTTAGAGCACGGTAGTTTGTTAATTATGAAAGGCACTACACAAAAGAATTGGCTACATAGCCTGCCCAAAACCAAGAAAGATATCGAGCCGCGGGTGAGCTTAACGTTTAGGCAAATGCGCTTTTGAACTAATCCGAGTAGTGCTTAATGCAAACCGCCCCGGGTCGGGGCGGCTATTGAAACGTTATGCGACGCGTGTCTGCTCCGTCGTTTTCTCAGTGACTTTGGGGAAGCGTCGCCAGTGACGGGGATGGGCGAATAAACGCTGCCCACGGCGTAGTGCCAAGTGTTCAAAGTCAGTGTGGCGCACGGTGGCCAGCCACGGCTGGGCCAGCCAGTCGGCTTCTAGCTCTACGCGTACTTCTGCCCCCACCGGGGAGATCGCTGTGATAGTGACTGGCAAGTGGCTCTCTGAGGTCGGCTGTTCGGTCAGGCGCACTTCATGAGGGCGCAGCAACAGCTCTTCATGACCATCGGGCAGGTCAACGTGCCAATAGGCATCGCCGCAGGTCAATACGCCGTTACTTACTTTGCCTTCCAGATGATTAACATCGCCTAAGAACTCAAACACAAAGCGGTTTGCTGGCGTGCGGTAGAGCTCGTCGGGGGTGTCGATCTGCTCTATACGGCCATTGCTCATTACCACGACGCGGTCGGAAAGCTCCAGTGCCTCTTCCTGATCGTGAGTTACAAAGACGCTGGTGAAATTGAGCTCATCATGCAGATGACGCAGCCAGCGGCGAAGCTCCTGGCGTACTTTGGCATCAAGGGCACCAAACGGTTCGTCCAAGAGCAATACTTCAGGCTCTACCGCTAAGGCGCGGGCCAGCGACACACGCTGCTGCTGGCCGCCCGAAAGCTGGGCGGGGTAGCGGTTGGCAAGATGTTCCAGCTTGACCATTTCAAGCAGCCTGAACACCCGTGCACGAATCTCACCGCTGCTGGGGCGGCGTTTGCGCGACAGCACGGTCAGGCCAAACGCCACGTTGTCGTAAACGCTCATATGGCGGAACAGCGCATAGTGCTGGAAGACAAAGCCAATCCGCCGGTCGCGTACATGCACGTTGGTCACGTCGCGGTCGCCAAACAGAATTTTACCCGGTTGGGTGGTACGGTCAGCATTTTCCAA
This sequence comes from Vreelandella indica, assembly GCF_037070225.1. Classification (NCBI taxonomy): domain Bacteria; kingdom Pseudomonadati; phylum Pseudomonadota; class Gammaproteobacteria; order Oceanospirillales; family Halomonadaceae; genus Vreelandella; species Vreelandella indica. Next base: position 3,093 of record NZ_JBANSO010000016.1, read on the forward strand.
TCCGGCGATAATCCGCAGCAGGGTGGTTTTGCCTGAACCCGAAGGGCCGAGCAGGCCGACCAGCTCACCTTCATGAATATCCAGATTGATGGGCTCTAATGCCTGGGTATTGCCGAAGTGCTTAGCGATGTTGTGTAAGCGAATGCTCATGCAAATGCCTCCCGGCGCGCTGCGCGCCATTCCAGCCCAGCCTTCGCGGCGAGCGTCAATAGGGCAATGAATGCGAGTAGGGCCGCGCAGGCAAAAGCCCCGACGGCGTTGTAGTCCTGATAAAGCTGCTCAAGGTGCAGTGGCAGTGTATTGGTCTGGCCGCGAATGGCACCTGAGACCACCGAAACGGCACCGAATTCGCCGACTGCACGAGCATTGGTGAGGATGACGCCATACAGTAGTGCCCAGCGAATGTTGGGTAGCGTGACTCGGCGAAATGTCGTCCAACCGGAAGCGCCAAGCGTCACGGCCGCTTCTTCTTCACGCGAGCCTTGAGCCTGCATCAGCGGAATCAATTCCCGGGCCACGAAAGGACAGGTCACAAAAATAGTCACCATCAGAATACCCGGCCAGGCAAACATCAGCTGAATATCGTGGCCATCCAGCCACGTGCCGATCCAGCCGTTGCGCCCATACAGCAGCAAGTAAATCAGACCCGCCACCACAGGTGAGACCGCAAAGGGAATATCGATCAGGGTCTGTAAAATGCGTCGCCCGGGAAAGCTGAAGCGTGTTACCAGCCACGCCAGCGCTACACCAAACACCAAGCACACCGGGATAGTGAGTAGCGCTATCATCAGCGTTAAGCCAATCGCATGCAGCGTGAAGGTATTACTAACATTGGCCCAGAAGACCATGACGCCCTGTGAAAATGCCTGAGCAAAAATAGCGACCAATGGTAACAACAAAAAAAGTGCTGACAGCACTAGGGCGGCACCTATCAGCAGGCGCCGGATAACCGGTGCATCACCAATTCGACGCATTAGCCCTTCCCTCCATGCAGGCGGCGTACAAAACGTCCTTGCCAAACATTAATCGCCAGTAGCAGTGACAACGATACGAACAGCACGACCGAGGCAATCGCCGATGCACCCGCATAGTCGTACTCTTGCAGTTTGACGAAGATCATCAGCGCGGTGATCTCGGTTTCATAAGGCATATTGCCAGCGATAAAAATGATCGCGCCGAACTCGCCTAGTGAGCGCACAAACGCAAGCCCAGTACCAGTCACCAAGGCAGGCCAGATATGCGGCAAGATCACGCGGCGAAAGGCGACACCGTCAGTTGCCCCTAGTGACATGGCGGCTTCATCGACTTCAGCGGGCAAGTCTTCCAGCACTGGTTGAACGGTGCGCACTACAAACGGAATACTGGTAAAGGCCATGGCTAGTGCAATGCCCACCCAGGTATAGGCGACCTGAAAACCAAGCGGTTCAAGCAGTTGGCCCATCCAGCCGCTGCTGGCGTAAAGCGTTGCCAAGGTAATGCCTGCCACCGCGGTGGGCAACGCAAAGGGCAGATCCATCAAGGCATCCAGTAAGCGCTTGCCAGGGAACTCGTAGCGCACCAGTACCCAGGCCAATAACAGGCCAAAGATGGCATTGATAATGGCCGCGACGGCTGCCGCGCCAATGGTCACCATATAGCTTGCGACCACACGACCTTCGGTGATAATTGCCCAGTATTCGGCGAAGCTAAGCCCCGCTAACTGGCCGAACAGGCCGGTAATCGGTAAGAGCAGCACCAGCGAAATAAACAGCACGCTGATACCCATAGAAAGGCCAAAACCCGGCAGCACGCGTGTGCTGCCGGTTCGCCAAGTGGCAAGTTGACTCATAGTTCAGGCTGGCTCATAGGTGAATATTAGCGGCGCTGTAACTGGTCGAGAAGGCCACCGCTGCCGAAGTGAGTTTCCATTGCTTCATCCCAGCTACCAAACACGTCGTCTACCTCGAGTAATTCGGTCTCCGGGAACTCGTCGGCAAACTCTTCGACCACAGCTTCGTTATGCACCCGGTAGTTGAAGCCTGCCAGCAGGCGCTGAGTCTCTTCGGTGTAGAGGTACTCAAGGTAGCTCTGGGCCAAGTCGCTGTTGCCGTTGCGCTCAGCATTTTCGCCGACAACGGCAACGGGGAACTCGGCTAGGATACTGACAGGCGGCACGATCACTTCGTAATCGTCGCTGCCGTACTCGCTACGAATATTGTTAACTTCAGACTCGAAGCTAATCAGTACATCGCCAATTTCTCGCTCAATAAAGCTGGTCGTCGCGCCACGGCCGCCGGTATCAAATACCGCCACATTGGCTAAAAAGGTGCTCATGAACTCTTCGATTTGCTCTTCATCGCCATCAAATTCGTTCTCGGCAAAGCCCCAAGCGGCTAAATAGGTGTAGCGGCCATTACCCGAGGTTTTCGGGTTAGGGAAGACCACTTCTACGTCTTCTTGGACTAGATCGTCCCAGCTTTCGATGCCTTTGGGATTGCCTTTACGCACCAGGAAAGCGGTAGTGGAGTAGTAGGGCGAAGCATTGTTCTCAAATGCGTCTTGCCAATCTTCTGCCACCAACCCGGCATCCGCGAGTACTTGCACGTCGGTCACCTGGTTAAAGGTCACTACATCGGCACGTAGACCCTGCAAGATGGCGCGTGCTTGTGCCGAAGAGCCGCCGTGAGACTGGCTAATGGCAATTTCTTCACCGTGCTCTTCCTGCCACCACGCTTGAAACTCAGGGTTGATCGCGGCAAACAGCTCGCGAGCGATATCGTAGGATGAATTGAGCATTTCACGCTCTTGGGCAACGGCGGAACCGCTGACCGTAACGCCCATGGCAATGGCTATCAGGCTGCGGCGGAAAATTGTCGGCAACGTCATCGTTAACTCCTTAAATCAGTAAGCGCATAGGATCGCCAAAAAGTAGTGTCGCAATAGCCGCAAGGTTAATGCTATCAATGTGGAATTACAATCATGTTTTATATTCTATTTAAGAATATGCCTGTGATGACTATGCTCAGCCGCTCTTAGGCCGCAGATACGTGGTTCTAGTAAGCGGCTCTGATAAGATAGATGTTTGGCTTTGCTCTTTAGCCTGTGCTCGCAGGCATATCGGGTGGCTACTCTCGTCTACTGATTAATAAGCAGGAATGGAATATGACCGATGCGCATGATTTTCTCATTGCCCCCTCTATTTTATCAGCTGATTTTGCCCGGTTGGGTGAAGAGGTGGACAACGTGCTGGCTGCAGGCGCCGATGTGGTGCACTTCGATGTAATGGATAATCACTATGTGCCTAACCTCACGATTGGCCCCATGGTGTGCAAAGCGCTGCGTAAGCACGGCGTAACGGCGCCCATTGATGTGCATTTGATGGTCAAGCCGGTCGACCGCATGATCAGCGATTTTATCGAGGCAGGTGCCAGCTATATCACCTTTCACCCTGAAGCCTCTGAGCACGTTGACCGTTCGCTGCAGTTGATCCGCGATGGTGGCTGTAAGGCTGGTTTAGTGTTCAATCCCGCGACGCCGCTCTCTTTTCTTGACTACGTGATGGATAAAGTCGATATGGTACTGCTGATGAGCGTTAACCCAGGCTTTGGTGGCCAGTCATTTATTCCTGGTACGCTGAACAAGTTGCGCGAGGCACGGGCGCGCATTGATGCATCACACTATGATATCCGCTTGGAAATCGACGGCGGGGTAAAAGTGGATAACATTGCTGAGATTGCCGCCGCTGGCGCCGATACCTTTGTAGCAGGCTCTGCTATTTTCAGTGCCCACCAAGCTAGCGACCCGCACGGCTACGACACAGTACTCAAACAACTGCGGGCGGCGCTAGCGACGGCTTAATACTGCGTTTCAAGCAAAAATTAACGGGGTGTTTGTTTAGTGTAACTTCATGCGCGGTTTTAAATACTTATTAAGTTTATCCACCAGCCATGACAGCCCCGTTTTTGTCGCCCCATGAATAGAGAGCTGATGCGTACGATATAACGAAGCGTACGCTTGGCGTGCCAGCCAGCCTTCCAAAAACAGACCTTTGGAGGCTCCGCTACGCATCAAATTACCCACTGCATCGTAGCGCGCCAGTGAGACCAGTGAGCCATGATCACGGTAGCGAAAATCCTGCAGTGGCTTATCGTCGAGTAGGTTAACTAGGTTTTTGGCTAATAACTTGGCTTGTTGATGCGCCGCTTGAGCGCGAGGCGGCACGGTACCCTCGTCTCCCATCGGGCAACTGGCGCAGTCGCCAAGTGCGAATATTTTTTCATCGTCGACACTTTGCAGGCTACGTTTCACTTCGATCTGATTTTTCTTGTTAGTCGTCAGGCCAAGTTCGGTTAGAAATGGCGGCGCTTTAATACCCGCTGCCCACACATTAATATCCGTCTGGATCTCCTCACCGTTGTCGGTAATCAGCCGATGCGCTTGTGCTTCCTTGATCGCCGTATCGGTATGAACAGTGACGCCCATTTTCTCAAGCTCTGTTTTAACGGTCTGGCTGACCCGTTCAGAAAGCCCAGGCAGCAAGCGCGGCGCAGCTTCTAGCAAGTGCACGCTAATGTGCTGATGATCTATCGCCGTTACGCCATAGGCATTGAGCATACGCGAGGCATCAAATAGCTCGGCGGCAAGCTCTACCCCTGTGGCGCCGCCGCCCACAATGCCAATAGTCAACTGAGTATGCTGGCGCAGTGTGGGGTCGGTATAGCGCAGGAAGGTATTGATCATATCGCGCTGAAACGCTTTGGCCTGCTGGGGCGAATCAATAAAGTGGCAGTGCTCGGCGACGCCGGGCGTGCCGAAGTCATTGGAGACACTACCCAACGCCATCACTAAGTAGTCATAGGTTAACTCGCGTGCAGGCAGTACCTCAGCGCCGTCTTCGTCTTTAACGGGGGCTAAACGTAGGACTTGCTGCTGGCGATCCACACCCGTCAGCGAACCACGTTGATAACGGTAGAAGTGAGCAGACGAATGTCCGCGATAATCCACCTCGTCCATACTGGAATTAAGCACACCGGTCGCCAGTTCATGGAGCAAAGGCTTCCAAACGTGGGTGGTGTTACGATCCAGCAACACAATCTCTGCGCGTTTACGCTTGCCTAATGTATGCCCTAGCCGCGTAGCGAGAGCTAGCCCACCCGCGCCACCCCCGACAATCACAATCCTGGGTATGGCCATCATTATCTCCTTGGCTAAGTTAGCTCCAGCATAGAAGCTTCTTACGCTTCTGACTAATGCGAAGGTTTACCTTGAACAGGTAAGATAGTTTTCTAAACACGATGAGGCAGAGGGCAGTGACGGTGCATTCCATACGATTTACAGAACGATATTCAGGACTACATTCGGCACTGCAGGGTAAACGGCTGATTGCGTTCGACTTGGATGGCACGTTGATTGATTCGGTACCTGATCTTGCCGCTGCGGTGGCGCATGCTCTAAAGGCGCTTGATCTACGCCAGCCAAGCGAAGCCGAGGTGCGTGATTGGGTCGGCAATGGGGCGCCGATATTAGTCGAAAGAGCCCTAACCTGGGCGTTACAGACACCGCCCACGCCCGCACTCCAGCAGCGCGGCTATGATGCTTTTATGGACTACTATGGCGCCGCGCCCCATGCTCTCACAACACTCTACCCAGGCGTTCAGCAAGCGCTTCAGGGGCTGCACCAGCAAGGAATGACACTGGTACTGATCACCAATAAGCCTGAGCGTTTTATTGAGCCGCTTTTACAGCACTTTGAACTGTTGGACTATTTTACACTCTGGGTGGGCGGTGATTCACTGGCTGAAAAAAAGCCTCATCCATTGCCGCTACTGCATGCTGCCCGCACGTGCCAGATTCCAGCCGCTGGATGTGTGATGGTGGGTGATTCCCGGCATGATATCGCTGCTGGTAAAGCGGCAGGCTTTACTACCGTAGCGTTACCGTACGGCTACAACCACGGCGAGCCAATCGAAGAGAGTCACCCTGATCTAGTGCTCTCTTCGTTAACAGAATTGCTGACAACCACCTCCCAGACGACAAAAGCGATTGAGTAATGGCAAAGGGCTGATTACTCGGCCGTTGCACCACCTAAAGCGGTATGCAGTACCTCTGCGTTATGACGCAGCATGGTCGAATAGTTGGCAGCTGGGCCATCTGCGCGACTCAGTGAATCAACATACAGCGGCCCTGCGAGTGGAATTGAAGTCTCCCGAGCTAAAGCATCCATATGAATACTGGGGGTCGTGCTTTCAAAAAAGAGTGCCGAGGGACGCTTTGCAGCAAGTTGCTCGCTCATTTTGGCCATTGCCTGGGCACTGCCTTGGGTCTCATGATTAACGCCCCATATTCCCTGGGCTTGAAATGAGAAAGCACGTGCGAAATAACCAAAGCTTGCTTCACTAGTGATCAGTGTGCGGTTGGTTTGAGGGATACCGTCGAGCCGCTCTTTCACCTCTGAGCTCAGAGTAGTCAGCGCTTTGCGAGCTTCTTCGGCGCGCGCATAAAACACATCTGCCTGCTTGGGCAGGTGCTCGGCCAGCGTGGCGGCAATCACATCAATGTAAGCGGCGGCGCCGGCGGGGTCCATCCACATATGCGGATCTGGTTCGCCTTTATATTGACCTGTGGAGATCATCAGCGGTGCGTAGTCGGCCTTTTTCGCCACTTCCACGAGGGTTAACTGATCGTCTGACATCGCTTCAATATGACGAATCCAAGGCTCTAAGCCCAGTCCGTTATAAAAGACGATATGGGTCTCTTCTAACGCAAGCACATTGGGGGGGGTTAACTCCCAGCGGTGAACGTCTTCACCCACAGGAACAATGACATTGACGCTGACCGCGTCTCCTGCCACCCGTTTGACCAACTCCTCCATGACTGAAAACGAGGCAATAACGCGTAGCGTTGTGTTGGCATAGGCTGGCGCAGCGCTGATCAATGCGACAAATAAGAGCGTACACATCCAGGTAACCCGCTTTGTCATCTTACGCTCCTAACTTAATTGTAAACTAACGTAAATGTCGGTAGATAATAAAGACTGCGGTGGTTCGTTGCTAGTACCAATCTTCAGGCAGGTCGAGAGAGGTAAGGTACAGGTAGGATTCCCTTTAAAGGAAAGTGCCACTATGCTTAACAGTCTTACACTCCTAAGCATAGCGTGCCTGATGACTGAGCGAACGGTTTCTTCGGTGCGGCGTTGGTGAGCCCCTTTTCTGGGGCGGTTCGTAAGCTCGCTGAGGGAGCTTCTTATCATTACTACCGGGCGCAGCACTTAACCCCTGCAACGCAGCGCCCGGTTGCGGTATCATCAAGTCATTAGAGGTTTCATCTGTGACCTGAATGACGCAACGGAGTAAGTGGGGCAATGGCGCAAGCTCAGTCGGGGCAGAAACTGTCAGCGCAGAATCAGCCAGCGCGTAAAGTAGTGATGATCGATAATTATGACAGCTTCACGTTTAACATAGTCCAGTACCTGGGCGAGCTGGGCGCGGAAGTAAACACTTACCTTAATGACGACATCACCATTGAGCAGATTGAAGCGCTGGCGCCGACGCACTTGGTGGTGTCGCCGGGACCATGTACGCCTAACGAGGCAGGTATCTCCATGGCCGCCATCGAGCATTTTGCTGGCAAGCTACCTATTTTAGGTGTCTGCCTGGGCCATCAGGCCATTGGGCAGGTCTTTGGTGGCAAGGTCGTGCGCGCCCCACAGGTCATGCACGGCAAAACCTCTGCTGTACTACACGCGAACCAAGGTGTATTTGAAGGGTTGGATAATCCTGTTGAGGTTACTCGCTATCACTCCCTGGTCGTCGATAAAGCGAGTCTGCCTGACTGTTTGGAAGTCACTGCCTGGACAGGTGATGACGATGTTACTCCCGGTTTAGTGATGGGGGTTCGTCACCGCGAGCTGGATATTGAAGGGGTGCAGTTCCATCCCGAGTCGATTCTTACCCGCCAAGGCCATGAGCTGTTGGCCAACTTTTTAAAACGCGGCTGATGGCCGGTTTCACACGCTTTTTTAGGGGCCCCTCTGCTCATGCAAATGCGAGACGCGATTAATGCGGTAATGCGCCGCGAAGACCTCTCTTTCGATGCCATGCACGCCTTGATGCGCCAGATCATGACCGGCGATGCTTCTGACGCGCAAATTGGCGGCCTGCTGGTCGGTTTAGCCATGAAGGGCGAAAGTGCCGTTGAAATTAGCGCCGCCGCGCAGGTAATGCGCGAGCTAATGAAACGCGTTGAATTGAAGGCGGAAAACGTTGTGGATATCGTCGGCACCGGTGGCGATGGCGCGAATCTATTTAACGTTTCTACCGCTGCTAGTTTTGTTGCCGCTGCCGCTGGCGCCCATGTGGCCAAGCACGGTAACCGCAGCGTTTCGTCGTCATCCGGCAGTGCAGATTTATTTGATGTGGCGGGCATCTACCTGGATCTTAAGCCTGACCAAGTGGCGCGCTGTATCGAGCAAGTGGGCGTTGGCTTTATGTTTGCGCCCAATCATCACCCGGCCATGCGCTATGCGATTGGGCCACGCCGCGAAATGGGCGTGCGCACGCTGTTTAATATTCTAGGGCCGTTAACCAATCCCGCTGGCGCCCCCAATCAGGTGTTGGGCGTTTACGCTGCGGAATTAGTACCGCTGATGGCCGAAGTGCTTAAAACCTTGGGTAGTCGTCATGTGATGGTGGTTCATTCAGACGATGGCTTGGATGAAATCTCCCTGGCAAGCCCCACGTTAGTCGCCGAGCTAAAAGACGGTGAGATTACCCAGTACACCATTACGCCCGAAGAGCTGGGTATAGAGCGCCAGAGTTTGGCAACACTGAAAGCCAACAGCGCAGAAGATAGCCTGCGTTTGGTCAAAGCAGCGCTTTCCGGAGAAGGCGCCGCTGCCGATATGGTCGCGCTAAACGCCGGGGCCGCGCTTTACTGTTCGGGCGTCGCGGATACCTTAAAAGAGGGTGTGATGGTGGCCCAGGACGCGCAAGCCTCCAAACTGCCGCTTGAAAAGCTTAAAGAGCTTTCTCACTTCACCAGCGTGTTTAAGCAGTAAGATTTTCAGCATAAGTTCTTAAACAAGAAGAGATCAACATGACTCAACAGGCAACGCCAACTATTTTAACGCGCATTCTGGCTCGCAAAGATCAAGAAGTAGCTGAGCGTCGTCAAGCGGTCTCGGAATCCGATCTGCTCGCCCTCGGGGAGCAACAGAGCGCCCCGCGCGGCTTTATTGAGGCGCTTAATACGCGCATCGCCACAGGTGATCCAGCGATTATCGCCGAGGTGAAAAAAGCCTCACCGTCAAAAGGCATTATTCGCGAAGAGTTTCACCCCTCGGATATCGCTAAAAGCTACGCCCAGGGCGGCGCTGCCTGTCTATCGGTGCTCACCGACGCCGACTTTTTTCAAGGCCACGAAGACTATTTGATCGCCGCTCGTGATGTCTGCACGCTGCCTGTGATTCGCAAAGACTTTATTACCCACGCTTATCAGGTCAGTGAAGCACGGGCGATTGGTTCGGACTGCATACTGCTGATTGTTGCTGCCCTGGACGATGCACAACTGCGCGACCTGCACCAGCAGGCCAACCAGTTGGGGATGGATGTATTGGTCGAGGTGCACGACGCAGAGGAGCTTGAGCGCGCCCTGGCGCTGGATCTAAAGCTGATCGGCATCAATAACCGCAACCTACATACCTTTGAAACCAGCCTGAATACCACTCTGGATCTGCTGCCGCGCATTCCTGAGGGCGTCACGGTGATTACCGAATCGGGTATCCACACCCGCGATGACGTTGAGCTAATGCGCGACCATAACGTTAACGGGTTCCTGGTTGGCGAAGTCTTTATGCGCGAAAGCGATCCAGGCTTGGCACTTAAGCGGTTATTCTTTTAACGCCGCAGCTTGTTAGCTCGCCGACCGTTGGGTTCTCCAACTGAGCACGGCAACAGTAAGCGCTGGTAAGAAGGTGACGGTGACAATTGCCGTACCGATCAGCCCAAATAGCACAATGGCACCGACGCCGCGGTAAAGCTCGGTGCCTTCCCCGGGTAGAAACACCAGCGGTGATAGCCCGCACAGGGTGGTAAGCGTCGTCATGGCAATCGGCCGTAAGCGACTCTCTACCGCCTGTTCAACGGCCTCCCGAACGCCCATGCTCGCCGTGCGAAGATTCTCCCTCGCCTGATGAACCACCAGTATCGGATTGTTGACCACTGTCCCCATCAGAATCAAAAAGCCCAGCATAGTGATCATATCAAACGGCTGGCTGATGGCATTCAAGCCGATTTTCGGCAGCTGAGCGCCCACCGTATTCATCAGCCAAAGCCCTACAATCCCCCCGGCGGCACCTAACGGAATAGTGGCGAGAATCAGCAGCGGGTAACCCCAGTGGGCAAAAATCGCCACCAGCAGCAGATACACAATCGCCAACGCGATTAACGCATTGCCGGTAAGTGCCTGGCGGGTGGCGTCTAACTGATCCCCCGCGCCGGTCACGCTGACATTAATGTTGGCGGGTATGATGCCCTCATCGCGCAGTGGGTCGATCACCTCTCGCTGCATCCGCTCGATACCGGCTTCCAGTGCCACGCTGCGGGGTGGAATAACGTCCAGCGTGACGCCGCGGCGGCCATCCACCCGCCGAAGGGTGGCCGTTCCCACGGTTTCGCGAATTTCGGCAAGGGTATTGAGCGGAACGCTCACCCCAGAAGGGGTATGGATAGGCAGGGTGGCCAGGGCGTCCAGGTCGATATTGCCCGCCTCGGGGCCATAGCCGTAAAGGTCGATTTTCTCGTCGTCGAGGTAAAAGTCATCCAGGTAGGCGCCGTTGGTGAGCACCGCGACGGTGGTGCCCAATGCGTTGGTATCCAGGCCGACTTCTGCGGCGCGCTCCCAATGGGGATACACCTCGATCAGCGGCTGGCCAAGATCCAGGGCGGAGGGCCGCGACTGAATGCGCGGGTTGTCGAACACTGTCTCGGCGCGCTGATAAATCGCATTGGCGGTGGTGTAGAGTTCGTTTAGATCATTGCCCGCAATATCCAACGTGATACTGCGCGTTCCGCCGTCATTGCTGGAAATAATTGAGCCCCGGGCGGCAAAGGCGCGCATATCCGGATATTTCTCAAAGCGCCGGGTGAGGGCGTCCATCAAGGCTTCAATATGGGTGGGGTCGATGGTTTCTGCAATGATCCGTAGGCTTTGAGCTTCGGCTTGTATGCCCATAGTGCGAATCGGTGGGATGTCGGTATCGCCGCGCTCAAAGCGCTCAGGCTCAGCCCCCACATGGGGTTCCAGCTCCCGTTGTAGGGTTTGGGCAATCGCATCCATGGTCGACAGGTTGTAACTTGCCGGGGCGTTCATGCTGGCAAAGGTTTTGGCTTCTTCGCCTTCGGGCAGGTACTCCGCCGGGGGCGTCAGCCAGACAAAAATGCCGATCCCCCCTACGATGCCCAGTACAATAGCGATAAAGCGCCGGGATGCCGTGCGAATCATGCTGTCAACCAGCCACAGGCAGCCGCGTATCCAGCGTGGCGATGAGGTTGAAGTGTTCTCCTTACCGCGAAAATCGATATGCGCACCGAGGGTGGGGATAACGGTAATGGCGACCACCATCGAGACAATAATCGAGGTCGAGATGGCTACCGCTATATCGGAGTAGAGCTGCCCGGCTTCCTGTTGAATAAAGAAGATCGGCACAAAGACTAAAATAGTGGTCAGCGTTGAGGCGAGCACCGCAGGCCATACTTGCTTAACGCCCTCGAGAGCCGCTTCAAAGCGCGCCAAGCCACGGCGTCGCTGGGTCTCAATGCTCTCCAGCACAACGATGGTGTTGTCTATCGTCATACCAATGGCGAAAGCGACACCCGCCAGCGAAATGACGTTGAGCGTGCGCCCTGCCAGCAACAGGCCTAGAAAGGCGGCGATGGTGCAGATCGGGATGCCGATCACCCCGGCCACGGTCGCGCGGGCAGAGCGAAGAAAAGCGTACATCACCAGGGTGGCAAACAGCGCGCCCAGGCCCAGGTTGACCCAAACATTGGCAATCGACGACTCCACGTAGCGCACGTCGTCGCTGGAGAGCGTCATACGCATGCCCTGCTCGGCTAGCAAGCCTTCATTCAGCGCCGCGACTTCGTCGAGCATGGCGCGCTTGATGTCGATCACATTGGCGCCCGGTTCCCGGCGCACCTGCACACTCAATACCGGCTGTCCATCTGCGCTGTAGGAGCGAGAGCTGAGTTCGGCGTAGGATTGGCGCACCTCGGCAACATCGCTCAGCCGGGTAACCGCGTCGCCGTCGCGGATGAGGATCAGCGCTTCAAGGCTCTCCACATCCTCAAAACGGCCCACGGTACGCAGCAGGTAGCGGCGTTTGCCGCTCTCTAGGTTACCGCCGGAGACATCCTGGTTGCGGGCCTGAAGGGCGTCCTGAATATCAGCGATACTCAGTTCACGGGCGGCTAGCGCCTCTGGGTTGATCAGCAGCTGCATTTGCCGCTCTGCACCACCGGAAACCGTGACTTCCGATACGCCAGCAACGCTCTCCAGGCGCGGGCGGACATTATCTTCCAGATAGTCGCGCATGGCCGGCATATCGAGCTGGCGCGGATTGCCCTCCCGGGGGCCAACGTTAAAGTACATAAAGGCGTTGGCGGAAAAGGAGTTGGCGACGATGCGAGGCTGGTCAACGTTATTGGGGTAGGAGGGCACCTGGCTTAGCGCGTTGTTAACCCGAATCAAGGTTTCGGTGAGATCGACCCCAAACGGGAACTCAAGCTCGATTTCGGCGCTGCCACTGCTGGCGGTGGACTCCATGCGCTGCAGGTTGGGCACATTGCGCAGGAACTCCTCCTGCTCAATTAAGATATCCTTTTCAATATCCTGCGGCGTAGCACCCGGCCACTGGGTCTCGATGCCCACAACGCGGGTTTCCAGGTCGGGAATCATCTGCACCGGGATGCGCCAGATGGCAGCGATACCCAAAATCAGCAGGATCAGCGTAATAACGCTAACCAAGATGCCGTGACGAATAATGGCGGCAAACATAGGTGGGGCGGGCTCCTTTAGTCGTCGCTAAGGGACACGGTTTGCCCCTCTTCAAGTCGCTCATTACCGACGACGATAACGCGGTCTCCCGCTGATAGGCCCTCATTGACGGCGACCTCTCCCTGGTAGCTACTGCCGATCTCAACCCGCTGTTCGAACGCCTGCCAAGTATCATCGCTCTGGCGGGCTAGCCAAACGCTGACGCTGCCATCCGGACGGCGAATGAGGGCATCCCGCGGCACGCTAGGCCCGCTTTCGCCGTTAAGTTGCAAACGGCCTTCCACGGCCATACCCGGCAGCATCTCCAGTGGTGTTTCCGGCGCCGCACGTAGCAGAAACTGCCTTGAACTGGCATCAAGAGGGATACGTGCGAGGGTGCGCGCCGGGTGCCATTGATCGCTGCCTTCTAAGCGTACCTCTAATTGAGAGCCCTCAAAGCGCTGGTAGGCGGAGAGCGGCACCGAGAAATCCAAGCGAAGAGAAGCTAAATCGACCAAGGTAAGCAGGTTGTCACCGGGGTTGACCCACTCACCAACATTGCTCTCCCGGTGAGTGACCATGCCGTCAAAAGGGGCGCGTATTTGATGACGCTCCAACTGCAACTGGGCCAGCTCGTAGTCGGCTCGGCGTGCTTCAAGGGTGGCCTGGGCCGCCGCCAAAGCACTTTCACGCTGGCGACGCTCGCTGGCGGCAAAGTTTTGCGCCGAAAGTTGGTTAGCTTCGCTCACTAAACGTTGTGCTTCGTCGCGCTCGGCTTCGGCCTGGGCCAGATCCGCGCGGGCGCGCTGGCTTTCCAGGCTAATATCGCGGGTATCAAGGGATAAAAGTGGCTGGCCTTGAGTGACAGTGTCGCCCATCTCAACCGCCAGCTCGCTGACCTGACCCGCTTCAGCGCTTGATAGCTGTGAGGTGCGTGGGGCACTGACGCTGCCGGTCAACGGCAACACCTCTATCCGCGGAGAGTCAGCCACCACCTGCGTTTCAACACGGTTTTCCTGAGCGATAGCGAGGGATGCTAGGCTCAGGGTTAGAACAGCGCCTGCGCCTAGGCGAGCCAGGTAGGAAAGTAGAAACAACAAGGCAGCTCCTGAAAAAATAACAGTCAATGAACAGCGTGACAGATTTTTACACTGCACGCCGTTAGCTCCCTCAACGTTATACAAGGTTTAGTGTTTGTACAAATTTTAGCTGCGCTTTAAAGCAATCAGTAGTGCTTGCAAAGGGTGTAGCAGATCTTGTTCGGAGTAGCGCTTCACCTGGCTACGGCAGGAGTAGCCGGTGGCCAGTAGCTTGCCTGCGTTCTCTTTGGTTTCCACCTGGGGTTGCCACGACTGGGCGTAGATGGTTTTGGACGTAGTGGCGTTGCGGGTCTCGTGGCCGTAGGTGCCTGACATACCGCAGCAGCCGGTGGCCATCAGCTCAAGCTCTAACCCAAACGCCGAGAACACTTGCTGCCATGCTTTAGGGCTGCCCGGCGCGTTGGTTTTCTCGGTGCAGTGGGAGAGCAGCTTAAAGCCGGGGTCGGTTAGCTTAAGCGGGGTGGGCGCTAGCGTATTGATGCGCATCGCCAGCCACTCCTGCAGCATCAGCACCTCCGGCACGGCTTCATGGCCTAATGCTTTGACGTACTCCTGGCGGTAGGTGAGGGTCATCGCCGGGTCGATACCGACCATGGGGATATCAAAGCGGGCCAAGGTGCGTAGCCGCTCGGCCTGCTTGGCGGCGGTGCGCTCGAAGGCGCCTAAAAAGCCCTGTACCTGGAGGGGTTTGCCGTTAGCCGAATAAGGCATCACAAACACGCGTAGATTGAGGCGCGAGAGTAGCTCCACCACGTCCATCACCAGCTTGGCTTCAAAGTGGGTGGTGAAGGCGTCCTGCACAAGTATCACGCTGTTGGCGCGCTGCTGTTCGGTTAACAGGGCCAGCGAGAGCGGCGTTGCCTCGGCGACGCCCCAGGCGTTCAGCTGCTTTTTAACACTGGCCCGTGACAGCGCTGGGGAGTCGCTCATGCCCAGCGTACGGCGCATTAGTTGCTCTACCCAGCGCTGGCCAATTACGGCGTTATACAGCGGCGCAGCCTTGGCCAGGGTAGGCAACATAAATTCGGTGCCGCCGATCACGTAGTCGCGCAGCGGGCGCAGGTAGCGGCCGTGGTAGACCTCTAAAAACTGTGAACGAAACTGGGGCACATTGACCTTAACCGGACACTGTCCCGCGCAGGACTTACATGCCAAACAGCCCGCCATGGCGTCATAAACTTCGTGGGAGTAGTCGTGGTGCTGCTTGCGGCTGAGAGTGTTCGCCACCCGCAGCGGAAAGCTTTTAATAAACCCCCAGCCGCCCTCGGCTTTTTTCTTACGCGACTCCTCGACAACGTCGATCCCCGCCTGGGTCTGCAGGCGCAGCCATTCGCGGATCAGGCTGGCGCGGCCTTTGGGAGAGTGACGGCGATCCCGCGTTGCCTTCCAGGAAGGGCACATGGGGTCATCAAGGTCGTAGTTGTAGCAGGCGCCGTTACCGTTGCAGTACACCGCGGCGTCGTAGGCCTGCCAGGCGCGCTCGTCGATGGTGCGGTCAAACTGGCCGCGCATGGGCACGCCATCGACCGTCAGCAGATCAGGGTCGCTATCCTTCGCGATTAGCTCGCCGCCTTCGGCGGGTGAGGCGATCTTGCCGGGGTTGAGCTGGTTATAGGGGTCAAAGGCCGCTTTTACCCGCTGAAGACTGGGATAGAGCTCGCCAAAGAACTTAGGCGCGTACTCAGAGCGCACGCCTTTACCGTGCTCGCCCCATAGCAGGCCACCATATTTCTTGGTAAGCGCCGCCACTTCATCGGACACCGCGCGAATCAGTTTTTCCTGTTCGGGATCCTTCATATCGATGGCGGGGCGCACGTGCAGTACGCCGGCGTCGACATGGCCAAACATCCCGTAGGAGAGCCCTCTGGCATCCAGCGCGGCACGAAATTCGGCAATAAAGTCCGCCAAGTGCTCCGGCGGTACGGCGGTATCTTCCACAAAAGGAATCGGCCGTTTCTCACCCTGCACGTTGCCGAGCAAACCCACCGAGCGTTTGCGCATACCGTAGACTTTCTGGATCTGCCCGCGCCCTTCGGCCAGGGTGTAACCCAGCCGCTCCACGGTGGTGTCTTGGCTTAAATGGTCGATGAAGGCGCGCACTCGTTCGGCGAGGGCGGCTTCATCGTCGTCATTGAATTCGATCAGGTTAATGCCACGAATCGCCGTGTTAGCGGTCGCCGGGAAAAACTCCGCTACGCTGTCCCAGACGAAGTCTTCCATGGCCAGTTGCAGCACGGTGTCGTCGATGGTCTCAATCGAGGTAGGCCGCGCGCTGGCAGTCATTAATGCTTTGGCATCCCGCAACGCATCCATAAAACTGGTGTAGCGCACATTGACCAGGGTGGAGTGCTTGGGAATTGGCAGTACGTTCAACACCGCTTCATTTAAAAAGCCCAGCGAGCCTTCCGAGCCGCACAGCAGGCTGTTGAGGTTGAGTAGTCCCTCGTCATCGCGCAGATGGGCCAAGTCGTAGCCGGTCAAGCAGCGGTTGAGCGACGGGAACTTGGCTGCAATCAATTCGCGCTGCTGGTCGATAATGGCGGCGGCGGTGGAGTGTACGCGGCCCAGAATGCCTTCCTGCTGGCATTCAGCTAGCTCTTCGTCCTGCGTTAACGCCCGGCTGTGCAGGTGCTTTCCACCGATCAGAATTGTATCGAGCTCTAAAACATGATCGCGGGTTTTACCGTATTCGCAGCTGCCCTGGCCGCTGGCATCAGTGGAGATCATGCCGCCGATGGTGGCGCGGTTGGAGGTCGAGAGCTCCGGGGCGAAAAACAGCCCGTGGGGTTTGAGCGCGGCGTTGAGCTGATCTTTCACTACCCCGGCCTGAACGCGCACTCGACGGTTTTTAGTGTCGATCTCGAGGATATTGTTCATGTGGCGTGATACGTCCACCACGATGCCGTCGGTGAGCGACTGGCCGTTGGTGCCGGTGCCGCCGCCACGTGGGGTCAATACAATGCCCCGGTGGGAGGTTTGCGCGGCTAGTCGGGACAGGCGTTCAAGGTCTTCGGCATGCTTGGGGTAGACCGCCGCCTGGGGCAGGCGCTGGTAAATCGAGTTATCCGTCGCCAGCACCGTGCGGTTGGCATAGTCGGGGGCAATTTCGCCTTCAAATCCGCGAGTTTTGAGGGCTTGAAGAAAACGTAAATACGAATTTCCCAAGCGTTCAAACGGGGCGGTACGGGTATCCAAGGATGCAATCATAGTTGAGCAAGCCGTCAGTGCCGGGGGCGCAAAAAAAGAAGACGGCTACTTTACCGCAGTGACTGCCCGGCTGCATCTCACGATAGCGCTTTACTCCATGGCTTACTCAACACCCAGGGCTTCTTTTACCAGCGCTGCTGAGGCGTCTGACATCGGCAGTGCTAGCGCCAGTTCGTGAGCGCGGGGCGACATTTTGCGCCAAGTCATCTGCACAATACGCACCATATGGTCGTGCTCTATCTTACGCGAGAAGTCAGCAAAGTAGTTCTCTAGAAACACCAAGCAGGCGCAATCTTCCAGCGCTTGTACATCGGGATCGCGGCCCAGGCCTTTCTTGCCAATAATCTTCGCGGCTCGGGCGGCATCTTCGTCTGCGTAGCCTGCGTCGCGCATCAGTTGGGCGGTAGTATCGCCTGCGCGAATGCCTTGGTCCCGCCGCCAGGTTAAATAACCCACACGCCCTTCGGGATACTCATTGCGCGCTACTAACCAGCGCTGCAAGTGCTGAGCGCGAACGGCCAGGCGCAGCACTTCATCTGGGGCATCGTGCACGCGGTCGAGCCAGTCGCTCATGCGCTGGGCGTAGGCCAGTTCCTGGGGCATGGATGTGCCATCGGCAAGCGTCGTGGAGCGCGGATCCTCGGCATGAAGAGCATCAATGGCGGCAAGCGTTTGATCAAAGGGAGTAGACATGGTTGCGTTGCTCGGCTTTGAGTGAATTAGGGCTAGGTTGCCGAGAAAACGCGCGAATCACAACTGCAGCGTGACACTGCCCATGGCTCCCTGCCATGCTTTTGCCTACAATAGGCGCCTTTATGCACGCGCATTAGCGCGTTGCTCTTATTGATTTCAGGCCAAGGGACAGGATTCATGCTCGATCCGAAACTGCTGCGCGGTGATCTTGACACGGTTGCTCAACAACTGGCCCGCCGGGGCTTTGTGCTTGATAAAGCGGGGCTGCAGGCGCTGGAGTCGCGTCGCCGCGAGCTGCAAACGCAAACCGAGCAGCTGCAAAACGAGCGCAATATGCGTTCCAAGGCGATTGGTAAAGCCAAAGCTAACGGTGAAGACATTCAGCCGCTGCTGGATGAAGTCAGCGATTTAGGCGATCGCTTGGATAAAGCCAAGCGCGAGCTTTCCGAGGTGCAGGAAGAGTGGGACGACGCCATCAGCGGTATTCCCAACCTGCCCCATGAAAGCGTGCCGGAAGGCAAAAGCGAGAACGATAATGTTGAGCTGCACCGCTGGGGCACGCCGCGGGCGTTTGATTTCACGGTACTCGATCACGTCGATCTGGGTAAAAAATCGGGTTATCTCGATTTTGAGTTGGCAGCTAAGATTACTGGCGCTCGCTTTGCGGTAATGCGCGGGCCGATTGCACGCCTGCACCGGGCGCTGGCGCAGTTTATGCTGGACACCCAAACCGAACAGCACGGCTACGAAGAGTGCTACGTGCCCTATATGGTGAATCGCGAATCGCTCATGGGGACTGGCCAGTTACCGAAGTTTGGCGAAGATCTGTTCAAGCTGGACGATGAGCGCGAGTACCACCTGATTCCCACCTCGGAAGTACCGCTGACTAACTTCGTGCGCGATGAAATTGTCGAGCAGGCGGCATTGCCGATGAAGCTTACCGCGCATACACCGTGTTTCCGCTCTGAAGCGGGCTCACACGGCCGTGATACCCGCGGCATGATCCGTCAGCATCAGTTCGATAAGGTCGAGATGGTGCAGATCGTCGAACCGGAGAAGAGCTACGAGGCGTTGGAAGAGATGCGTGGTCATGCGGAGGCAATCCTGCAGGCGCTGAATCTGCCGTATCGTGTGGTGACGCTGTGTACTGGGGATATGGGCTTTGGGGCGACTAAAACCTACGACTTAGAAGTGTGGTTGCCCAGTCAGGAAACGTACCGGGAGATTTCTTCGGTTTCCAACTGCGAGGATTTTCAGGCGCGGCGTATGCAGGCGCGTTATCGCCACCCGGATACCAAAAAGCCACAGTTGCTGCATACCTTGAATGGTTCTGGACTAGCGGTGGGGCGTTGCCTGCTGGCAGTGCTTGAAAACCACCAGCAGGCGGATGGGTCGGTGACTATTCCTGAGCCGCTACGTCGCTACCTGGGCGGCCTGGAGCATTTGGTCCTTTAAGCGCCCACACAACGTTAACGCCAGCATCAATACGAATGGTGCCAGGGCTGTAATCACTGGTGGCAGTGGATTGGCTGGCACCAGTGGCATCGCTCTCTGCCTGCATCGACATCATCTGCGGTTGGAAGATAGGTGATTGAGTTTCTTCAATGCGCTGCACATGGCCCAATTCGGCATCTAAGCTGTCGGCCATCAGGTTTGCCTTGTGCTGTGCTTTCTCGAGTGCTTTGACCAATGCTTCGTCAGTCGCGGCATCACGGTCCTGTAGGTCGAATTGCACGCCGTCCAGCGAGTTAACGCCCGCTGCAATCAGTGCGTCTAACACTTCGCTTAACTGATCAAGGTCGGTAAGTTCGACGGTGATAGGGCGCTCCAGTCGTGTGCGCTGGAGTGTTTCATGTTCGCCGTCTTCGTTGCGCGGTCCTTGAATGTGCTCTGGGTAGACGTTAAGCGATCCAGCGTTGATGGCGTTGCGTTCAAGACCGGTGGCTTCCATTTTTTCGATTAATTCGCTGGCGCGGCTTTCTAAACGCTCGCGTGCATCACTAAGTGCGCTACTATCGCTTTCTTCCATGGTGGAAAGGGCTGGCGTGTTTTCCCATAAGCGCGCGTTGAGGGTGGCCTTGTTGGGTTCTACCTCAACCCAAGATTGCGCTTGAACGTGCAGGCTGGGGGGCGCTTGATGTGCCGGTGCCGCGTGAGCAAAAGGCGCACTTAGGAGTGCTAATAAGGTACCACCTAGCAGGCCGTAACCTAGAAGTTGAGAGCGTAGTCCTGAAGAACCTGACCTTTGAGAACCTAGTGTTTGAGAACCAGCATTTTGAAGACTGAGTGGAATTGCTTTCATAAATGGCTTCCTAAGTAAGAGGGCAGCAGTGAGTGGACAGCCGCGCCGCCAAGTTAAATCATCGTTTTAAAAGCTGTTTCAAGAAGTTAGGGCAGACACAACTTGGAAGGGTAGTAGAAAAGAAAGTTCAGCAAGGAAGAGTGGACGCACAACGGTTGCTTATTGTTTGCACGGTTTGTGCACTATGATCAAAGCAGCCATTATGTACCAATAACAGGCTAGGGAAAGATTATGTCGAACGTGTCTGATGAGGATTACCGAAGTATTCCGCTCAATGCCACCTTGGCGCTTGCCGCGTTGGTAGTGATTATTGCTGGAATGAAAGTTGGTGCTGATTTACTGGTGCCGTTGCTACTGGCGATATTTATCGCGGTGGTGTGTACCTCGCCGGTGCAGTGGCTGCACCGCTGTGGTCTGAGCATGCGAATGTCGGCCTTTCTGACCTTAATGGTGTTGCTGGCGTTTATATCGCTCATTGGTCTGCTAGTGGTTAATAGCTTTAGCACTTTTTTGACGGCGCTGCCGGAAATTGAGTCTCGGCTGTATGAACAGTATTGGAACTTGCTTAATGCGCTCTCTTCACGCGGATTAGCCATCAACCCGGACCAGATCAACTCCCTCTTTGAAGGCGAGGATGAAGGCTCCTGGATGCCAGCGCTATTGAGCCAGCTTGGCAATCTCTTCATGCAGAGCATTATTGTTGGGCTGCTGGTTATCTTTATGCTGTTTGAGACGCTCAATGTGCGCGACAAAATATCTCGAGCACTGGAAAATCCAGCGCCCAGTTTGAAGCGTTTCAGTGAATTCAGCTTAACGCTAAAGCGCTACCTTGCGGTTAAGACGGTTATTAGCCTTGCCACGGGTGCGCTGGTTTGGCTCTCTTGCTTGATTGTTGGTGTTGAATTTCCACTGCTGTGGGGGGTGTTAGCCTTTGCGCTAAACTTCATTCCTAATATTGGTTCTGCTCTGGCTGCCATACCGCCGGTGTTGTTACTACTGGTTGCCCAAGATGGCGGCGCGTTTCAAGCGATGCTGTTGGCATCGGCCTATCTGGTCATCAACTTTGTGCTTGGCAACCTAATTGAGCCACGGGTAATGGGGCAGGCGTTAGGGCTCTCCACCTTTGTGGCGTTTTTATCGTTGGTCGTGTGGGGCTGGATCTTTGGTGCGGCGGGGATGTTACTTTCGGTGGTGCTGACAATGACACTTAAAATCGCGCTTGATAGCCACCCACAAACACGCTGGATCGCTCGGCTGCTAGGGCCTGGGAGGCGGCGTATAAAGGATAGTAGGGCGAGTGACGCAAGCTTGCCGCCGTGGAAGCGCTGAAATTGAGGTAAAGATTATTGATAACACTACCGCCGACAGCGTCGGCGGTAATTGCACGTACTAAACGGCTGTCATCAGGCATTCTGTTCGATGAACTGCGTTAGTTGTGATTTGGATTGCGCGCCAACCAGTGAGGCGACTTTGGTGCCTGCTTTAAACAGCATCACGGTAGGTACACCGCGTACGCCTTGCTCGGCAGCAATTTCAGGTGCATCGTCAACATTGACACTAACGACTTTCAGGCTGTCCTGACGCTCTGCAGCTACTTCATCAACGACCGGGGCCATGACTTTGCACGGGCCACACCAGGGCGCCCAGAACTTCATTAGCACAGGCTGTTCAGCGTTGAGGACTTCTTGCTCAAAATTGGCGTTGGTGACATCAACATTATTAGCCATTTGCTTCTCCCGTTTGCGTTGCTCTTACTGTTTCGTTGCCTCAAATGGAGCAACGGTCATTACGCGATCAATTGGCGCTCGTTCACCGCGCCTCATCTCTATCACGATAAGCGTGGTCAGATGTTAGCGGGCGCGGAGGTTGCTGGCAAATTTCCCGTGTGGTGATTTATCTGAATAGCAGAAATTAATGGATGCTGGTAGGAAGATTTTTTATAATATAAAAGTATTATCCATTTGTTTTTTATTCTATCTGGTGCTGTAAAGTGCTGCACCAGCGCCGATTTCCATCAAACGCATCGTAGTAGCTGCGCAAGGATGTGTTTCAAAGCGCATCCTACATAGATCTGTTTAGAGAATAAATAAGGTGAGGATATGAAGCTACAACAGCTACGCTATATCTGGGAAGTCAATCGACATAACCTGAACGTCTCAGCCACGGCGCAAAGTCTATTTACCTCACAACCGGGGATCTCCAAACAAATTCGTTTATTGGAAGACGAGCTTGGCGTTGAGATTTTTGCCCGCAGCGGCAAGCACCTAACGCGAGTAACGCCTGCTGGCCAATCGATTATTGAACTGGCCGGGCAAGTGCTGCGCCTGACCGATAATATCAAGCAGGTTGCCCAGGAGCATAGCGACGAGCGTCGTGGCAGCCTGTCGATTGCAACCACACACACTCAAGCTCGTTACGCGCTACCACCGATCATTAGCGAATTCACGCTGAAATACCCTGATGTAGCCCTGCATATGCAGCAGGGGACGCCCAAACAGATTGCACAGATGGTTAGCGAAGGGCAGGCAGACTTTGCTATCGCCACCGAGTCACTGGAGCTGTTTACCGATTTGGTACTGCTGCCATGCTATCGCTGGAACCGCTGCGTACTGGTGCCTAAGGGGCACCCTTTAGCGACTCATGATGGCCCGTTGACCCTTGAGGCGCTTGGCGAGCATCCGTTGGTGACTTATGTGTTTGGGTTTACTGGTCGTTCTCAGTTAGATGATGCCTTTAAAGCGAAGGGGTTAACGCCTAACGTAGTGCTCACGGCAGCCGATGCCGATGTGATAAAAACCTACGTGCGCCTGGGAATGGGCGTGGGTATCGTGGCGCATATGGCCGTGGATGAGACGCTTGACGATGACTTGGTAGCACTGGATGCAAGCCATCTGTTTGCCAGCTCCACGACCAAGATTGGTATTCGTCGTGGTACTTTTATGCGCGGCTATATGTATGACTTTTTAGAGCGCTTCGCGCCTCACTTAACCCGTGACCGTGTGGATGAAGCGCTAACAGCAGGTCCACGCCATGAACAGTCGCTGTTTGATGACTTAGACCTGCCCGAGTATTGATTATTGGCGAGTATCAGTGCTGTAAATGCAGCCCGCATTCGCGCTTCTCTTCCACTTTAGTGGGGTCAAAGTAGTCGAAGTTGTTGGGTAGGTTATGCGCCTGTAGGTACTGATACATATCTTTAGCGCTCCACTGTAGCAGCGGGGCCACTTTTAACAGGCCGTCGCTGTTGCGGCTAACCGCCTGCATTTTGGCGCGTTCGGGGGTGTCTTCAGCGCGTAGCGCGGTAAACCATACGTCAGGCTGCATTTCACGCAACGCACGCTCGAATGGTTCGAGTTTCACTTCCTGAGTAAAGGCTGCATGGCGCGGGTCGTCAATGCCCGGCATGGGGCCGTCCAGCGCTTCGCGGTGGGCGCGGGTACGACGGGGCACAAAGCTGACGATATTGAGGTGGAGTTGTTTTATCACCTCGTCGGCGAATTGATAGGTCGCCTCGGTGTTGTAACCGCTGTCCATCCAAACAATCGGTATATCTGGGCGTACCTGGCTGACCATGTGCAGAATCACCGCCTCAAAAGGGCGAAAGTTAGTGGTGCAGATAGGCCGCGCGCCCTGGACTAAAGCCCACTCAACCAAACCCTGCGGGTTGTTAGCAAATTCGTTATTGATCGCTTCAAGCTCTGAGGACATGCTGCCTCCTGTTCGGGTGTAGAGTCATGGTGACTAGGCTATCAAACCCGACCCCTGACGCCCCAATACCGTTTAGTTAGGCTTTTATATTCCTTTTAGATATAGAAATTTAATTGCTTATTCCAGGGCGCCAATTAGGTGGCGAATCTTATCCAATGTTTCGGTGTACTCTTCGTCCGCTTGAGAGTCTGCCACTAAGCCGCCGCCGCCCCATACATGCAATCTTCCCGCCTCGGCAACCATCGTGCGAATGGCGATGGAGGTATCCATACTCCCGCGTACATCGACATAACCTAAGCTGCCGCAATAGACGCTGCGCTGGCAGGGCTCTAATTCATCAATGATCTGCATGGCGCGAATCTTGGGCGCGCCGGTAATCGAGCCGCCGGGAAAAGCGGCTTCAAGAAGTGACAGTGGGGTATAGCTATCGGCCAGCGTTCCCTGCACGACGCTAACCAGGTGGTGCACGTTGGGGTAGCTCTCCAGGCGGCACAGTTGCGGCACGCGAATGGAGCCAGGCTTACACACGCGGCCTAAGTCATTGCGCAACAGGTCAACGATCATCACATTTTCAGCGCGGTCTTTAGTGCTGCTCAATAGCTGTTCCGCTAACGCCTGATCTTCTTCTGGCGTTGCGCCCCGCGGACGGGTGCCTTTGATGGGCCGCGTTTCGACTTCTCTATTGCGGCATTGGATAAAACGCTCCGGCGAAAGTGAGAGAACGGCTTTATCTCCCCAGGCCATGAAGCCCGAAAAAGGCGTGGGCGTTGCCTGCCGCAATCGCAGGTACGCTTGCCACTCATCCCCCTCATAGTCGGCATAAAAACGCTGCGCTAAATTGATCTGATAGCAATCTCCCGCCCGTATATAGCGCTGCACGGCGTTAAAGCGCGAGACGTACTGTTCATGGCTAAGCTCGGCCTGAAAGGCATTATTAAGTGCAAATGTGCCTGGCTGGTCTGGTGACGTGGCAAGCCAGGTTTTTACCTGGTCACGACGTTCCGGCGTGGCAATTAACCATGCCTGCTGGGCCACGTGATCTAGCGTAATACACCAATCGTAAAGTCCTAGACGGGCTTGTGGTAGTGCGACCGGGCTCGCTTGACCGCTAGGTATGGATAAGGTTTTACGTCCTAAATCGTAGCCCCAATAGCCAATCAAACCGCCAAGAAAAGGGAGTTCGCTGGGCTCATTAGGGATATCTAACTGATCCAATAGCCACTGCTGCAGCGCAAACGCATCGTTGGCTAGGTGTGATGGAGGGCTGAACTGGTGAGATGAGAGGCTCGGGTTGCCGTCGCTCGTCACTTCCAGCGTAGCCAGGGGGTCGCTGCTGATAATATCAAAGCGGCCATTGGCAATCGGGCGACCACTATCGAGCAGCACCGCGCCGGGTCTGGCGCGCAGGCAGGCGAATACGCCCAAGGGGTCGGGTGAATAGGGCAGGGAAGTCATCGACAACGCCTTGATCATTAAACAAACGCCTCGCCAGTAAAGGGCGAGCCATTTTAGAGGGGCGTAGGCAATGACACCAGTGTTAGACGCCTGTCGCATTTAACGCTATGCAACCGCAACCCACCACTCGTTACCTAACAATAACTGCTTGATTGTTGACAGAGCTGATCTGATTGTCCCTATCAGTACAACGAAAGGCGTACAAAATCGGCTATCTAGGCTAGTTGACGGTTCAAATAACACACGCTAGAGTTTGTTTACTTTTCAATTGTCGACAATTAATCATGGCAACACTCGCTTCTAACTCGTCTACTGCCGCCAACGCTTCCTCTGCAACAGCAGGTTCTGAGGCAACCGCCTCGGAAATGGCTGTACCCGAAGTACGCACGCTCGCAGAGCGGGTATTTCATCAATTGCAGGATGCCATCGTGCGTGGCGAACTCGCCCCCGGAAGCAAGATCACTGAACCGGGGCTTTCCAAGACCTATGGTATTTCACGCGGGCCGCTGCGCGAAGCGATGCGTCGCCTGGAAGCACACCGCCTGATTGAGCGAGTTCCTCATGTAGGCGCGCGCGTGGTTCAACTCTCAATGAAAGAGCTTCTAGAGCTGTTTGACCTGCGTGAGGCTCTGGAAAGTATGGCGGCGCGTCTGGCGGCGGAGCATATGTCGCCGGAGGAGGTTCAGGGTTTGCGCGATGTACTAGCGCTACACGAAGGCCAGGCCGACCTGAAGCGCGGCGAAGCTTACTACCAGCGCGAAGGCGATCTCGATTTTCACTACTGCATTGTTCAGGGCAGCCATAACAAAATGCTAATGAATCTGCTCTGCGATGACCTCTACTATCTCGTGCGCCTTTATCGCACCCAATTCAGTGCCAGTGGCACGCGACCGCAGCGGGCTTTCGTGGAGCACCATCGCATTGTGGACGCCATTGAAGCCGGGGACGCCGAGTTGGCCGAGCTGTTGATGCGCCGTCATGTCAGCGCCTCCCGCGCCAATGTGGCGGATCGCTATGCAGCGACCCTCGAACAGTCAGCATCAGAATCTCATCGTTAAGTCGTCGTTAAACATAACTAAACATAAGTAGAAATGAGTAACAGGAGAAACGCCCATGTCCCAAATGACTCCCGGCGCCCGCTTTCGGGCCGCGCTAGAGGCTAACCGCCCGCTGCCAATCCTTGGCACCATCAATGCCTACACCGCGCTGATGGCCGAGAAAGTCGGTCACCAAGCGATTTACCTTTCTGGTGGCGGTGTTGCCAATGCGTCGTTTGGCTTGCCGGATCTGGGCATGACAACCATGAATGATGTGGTGGAAGATGCCCACCGTATCTGCGGCGCCACCGAGCTGCCGCTGCTGGTGGATATCGATACCGGCTGGGGCGGTGCTTTCAATATCGCCCGCACTGTGAAAGAGATGCAGCGTGCTGGTGTCGCCGCGGTACATATGGAAGACCAAGTCGCGCAAAAGCGCTGTGGGCACCGTCCGAATAAGGCAATTGTCACCCAGCAGGAGATGGTCGACCGTATCAAAGCCGCCGCTGATGCCAAGGTCGACCCCGACTTCTATTTGATTGCCCGCACCGATGCGTTTCAAAAAGAGGGCCTTGATGCGGCTATTGAGCGCGCTAACGCCTGCGTTGAAGCGGGGGCGGATGCTATTTTTGCCGAAGCCGTTCACACGCTGGATGATTACAAAGCTTTCTGTGAAAGGGTCAACGCGCCCATTTTGGCCAACATCACCGAATTCGGCGCTACTCCGCTGTTTACCCAATCCGAGTTGGGTGACGTTGGCTGCCGCATGGTGCTGTACCCGCTCTCCGCGTTCCGCGCTATGAACGCTGCTGCGCTCCAGGTCTATCAAAGCATTCTCGACAACGGCCACCAAAAAGACGTCGTGCCTATCATGCAGACCCGCGATGAGCTCTATGATTTTCTGAACTACCACGACTTTGAACAAAAGCTCGATGCATTATTTGCTGAAAAAGGCGAAGACCAGTAAGGCCAACTGGTGAGAGGGCAGGTTGAAGCGAGGGTCTTTCGACAGGGCCGGAAAATGTTCCTGACGATTCCGGCATTTCCGCCATCCATGGCGGTCAGATGTCGAAAGTAGCGCCCAGGGATGGGTTCACGGCGCCCTCGCGGAAACCTGCTCTCGTCACCGAGACTGCCTTGCCGAAAGTTAAATGAAACACACAATTTAAAATAAAAGCAGAGTTAGGAGACACACCATGGCTGATAAACCCGCAACAGGTGCAGGACTACGTGGTCAGAGCGCTGGCTCTACCGCGCTATGCACAGTAGGCAAAACCGGCTCAGGCCTGACCTACCGTGGATTTGATATCAAAGAGCTTGCCGAAAAAGCCAAGTTTGAAGAGGTTGCTTACCTGCTGCTAAAAGGCAAGCTGCCCAACCAGGGCGAATTAGATCACTACATCAGTAAGCTCAAAAACCTGCGCGGTTTGCCCGATGCGTTGAAAACGGTGCTTGAGCAGATTCCTAAAGATGCACATCCGATGGATGTGATGCGCACCGGCACCTCAATGCTGGGCAATCTAGAAACCGAGGAGAACTTCGATCAGCAGCAGGACGTGGCCGACCGCCTGCTGGCGGTGCTGCCCTCGATTATTTGCTACTGGTACCGCTTCTCTCATGACGGCGTACGCATTAATACTGAGACGGATGATGACTCGGTAGGCGGTCACTTCCTCCATATGCTGCGCGGCGAACCTGCTTCTGAACTGCATGCCCGGGTCATGAACGTTTCGCTGATTCTTTACGCCGAGCACGAGTTCAATGCCTCTACCTTTACAGCGCGAGTATGCGCCTCAACGCTTTCGGATATGCATTCCTGCGTGACCGGCGCGATTGGTTCGCTGCGCGGCCCGCTGCATGGTGGCGCCAATGAAGCGGCCATGGCGATGATCGAGAATTGGCAGTCGCCGGAAGAGGCGGAAAGCAAGATCATGGGAATGCTGGAGCGCAAGGACAAGATCATGGGCTTTGGTCATGCGATCTACCGCGAGTCCGATCCGCGCAACGCGATTATCAAGCACTGGTCCAAGAAGCTCTCCGACGACGTAGGCGACAAAGTGCTTTACCCGGTTTCCGAGCGGGTCGAAGCGGTAATGTGGCGCGAGAAAAAGCTGTTCTGTAACGCGGACTTCTTCCACGCCAGCGCATACCACTTTATGGATATACCCACCAAACTGTTCACGCCGATTTTTGTCTGCTCGCGGCTGACTGGCTGGGCGGCACACGTATTTGAGCAGCGCGCCAATAATCGCATCATCCGCCCCAGTGCCGATTACACCGGCCCCGAGAAGAGCGAGTGGGTGCCGATAGAAGCGCGAGACTGACCTGCGTGATGCCCGGTGGCTTGGCTACCGGGCTTTTTTCAGCCCCTTCTTGTGAGTCTGCCTGTTATGAATACCCAATACCGTAAACCCCTGCCTGGCACAGCGCTTGAATTTTTTGATGCTCGCGAGGCGGTGGAAGATATCCAGCCCGGTGCCTATGCTCAGCTGCCCTATACCTCGCGTGTGCTGGCCGAGCAGTTGGTGCGCCGCTGTGATCCAGCACTGCTCACCGATGCGCTGAAACAGCTGATCGAGCGCAAGAGCGACCTGGATTTTCCTTGGTACCCGGCGCGTGTCGTTTGCCACGATATCCTCGGCCAAACCGCACTGGTCGATTTGGCCGGGCTACGTGACGCCATCGCCGAAAAGGGCGGCGATCCCGCCAAGGTCAACCCGGTGGTGCCCACCCAACTGATTGTCGATCACTCATTGGCGGTGGAGCACGCAGGCTCAGAAGAGGGCGCCTTCGAGAAAAACCGTGCCATTGAAGATCGTCGCAACGATGACCGTTTCCACTTTATCAACTGGACCAAGACGGCATTCGAGAACGTCGATGTAATCCCGCCCGGCAACGGCATCATGCATCAAATCAATCTGGAGAAGATGTCGCCAGTGGTGCAAAACCGCGACGGCATTGCCTATCCGGATACCTGTGTGGGTACCGACAGCCATACGCCCATGGTCGATGCCTTGGGCGTTATCTCGGTGGGCGTGGGTGGCCTGGAAGCCGAAAGCGTGATGTTAGGCCGCGCTTCCATGATGCGCTTACCGGATATCGTCGGCGTAGAACTGACCGGCAAGCTGCAGCCGGGGATTACCGGCACCGATATGGTGCTGGCGATTACCGAGTTCCTGCGTAAAGAGCGCGTCGTCGGGGCTTATCTGGAATTTTACGGCGAAGGTGCCGATGCGCTCACCGTGGGTGATCGCGCCACGATTTCGAATATGACCCCCGAATACGGCGCGACTGCGGCGATGTTCTACATCGATGGTCAAACCATCGATTACCTGAAAATTACCGGCCGTGAAGATGAGCAGGTGGCGCTGGTGGAAACCTATGCCAAACACACTGGCCTGTGGGCGGACAGTTTGACCGAGGTTGAGTACGAGCGGGTGCTGACTTTTGATCTTTCATCGGTACACCGCACTCTGGCAGGGCCGTCTAATCCTCATGCACACTTGCCCACTTCAGAACTGGCACAGCGCGGTATTGCGGTAGGGCTTGAGGCAGCGCGGGAAGAGGAGAAGGCGGGCAGAATGCCTGATGGTGCCGTCATTATTGCCGCTATCACCAGCTGCACCAATACTTCTAACCCGCGCAACATGGTTGCCGCCGGGCTGATCGCTCGTAACGCCAATCGGCTCGGTCTGCTGCGTAAGCCGTGGGTGAAGTCGTCGCTGGCGCCGGGCTCGAAAACCGTCAAGATGTACCTGGAAGAAGCCGGGTTGATGAGCGAGCTGGAAAATCTCGGCTTTGGGGTGGTGGCTTACGCCTGCACCACCTGTAACGGCATGTCCGGAGCGCTGGAACCAAAAATTCAGCAGGAGATTATCGAGCGCGATCTCTACGCAACCGCCGTACTTTCCGGTAATCGTAACTTCGATGGCCGTATTCATCCCCATGCCCAGCAGGCGTTTTTGGCCTCACCGCCGCTGGTGGTCGCCTACGCCATTGCGGGCACGATTCGCTTTGATATTGAAAAAGATGCCCTGGGCGTGGATCAGGCGGGCAACCCTGTCACGTTAAAGGATATCTGGCCAGCGGATGAAGAGATCGACGCGATCGTTAAGTCATCGGTGAAGCCGGAGCAGTTCCGCCAGACCTATATTCCCATGTTCGATTTGGACAAGAGCGCCCGCGCTCAGGTCAGCCCCCTATATGACTGGCGCCCCCAGAGTACCTATATCCGTCGCCCGCCTTACTGGGAAGGTAATATGGCTAAAGAGCGCACCCTGAAAGGCATGCGCCCACTGGCAATCCTGCCGGACAATATCACGACCGACCATCTCTCTCCCTCCAACGCGATACAGCTCAACAGCGCGGCGGGTGAGTACCTGGCCAAAATGGGCGTGCCGGAAGAAGACTTTAACTCCTACGCGACGCACCGCGGCGATCACCTCACCGCCCAGCGCGCTACTTTCGCCAACCCTAAGCTGTTTAACGAAATGGTGCGCGATGCCGATGGCAAGGTAAAACAGGGTTCGCTGGCGCGGGTAGAGCCCGAAGGCGAAGTGACCCGAATGTGGGAAGCGATTGAAACCTATATGGCGCGTAAGCAGCCGCTGATCATTATTGCCGGTGCGGATTACGGTCAGGGATCGTCGCGGGATTGGGCGGCCAAAGGTGTGGCCCTGGCAGGTGTGGAAGCGATTGCCGCTGAAGGCTTTGAGCGTATTCACCGCACCAACCTGATCGGTATGGGGGTGATGCCATTGGAGTTTGAACCGGGTACTACGCGCATGACACTCGCTCTGGATGGCACCGAAACCTTCGATGTCGAAGGCGCCGTTTCGCCAGGGGCAATGCTCACGCTGGTAATCCACCGCCAAAGCGGAGACAGCGAGAGCGTCGCGATGAAGTGCCGTTTGGATACCGCCGAGGAGGTGTCAATTTACACCGCTGGTGGCGTACTGCAGCGCTTCGCCCAGGATTTCCTCGAATCGACGGCAGCTTAAAACCGTATCTGGCCAAGAGAACCCGGTGTCTTTAGCTTTTCGAACCTAGCTTTTCGAACCTAGCTTTTCGAATCAGTCTTAGAGCACCGGGTTATTTTTAGGAGTGGTAATAATGAGCGAGTCAGTTCAAAACAAACATGTGCCGCAGATAAAGATCCCGGCCACCTATATGCGCGGCGGCACCAGTAAGGGCGTTTTTTTTAAGCTCAACGATCTACCCGAAGCGGCCCAGCAGCCGGGCGTAGCGCGGGATCAGTTGCTACTGCGCGTCATCGGCAGCCCCGACCCTTACGAAAAACAGATCGATGGCATGGGCGGGGCGACCTCAAGTACCAGCAAGACCGTCATTCTGTCGAAAAGTGAGTCAGCCGAACACGATGTGGATTACCTGTTTGGCCAAGTCTCGATCGACAAGCCCTATGTGGATTGGAGCGGCAACTGCGGCAACCTATCGGCGGCGGTTGGCCCCTTTGCGATAGCCAATGGCCTAGTTGATGCATCACGTATTCCAGAAAATGGTGTCGTCGAGGTAAGAATCTGGCAGGTCAATATTCAGAAAACCATTGTCTCCCAGGTGCCTGTCGTGAATGGTCAGGTGCAGGAGACTGGCGGTTTTGAGCTGGATGGAGTGACATTTCCCGCGGCTGAGATTCCAGTAGCCTTTAAGGACCCGGCGGACGGCGAGGGAGCAATCTTCCCCACTGGCAACCTAATCGATGAACTGGATGTCCCGGGTGTGGGAGTGTTGAAAGCCACCCTGATCAATGCCGGGATACCCACGATCTTCATTAATGCCGATGATATTGGCTACGTGGGTACCGAGCTTCAGGATGTCATCAATGGCGACGGTAAAGCACTTGCGATGTTTGAAGCCATTCGTGCCCATGGCGCATTACGAATGGGACTGATAAGCGACATCAGTGAGGCCGCTAACCGTCAGCACACACCCAAAGTGGCGTTTGTGGGCCCGCCAGTGGATTACCTCTCTTCGAGCGGTAAGAGGGTGAATGCTTGTGATATCGATCTGGTGGTGCGAGCGCTCTCGATGGGCAAGTTGCATCACGCCATGATGGGCACGGCCGCCGTCGCCATTGCCGCCGCAGCTGCCATTGAAGGCACGCTGGTGAATCTGGCAGCAGGAGGTGGCGGTCAACGTAACGCGGTCACTTTTGGACACCCTTCTGGCAGCCTGCGGGTTGGCGCTGAAGCAAGCTTGATCGAGGGGAGGTGGCATATCGAGCAGGCGGTGATGAGCCGTAGTGCCCGGGTATTGATGGAAGGAGTGGTGAGAATTCCTGGGGACAGCTTTTAGGGCGCGTTCCTTGAGCCATACTGAGGAGTAGGTGATTCAACAGTAGGAGAGAGCGCTATGTCTACCAGACCATCTGCCACATCCGAAGCCAATGAGCGGCCCGATTACGATCCCGAGCTGCAGGCCATTGCCGATTATGTCCTGAACTATCAGGTGGGTTCCCAAGAGGCGCTGGAGACTGCGCGTTACTGCCTGATGGATACGCTTGGCTGTGGGCTCTTGGCACTACGCTTTCCGGAGTGTACCAAGCACCTTGGGCCGATAGTAGAAGGCACGGTGGTGCCGTTTGGAGCCCGAGTCCCAGGCACAACGCTGCGTCTTGATCCAGTCAAAGCGGCATGGGATATCGGCTGTATCATCCGCTGGCTGGACTATAACGATACCTGGCTTGCCGCCGAGTGGGGCCACCCCTCCGATAATCTTGGGGCCATTCTGGCGGTAGCCGATCACCTCTCTCAGCGGCGAGTTGCTCAAGGTGAAGCACCGCTTGTGATGCGTGATGTGCTTGAAGCAATGGTTATGGCCCATGAAATACAGGGTGTACTGGCGCTGGAAAACAGCTTTAATCGGGTTGGACTTGATCACGTGGTATTAGTAAAGGTGGCGTCTACTGCGGTGGCCGCCAAGTTGTTGGGCGCCAATCGTGAGCAGGTGCTGTCGGCGCTTTCCCATGCGTGGGTCGATGGTCAGAGCCTGCGAACTTATCGTCATGCGCCCAACGCAGGTTCGCGGAAAAGCTGGGCCGCGGGGGACGCCACTTCACGGGGTGTGCGCTTGGCGGATATCGCCCTGCGCGGTGAAATGGGTGTTCCCAGCGCGCTGTCGGCGCCCCAATGGGGCTTCTACGATGTACTATTTAGCCACGCCAATAAAGATTTGAGTCTGAAGCCAGAAGCGGAGCGTCGGCTGCGTTTCCAGCGCGAGTTTGGCAGCTATGTGATGGAAAATATCCTGTTCAAGATCACTTTCCCTGCTGAGTTTCATGCTCAAACGGCTTGTGAAGCTGCGGTAGTCCTTCATCCTCAGGTGAAAGATCGCCTGGCTGACATTGATAAGATCGTGCTGACCACTCATGATTCGGCTATCCGTATCATTTCCAAAACCGGGGCGCTCGCTAACCCAGCGGACCGCGACCACTGCTTGCAGTACATGACCGCGGTGCCGCTTATCTTTGGCGAGCTGACCGCTGATCATTATGAAGATAGTTTTCACGCGGCTCATCCGCTGATTGATGAGCTGCGGGGCAAGATGGTGGTAGAGGAAAACGCGGGATATTCGGCGGATTATCACGACCCTGAGAAGCGCTCTATCGCTAACGCAGTGCAGGTTTTTTTTAAGGATGGTAGTGCGACAGATAAAGCCGTGGTGGAGTATCCGTTAGGCCACCGGCGCCGGCGTGAAGAAGGTATGCCATTGTTAGTTGATAAGTTTAAGCGACATTTGGCGATGCGATTTCCAGCAAGTCGTTGCCAAAAAATTGTTGATCTATGCAGCCATCAGCCAACGCTTGAAGCGTTACCTGTACACAAATTTATGGATGAGTGGATGATTTAGCCCTTGGTGCTCAATACATTTCACTAAAAATACCCGGCAGCGCTTAAGCGCTACCGGGTTATGGTGGTTTGCACCGTTAAACTACTCTTCAAACGTTACTTGATCGCGCATGCGGTCGACGGTGGCAGGCCCAATGCCACTGACACGTTCAAGGTCTTCAGCGCTTTCAAAGGCCCCGTTGGTTTCGCGCTCTTCAATGATTGCTTCTGCTCGGCTTGGGCCAATGCCCGGTAATTCGGCCAGCAGCTCAGCATCGGCGGTATTGACGTTGATGGGCGCCACCTCTTGTGCCAGCGCGCCACTGGAAAGCCCCAAGCTAATGCTAAGTAAAAGTGCGGCTAAAGTTCCTTTAAGAGTCATGTTCATCCTCGATAATCCTTTTAATAACGTTTGATGTCATTGATGTAGTGCGCGAAGTTCAGAGAAGATGATGTTATACGCTTGAATTGTCTTTTAGCGTTATGAACGCCGCTGCACTATCAACTTAGCTTTTTTTAATAAGTGAATATGTCAGCGATGTACGACAGCGATTGTAAGTTTTTAGCTATAGCCCTATGGCAAATAGCTTACATCGTGAGGGGGCGAGGAGGGGGGAGAGACTGATATAATGGCAAAAACTACATTCGGAGCAACTATATGGCTACTGATTCCCCGATCATTATTGCGCTTGACTACCCTTCGCTAGATGCGGCGCTGTGCATGGCTGATCAGCTTGACCCTGCCCGCTGCCGCGTTAAAGTGGGTAAAGAGTTATTTACTCGCAGTGGCCCCGCCGTGCTTGAAGCGTTACATGGACGTGGTTTTGAGGTGTTTTTAGACCTTAAGTTTCATGATATACCCAACACGGTTGCCAGCGCCGTACAGGCAGCGGCGGAGCAGGGTGTTTGGATGGTCAATGTCCATGCCAGCGGGGGGCAGCGGATGATGGAGGCGGCTACGCAGCGCCTGGAACAACAAGGATTAGCCACCCATTTAATTGCGGTTACCGTATTGACCAGCATGCAGGCCGAGGACTTAGCTGATGTTGGTATTAATGCACCGCTGGCTGAGCATGTAGAGCGCTTAGCGCTGCTGGCGAAGCAGAGCGGCTTACGCGGTGTCGTCTGTTCGGCTCAAGAGTCTGCTCGAATTAAAACACTTTGTGGTGATTCGTTCTTAAAAGTAACTCCTGGAATTCGCCCTAGTTTTGCAGCGACTAATGACCAGCAGCGGATTATGACACCTAGCCAAGCCATACAGGCGGGAAGCACGCATTTAGTCATAGGCCGACCCGTTACTCAGGCCGAAGACCCTATGGCAGCCCTTGAGGCGATTGAGGCCGAACTAGCAGTTGCATAAACCGCGCTGTTTATACTGTCGCTATTCACCTTCTACGCCGATAACTGGCTTGATAGTCCCCCAGTAGCGGCAACTGGGGCATTGCCACTGGAGCGCATCACTGGCAAATCCACAGTGTCGGCAGCGGTGGCGGGTACGATTAAGCAAAAGCGCATCGGTGTGGTGCTTTAGCAGCAATAAGCGCGTGTCAGGAGAGGATTTTCCGTTTAGCCGCTGGCTCTCAATATACAGGTCAATCAAATAATCCAGCCCGCCCAAGCTTGGCGCTGCGCGCAACCGTTCGCCGACCAGCTCAATGGCTTTGTCGACGCCGTCTCGCTGGTGCACGAGCTGGCCTAGCGCAATAATGATGCTGGTATAGGGCGCTTGCTCAAGCAGGCGGTAAAGGTGCGCCTCAAACCCCGCTTCATCGTTACGACGCAAATAGGCATTTTTGAGGGCAGGCAGCATAGTAGGGATATGGGCTAGCTCCTGGCGCGGGATATTATCTAATCGCCCAATAGCGCGCCCATAGTGGCCGTTATCCATCTCTAATTCAGCCAAAAGCAAGGTGGCGCGAACGCAACTTTCATCTAGCTGTAGGGCTTTTTTCAGGTGCTTTTTAGCAAGCGCTCGACTGGCTTCGCTGATCTCCTCAATGGCCAGCTCGCACAGCCAATGCGCGGCAGGGCGCCGCAGCTTTGGGTGCTGTTTAAACAGCGGTTGAATTACTTCTAATGCTTGGTGCCAAGCCTTTTCACGCTCTAATAAATCCACCAATAGCTGTTTGGCAGCATAGCGGAGTTCATCGTCGCTGCTGTGTTCCAGTAGCGTGTTAAGAAGACGCTGCGCGCGATCGTGTACCCCCAGCGCCATGAAATCCCGGGCAAGCTCCAGCTGGATCTGTTCATTGGTATGCTGCGACAGCGCAGGACGCGCTAAGAGGTTTTGGTGAATACTGACCGCTTTATCCGCCTCGCCACGGGCGCGAAAAAGTTTGCCAAGAGCAATGTGAGTATCCACCGTATCGCTGTTAACGGCTAGCACGTTGATGAACGTGTTGATCGCTTCGTCGGGCTGCTCGTTAAGGAGATAGTTTAGCCCGACAAAGTAATCTCTCGACAGTGCCTGTGAGGGCGCTGAGGGCGGTTGAGAGCGATGTCGACGGCGTCCAGCTTGGTGGTAGCCCAAGCCATAACCGATGGCGATAGCGACCAACAATACGCTTAGCAGCGCGACATCCAGCATTTATGCTAGTTCCTTGAACTCCTGGGTGCGCAAGCTATCAAGCTCTTTGCGTTGCTGCTTGTTATGGCGCTGGCTACGGGCCAATGTTGCTTTTAGGCGGACATACACACCTAACATGGCCAGCATGCCCAGTACGACGCCAAACACCAGTGTCGCCAATAACCACACAGAGAGCGATACGGCTGGCAGTTCCAGCCAAATAAGGTTCAAAGCAATCGTTTGCTGATTGTTAACGGCAAACAAAATACCTACGAGCACTACTATCAGCAAAATAACGGCCAGAATAAGCCCTTTGATCCAACGCATGTGAGTTTCCTAGTCTGTGACGTTCACGGTAGCGCTATTGTGTACGACTCAAGCGACGACGTCATCCCGCAGAAGGTCGGATAACGCAATAGCCGCCCTTAATAGCCGAGTGCGCGACTAGCGTCTACCTGTTCACGTAGCTCTTTCCCAGGCTTGAAGTGCGGCACATATTTGCCTTCAAGATCAACCGCATCGCCTGTTTTTGGGTTACGCCCTACGCGCGGTTCCCGGTAGTGCAAAGAAAAGCTACCGAAGCCACGGATCTCAACGCGACCACCACTGGCGAGAGAATCCGTCATGTCGTCCAGGATAATACGCACCGCTGTTTCAACATCTTTGGCGGACAATTCCGGCTGACGCATCGCAATTTGTTCGATTAATTCAGATTTAGTCATCGGTTAGCTCCCTGCGAACATTGAAGGCCTTGATGCGCTCTCGGCCTCACTCACATCAAATTCAGCATACTGCTCAATTCAGTATAAAACAATTCAGATAAAACAAGGTTCTAGACTGATTAATAGCATAGGCGAAGGAGGGCGCTGGCGCGACCCCACAGCTTAGGTATACTGGTGCTTCATTTATTTAATCGGAGCGGCTGACGTTGAACGACGACAATTCCCCTGCAGCCATTTTGCGCAAACGGCTTTATTGGCACTCGCGTCGCGGTATGTGGGAGCTAGACCTTCTGCTAATTCCGTTTCTTGAACAGCGTTTTGATCATATTAGCGAAGCGGATCAACTGGCCTATCAGCAGCTAATTGAAGGTGAAGACCAGGACCTGTTTGTCTGGCTAATGCATCGAGAGTGGCCTGAAGAACCCAGCCAGCGGCGTATCGTACAAATGATAGTGGAACATGCTGAAACCACCGATAATTCTGCCTATCGTACCCTCTAGGCAGTGGCGGTTAACGCAGTGCTGTCTGTTGATTGGAATAGCGGGGCTTAGCTACTGGGTTGGGGGTAAGCCAGCAGGAATGGCTGTAGCCGTGGTTGGCGGTGCTCTTGTGTGGCGTGGTTATCAGCGCCAGCCGACAGGAGTGCTCTCTTTGATATCAACAGCCTCGCTGTTTTATGGCCGCTGGTTGCCGTGCGAGCAGCTGCCTGCTGAGAACGACCAGCCGCTGAACGCGCTTAACAATAAGGAGTATCAAGTGCGCTGCGACTATTTAGGCCCCTGGTTAATAGGGCTTTATGTTGGTAAGCAGCGTGTTTGGTTATGGCCTGATAGCGCTCCTTCTGAACAATTGCGCGAAGTGCGCAAGTTATTTCATCGCCCCGGCCGATAGTGCTGTGATCTAGCCCCTTTTTTCTAAATCTTGCAAAGTCAGTGTCGAAGCAGCGGCTATCGGCTGCTGCTGTGGCCAATCCGTGGTGTAGTGCAAGCCACGCGACTCATGCCGCTGTTGAGCCGCAAGTACCGTTAGACGTGCTAACTGCAGGGCTTGATGTAAGCGTTTACCTTCCGGGGCTGCTAATGCGCTTTCTACTTCTTCCAGCGAATTTAACAGTGCCTTCAGCTGCTTTTGAGCCGTATTTAGCCCTGTCGCGTTACGCACGATGGAGACATGCTGGCTCATGATGGCCCGCATGCGTTGGCGGATATCGCTAAGCAATACTGTGGGTAAAGGGGCTGTTGCTGGGAAGGCAGGGGGCTGAAATTTCTCTACGGGTGTGCGGTCATCTTGGGCCAGTAGAGCACGAGCACAACTGCGTGCAAACACTAGGCATTCTAGCAATGAATTGCTGGCCATCCGGTTGGCACCATGTAGGCCCGTGCAGGCCGTTTCGCCAATGGCATATAGGTTCATGACATGAGTGGCGCCTTGTAAGTTGGTTGCGACACCGCCGCAGCTATAGTGTGCCGCTGGTACTACCGGAATAGCTTGCTGGGTAATATCAATGCCGCGCGAGGCGCAATGGGCCAGAATGGTGGGGAAATGGTGGTGAATTGCCTGCTTACCTAAATGGCGAATATCCAGCCACACATGGCCCAGCGTGCCATGCTGTATTTCGGCGTCAATAGCACGGGCCACTACATCGCGGGGGGCAAGCTCTGCGCGTTGATCCAGCGCCAGCATAAAGCGCTGTCCATCTTCATTGAGCAAATGACCGCCTTCACCGCGAACCGCTTCGCTAATCAAGAACGCCGGGCCTTCCGGATCAAAGAGGCAGGTCGGGTGAAACTGCTGAAACTCAAGGTTCATCAAACTAGCGCCTAGTTCGGCAGCCATCATCATGCCTTCGCCGCTGCTAGGGGCTGGCGTGGTGGTGTGACGGTAAAGACCACTGGCCCCGCCGGTCGCTAATACAGTATGACGCGCAATGAGCGAGTGCCACTGCTGGTTGGTATCGCTGCCATAGGCGCCGCGGCAGGTGCCCTGTTCATCCTGCAGTAATCCCACCACGGTGAGGTCGTTGCGCTGGGTAATGTTGGGGTGCTGCGCCACGTTGTTTAACAGTGTATCCACCACGGCGCGGCCGGTGGCATCATCCGCGTGGATAATACGCCGGGCATTGTGGCCGCCTTCGCGGGTTAGGTGATAGGGGTACCGGGCGGCGGGGTCGGTCTCCGGCGTAAAAGGAACGCCTTTATCAATCAGCCATTGAATAGCAGCAGGGCCGTGGGTGACGGTAAAGCGAACCGCCTCGACATCACATAACTCATCGCCTGCGATCAAGGTGTCGTTAATATGTGCATCGAGATCGTCATCGGGCGAGAGTACTGCAGCAATGCCGCCTTGTGCCCAGCGGCTGGCGCCTTGGTCGTCTTGAGCGGGGCGAACTAAGGTGACTGTTTGATGATCAGCCATTTCCAGAGCAAGGGTTAGCCCTGCGACGCCACCGCCAATGATAAGTACATCGGATATTGGCGTGCTCATAGTGCCCGCTCCTTTCATCATGCCGACCAAAAGCTTGTATATCTTAGATATGACTAGTCCGCTTAGCGCTAACCATTAAACGGCAGGCATCATAGCGTGACGATGAGCGTTTAGCGATGTTTGGACACAAAAAAGGCGGCAAACTACAGCGTAAAAAAGAGAACAGAAAAAGGGGGGGAGTTACAGTTTATAACTGTGGAAAGATAAAACAAGAAGTGGTGCCCGGAGCCGGACTTGAACCGGCACGGGGTTGCCCCCGAGAGATTTTAAGTCTCTTGCGTCTACCGATTTCGCCATCCGGGCTATACATCACAAAAATCACATCGCAATGCTGTTTCGTGCTACTTAAACATCACTGCTACACAAAGATGGAGGCTGGAGTCGGAATCGAACCGGCGTACACGGAGTTGCAGTCCGCTGCATAACCACTCTGCCATCCAGCCTCAAAAGTCGTTGAAGCGAGAAAGTAGATTCGACCGGGCTGGCGTTCCAGCTTACGACCTCGTCTTCAATTTCGCTTTGGAGCGGGAAAGGAGATTCGAACTCCCGACCCTCGCCTTGGCAAGGCGATGCTCTACCACTGAGCTATTCCCGCTCGACTCGAGGGCGAATTATACGGATCACCGCCAGCTTGTCAATCAATGAATTGGCGCGTGTTCATTATTTACTTATCAGCAGCTTACATTGAGCGGCTAAGATGTGGCCAGGCGGCTTTCAAGTACTGAATCATGGACCATAACGTGAGAATAGCAGCGGCATAGAGCACCATAATTCCTAACAGCGCAAATTCGTGCGCTGGTGGAAGCGCCAGCAAGATTAGCAGTGACACCATTTGTAGTGTTGTTTTCAATTTGCCCACCCAGGACACGGCCACCATGCCACGCTTGCCCATTTCGGCCATCCATTCACGCAGCGCCGAAATGACAATTTCACGACCAATAATCACCAGTGCTGGGAGCGTGAGTACCAGTGTGTCATAGCGCTCTATTAATAGCGCCAGGGCCACGACGACCATAAGTTTGTCGGCCACTGGATCTAGAAAAGCGCCAAATGGCGTTGACTGATTCCAGCGCCGCGCTAAATAGCCATCCAGCCAGTCGGTGACGGACGCTAACGCAAATAGGCCAGCCGCTATAGGCATGCTCCAACTGAAGGGCAGATAAAACAGCACCACTAGCAGCGGAATAAAGGCGATTCTCGCCAGTGTCAGTATGTTGGGTATATTCATCGCAGGGTGCGATCCTTGCCGGAAAATCAGAGGATTCGAAGTGTCTGGCGCTTATTCTATCCCCCTTGGCCGATAGCATCTATGCCAAGAGGCGGTTTATCCATTGAGCGCCCGGTAAATGCTCTCGGCTAGCGAGGCATTAATACCTGGAACGCGGGCGAGTTCATCGCGGCTAGCCTTTTGCACCCCCTGCAGGCCGCCAAAGAAGCGCAGCAGCTCACGCCTGCGCTTGGGGCCGATGCCCGGAATATCCTGAAGTGTCGAAGTACGTCTCGCTTTATCGCGCTGGGCGCGGTGGCCAGCAATGGCAAAACGGTGAGACTCATCGCGAATGTGTTGGATTAAATGCAGGGCCGGTGAGGCCGGATCCAAATCAAGCGGATTGTCCGCTGTTTCCAAAAATAGGCTTTCAAGCCCCGCTTTACGCGTGGTGCCTTTGGCGACGCCCAATAGAATGATATTGGTGATCTCAAGCGTTTTAAACACCTCACGTGCCATGTTGAGCTGCCCTTTGCCACCGTCAACGATCAATATGTCGGGGGCTACCGCTTCACCACTTTTCACCCGTTTAAGGCGCCGTGTGAGCGCTTGTTGCATGGCGGCGTAATCATCACCTGCGGCCACCCCTTCAATGCGGAAATGGCGGTAGTCGCTTTTACGTGGGCCTTGATGATCAAACACCACGCAAGAAGCAACCGTCGCTTCGCCATGGCTGTGACTGATATCAAAGCACTCCAGGCGTTGAGGCGTTTCTTCCAAGCCGAGTGCTTTTTGTAGCGCGGTAAAGCGCTGAGTAAGTTGCGTTTGATTGGCAAGCTGCGATGCCAATTGCTGCTCCGCGTTAGTAATCGCAAGCTGTTGCCACTGGGCGCGGTGGCCGCGGACTTGGCTGGTGACGCGGATGCGTTTACCCGCCTGCTGCGTCAACGCTTCGGCAATCAGCTCACTATCGTCGAGTGGGTGGCTGGTAATGACTTCGCTAGGAACGTTATGCGGTTGGCCAAAATAATATTGGCTAACCACTTCAGTGAGCAGTGTCTCTAGCGGGAGATCGAGGTCGTTTTTTGGCGTGTGATGGCGTGCCCCCAGCAGGCGTCCGTCGCGAACACTGAGAACAGAAACGCCTAGCGCGCCGGGTCGCTGTGCCAAGGCAAAAATATCTGCATCACCACCGCCTGTATCGACAAACTGACGCTGCTGAAGCTGTCGCAGCTGCTGAACTTGATCGCGTAGGCGAGCGGCTTCCTCAAAGTTCAGCGCTTGGCTGGCCGCTTCCATTGCCTCCATCAATTCTTGGGTGACATTTTCGCTTTTGCCTTCCAAACACATCACCGCATGTTCAACATCGCGCTGGTAATCCTCGGCGGAGATATAGTCGACGCAAGGAGCGCTACAGCGCTGAATTTGATACTGCAAACAGGGGCGCGAACGGTGCGCAAACACGCTGTCTTCGCAGTTCCGAATATGAAATATTTTTTGCATCAGCGCTAGGCTTTCCCGTACCGCACCACTGCTGGGGTAAGGGCCTAAATAGCGACCGTCATCGCTACGTTGACGAGCGCGTTTATACTCAAGTGCCGGGTAAGGGTGACGGTCGGTGACAAAGACAAAGGGGTAGGACTTATCATCGCGCAACAAAATGTTGTAGGGCGGACGCAGTTGCTT
The DNA here is from genome assembly GCF_037070225.1 of Vreelandella indica. Lineage (NCBI taxonomy): Bacteria > Pseudomonadati > Pseudomonadota > Gammaproteobacteria > Oceanospirillales > Halomonadaceae > Vreelandella > Vreelandella indica. The sequence continues at coordinate 46,115 of NZ_JBANSO010000016.1, forward strand.
GATCAGCGTCTGTTCGAGCAGCAGGGCTTCAGTTTCAGTGCGCGTCACGGTGACCTGGACGTCGGCGATGCGTCCGACCATGGCCTGGGTTTTAGTATTCAGCTGGCCACGAAAATAGCTGGCAAGGCGCGCTTTTAAGCGTTTTGCTTTGCCCACATAGAGCGTGTTGCTTTGTTCATCAAGCATGCGATAAACACCAGGAGAGGTACTTACCGAGCTTAGAAATTGTTTTGCATCAAAGGTCATATCAGCGTGTCGGTACCCGATAACAGCAGGGGAAATTGAGTTATATCTGGGCGGCGTCAAACCCCTCGACTAACCCGTGGCGGAGCGCTAAATGAGTGAGCTCAACGTCAGTAGCAATCTGTAGTTTATCAAACAGTCGATAGCGATAGGTATTTACTGTTTTAGGGCTTAAGTGCAGGCGATCTGAGATGTCTTGCACGCGTTGGCAGTTAACAATCATCAGGGCAATCTGTAGCTCACGGTGGGAGAGGTGGCTAAACGGATTATCCTCATTAGTAAAGTGTGAAAGGGCTAAGCGTTGCGCAATTTCCTGACTGACATAGCGCCGACCATGAAATACTTGGCGTATGGCGTCGGTCATCTCTATTGCGTCTGCACCTTTGCTTAAAAATCCTGAGGCACCAGCTTCCAACATGCGACGCAGTACGCTGTCTTCCATGTGCGCGGTCAGGATCAATACTTTGACGTCCTCCATTGTGCGGTGAATGCGGCGTGTCGCTTCCAGTCCGCCGATGCCCGGCATGCGGATATCCATTAGCACGATGTCGGGCTTCAAATGGCGACACTGTGTCACTGCATTTTCACCGTCGTCGACCTCGCCCACAATTTTAATGTCACACTCTTCGTTTAGCAGGTGCGCAATACTGGTTCTTACTAAATGATGATCATCGGCGATAAGTACACTGATCAATGGATACGCTCCTGCATGGAAACATCATGGGCTCAGGCGTTGGCCTTGTACGCTACTTTATATTGCTGACTACATATCCTGCTAACGACATATAGAGTGCCACAGCTGGCGACAAAGGAGAATTAGTCAACGCTGGTGGTTCAAAAACTTGACCGAGGTAAATGTTCATCGTAGTATCCGCCTCGCTGTCGAAAAGAGCAGCATGTGGGGCCTTAGCTCAGCTGGGAGAGCGCAACACTGGCAGTGTTGAGGTCAGCGGTTCGATCCCGCTAGGCTCCACCAAAATTAAATATAATCCTGATAATATTTATCAAGATTATAGAAAAAAGCCTCGTTGATTAAACGAGGCTTTTTTTCGTCTCCAGTAAAGATTACTCAGCAACCCTGCCCAGCAGTAAGAACTCGATCAGCGCTTTTTGTGCATGTAGGCGGTTACCGGCTTCCTGCCAAACAACGGCGCGGGGGTCATCAAGCAGCGTCTGGCTGATCTCTTCGCCGCGGTGTGCTGGCAGGCAGTGCAGGAACAGCACCTCTTGATTCGCCTGATCAAGCATCGCTTCGGTTACCTGGAAGCCAGCGAAATCCGCCTCACGTTTGGCCTGTTCTTCTTCTTGGCCCATGGAGGCCCAGACATCGGTGGTGATCAGGTCGGCGTCTTTGACCGCTGCTTGCGGGTCATGCAGCAATGTTATCTGGTCACCAGCGGCCGCCATGATGTCGGCGCGTGGCTCGTAGCCTTTCGGGCAGCATATGCGCAAATGAAAACCGAACTGACGGGCCGCATTGATCCAGGAGTGGCACATGTTATTGCCATCACCAATCCATACTGCCGTGCGTCCCTTTACACTGCCGCGTAGCTCGGTCCAGGTCATTACGTCGGCTAGCAACTGGCAGGGGTGATAGTCATCACTCAGAGCGTTAATAACCGACACGCTGCTGGCGCTGGCGTAGGTCTCCAGGCCTGCGTGGGAGAAGGTGCGGATCATTACCGCATCGACCATTTCCGACAGTACGCGAGCGGTATCTTCGATCGGCTCGCCGCGGCCTAGTTGGGTGTCGCGAGGGGAGAGAAATAGCGCGTGACCACCAAGCTGTGCCATACCCGTTTCGAATGAAACTCGCGTACGTGTTGACGATTTTTCAAAGATCATCGCCAGGGTGCGGTTGGGTAAGGGTGTATAAACAGGGCCTTGGGCTTTAAGGTTGGTCTTGATGGTAATGGCGCGCTGGATCAAATAATCCAGCTCATCCGGGGTCAAATCCAACAGCGTTAGGAAATGGCGTGTCGCCATAAGGGCTTCTCTCCGCGCAAAAACACTATCCTAGCTATGCAGCAGGGGATGCGCAACGCGAATGGCATGCGTAGAATAGACCCACACGTTAAAGCCGAGCGCTCTACTCAGGTACTTGTTCTAGTGCTACGTTCAAATGCTAGATTTAAGTGCTACGTAGCTAAGCAACGGAGTAGTTAAGCATCGGTCATCAATAAGCGAGGAAATAGTATGAGCACTACCGCCGAAAACATTCAGCGTCAAATCAGCGAAAACCCGATCCTTATTTTCATGAAAGGGTCGCCACAGTTGCCACAGTGCGGGTTTTCCGCCCAGACCGTGCAAGCCTTGATGAGCTGCGGTGAGCGCTTTGCATTCGTTAATGTTCTGGATAACCCGGACATTCGCGCGGAACTGCCAAAGATTGCTAACTGGCCGACATTTCCTCAGTTATGGGTAGAAGGCGAGTTAGTCGGTGGCTGTGACATCGTGGTGGAAATGCATCAGAACGGTGAGCTGGAAAAACTGGTGAAAGCAGCTGCCGAGCGCGCTGGTGCTGCAGAGGGTGGTGACAACGCTTAAGTGTTGTTGAGCACTCCGCCCTAAGCGGTTGGCGGGCTATGGTGCAACCGCTAGAATGACACATTGTTATGCACCGTGGCACTTACCTTGCGCTGTCTTCAGCGCGAGGTAAGTTAGCCCGCTGAAGGAAGTACAGCTTCATGAGCTATCAGGTTCTGGCCCGCAAGTGGCGACCCCGCACATTCCACGAACTCGTTGGTCAGGCCCATGTTCAACGCGCCTTGGTAAATGCCCTTGACCAGGGGCGTTTACATCATGCGTATCTTTTTACAGGTACCCGTGGGGTGGGTAAAACCACCTTGGCGCGCATACTCGCCAAATGTTTGAATTGCACGGCCAACGGGCGTGGTGATGAAGGCATTACCTCTACCCCCTGTGGGCAGTGCGATAGCTGCCAAGCTATTGATGAAGGACGCTTTGTTGATCTGATTGAGGTCGATGCAGCCTCTCGAACCAAGGTGGAAGATACCCGCGAGCTACTCGATAACGTTCAGTACGCGCCGACCCAAGGGCGCTACAAGGTGTACCTGATTGATGAGGTGCACATGCTCTCCACCAGCAGCTTTAATGCGCTGCTGAAAACGCTGGAAGAGCCGCCCCCTCACGTTAAATTCCTGCTAGCGACCACCGATCCGCAAAAGTTGCCGCCGACGGTACTCTCGCGCTGCCTGCAATTTACCCTCAAACATATGCCGCCTGAGCGCGTAGTGGAGCACCTCACTTACGTACTAGGGGAAGAGGGCGTTGCATTTGATGAGAGCGCGTTGTGGCTGCTGGGTAAAGCGGCCGAAGGTTCAATGCGCGATGCCATGAGCCTGACCGACCAAGCCATCGCGTTTGGCCAGGGGGCGGTTCGCCATGCGGATGTGGCTGCCATGCTGGGCACCTTGGATCATCGTCATATTCTTGGGCTAGCAGAAGCCCTGGCCGATGTGGATGTGCAGCGCTTACTGGCCGAAGTAGCTGAGTTGGCAGAACAAGGCCCTGATTTTGCCGCGGTGCTGGATGAGTTTTCCAGCATTCTGCACCGCTTGGCGGTGGCGCAAATGGTGCCAGATGCTGTCGATAACAGCCACGGTGACCGTGATGTTATCCTGCAGCTAGCGAGCCGCTTTACCGCCGAGGATATTCAGCTCTATTACCAAATCGGTATTCAGGGCCGTGGGGATATGGTGCACGCGCCGGATCTGCGCAGCGCCCTGGAGATGACGCTGCTGCGCATGCTGGCGTTTCGTCCTCAAGGCGTACCGAAACCGCCGCGTACACCGCTGCCCCTGCGTCGCGAGCCTACAGGTGAGGCAGCGTCAGAAACGAATACTCACGTTCCCGCGCCGGCCACGGTTTCATCAGCGCCCACGCCAGAAACGAAAACAACGCCTGACATTCAGACCATTCCAGAAGAGCAGTCCACGCCAGAAGCGCAGCCAGAACCCCAAGCCGAGCCCCAAGCCGAGCCCCAAGCCGAGCCCCAAGCCCTACCTGTCGCTGAAGAGGAGGCACCGTTACAAGAGCCACCCCCTTGGGTTGTCGAGAATGAAACACCACCGTCCGAGGTTGGCGCGCCTGATCAAGGCCCCGAGCCAGCGGCTATGGTTGAGCCAGCGCCTGTCGCGGAATCAACAACAGCGCCGGAACCGGTTTCGCCGCCAGCGCCCGAGTTGACAGCTGATCCTGCTCCTGCGCAGGAGGAACCTGCTTCGGTGGCCCCGGCTGGTAGGCTGGACAACGCAAAATGGTTGCAATGCTTTGATGCACTCGGGTTGGGCGGTTTGACGCGAAATCTAGCAGGCAACTGTCTGGTCGAGAGTGATGATGGCACGCTGTTGACCCTTCGCCTGGATCCTAGCCAGGAGGCCATGCAGGCGGAGGTGCACCAAACACGTATTGAGCGGGCGCTGAAAGAGCAGGGCATGCCGCGGCGAATAGCGTTTTACGTGGCTGAGTTGTCTAATAGCCTGGAAACACCCCGGCAGCGCGAAGAGCGTCTTAATCACGAGCGTCATGCCCAGGCGGTTGATCTACTCAATCACGACCCCCATGTACAGAAATTACAGCAGGCGTTTGGAGCAAAGCTGATAGAATCCAGCGTTAAGCCAGCCGATGAAATGCGCTAAGCTGTCTCACATATCATTGCAATAGCGACCTATCTTTTAACCACGTTGGAGATTAGACCATGCTTAAAGGTGGAATGGGCAACTTGATGAAACAAGCCCAAGAGATGCAGGAAAAAATGCAGCAAGCCCAGGAAGAGGTCGCCAAAGCCGAAGTGCAGGGCGAGGCGGGTGCCGGTATGGTTAAGGTCACGATGAATGGTCGACATGACGTATCAAAAGTGACCATTGACCCCAGCGTTATGGAAGAAGACAAAGAGCTTTTGGAAGATTTGCTAGCCGCGGCAGTCAACGATGCGGTGCGTAAATTGGAAGTTAGCTCTAAAGAAAAAATGGAAGCAGCGACCGCTGGCTTGAACCTTCCGCCCGGCTTTAAGATGCCGTTCTAAGCAATGCGTTTTTCTCCTCTCGTTGAGCAGTTGATGGATGCTTTTCGCGTACTGCCAGGCGTTGGGCCTAAAACGGCTCAACGTATGGCGATGCACCTGCTTGAGCGTGAACGCCCAGGGGGGCAGCGACTCGCTGCAGTTATTCAACAAGCCATTGAAGAAGTGGGCTATTGCCAACGTTGCCGCACACTCACTGAAGCCGATATTTGCATGCTGTGCGAAAGCCCACGCCGCGATGATGCGTTGTTGTGTGTGGTGGAGTCACCTGCCGATCAACTAGCGATTGAAGAGGCCGGCGGCTTTAAAGGCCGCTACTTTGTGCTGCACGGCCACCTCTCACCGTTAGATGGCATTGGCCCAGAATCGATTGGTTTGGATTTGTTAGAAGCACGTGTCGCAGAAGGGCTCGTCGAAGAAGTGGTGTTGGCGACGAACCCTACTATCGAGGGGGAGGCGACAGCTCACTATATTGCCTCGCAGTTAGCAGAATATGGCGTCAAACTCTCGCGGCTTGCCTATGGCGTCCCGATGGGCGGTGAGCTGGAGTATGTTGATGGCGGCACCTTGAGTCGCGCGTTTAATGGTCGCCTGCCTTTTGCCAGCGAATAAGCCTATCTAAACGCAAGCGCTTTAGCGCTTGCGCCAACTTGGAAGAATGCTTTTGTCCTCTCTTACTCCCTCTTTTCAATGGCTTGATACTCCAGAGGCGCTTGATGCTGCGTGCGATCAAGTAGCCGATGCTTCTGTGATTGCTCTGGATACCGAGTTTTTCCGAGAGAATACGTTCTTTCCAGTGCCTGCGTTGATTCAGTTCACCGCGGGTGAAGAGGCTTATCTAATTGATCCTGTGGCTGTCCCGTGTACTGATAAATTCCGTGCTCTGCTGCAAAACAGTGCGATTAAGTTGCTCCACTCCTGTAGCGAGGACCTGGAAGTTTTTCAGCACTGGGCAGGCGTGTTACCCGTACCCTTAATTGATACTCAGGTAGTACAAGGTTTTTTGGGTGAAAATCCAGGAATGGGGTATCAAAAACTGGTCGAATTTTGGGTCGGTGAAACGTTGCCTAAAGAGGAAACGCGCTCAAACTGGTTAGTGCGCCCGCTGTCGCCTGCGCAGTGCCATTACGCCGCGCTAGACGTTATCTATTTATTGAAAGTCTGGGCGCTACAGGCTGAAAAGCTCACTACGCTAGGTCGTCGTGAGTGGGTGGAAGCTGAGAGTGCTAGCTTGATTGAACAGGCCGGGCGCAGCGTTGATAACGATCAACAGTGGTATACCCGTCAACGTCAATTATGGCGCTTGATGCCCCGTCAAATGGAGGCGTATCGGCTGATGACCACATGGCGTGAAGGCGAAACACGTCGTCGCGATTTGCCGCGTAATTGGCTAATTAGCGATAAATTGCTGTTCGCCATCGCCGAAAAGATGCCCAGCAACCGCTTCGAGCTCGCTGAGGTGGAAGGCGTTAAGCCGGTGCTAATTAAAAAAGAGGGTGATGCTCTTTTGGCAATGGTGAAGCAGGCGCAGCATTGCGATGAAGCGTCACTGCCGACACGCTGGCCAGACCCGATGCATCCATCGTTCAAATCGCGCTTTAAGGCACTCAAAAAAGCGGTGACGGCTAAAGCCAACGAATTAGGTGTGGCACCGGAAATGCTGCTGCGCCGCCGTGATATTGAAACACTTGTGATGCAGGACTTGGCGGGCGAGCCTTGCACCTGGCCGAGCGGTTGGCGGGGAGAGTATTTGAATGCTGCGCTGGCCCAGGCCCTTGAGGAGCGACCATCATGAGCGACAAACTGATTTGCGAGGTGTTCAAAAGCTCGCGTAAAGATGAAATGTATTTGTACGTAGATAAACGTCAAGGATTGGCAAATATACCAGCGCCACTGCTGGAAACGTTTGGTAAGCCAGTGCCGGTTTTTACCATGCTGCTAACGGCTGATAAAAAGTTGTCACGTGTTAATGCGGCCGATGTGGTCGAAGGTATTAACGATAAAGGCTTTTATTTACAGATGCCGCCGCCTAAAGAGGCCTACTTGCTCGACATGCATCGCGCCCATGTGGCCTCGCATTCTAATATGCGTTCTGACGATGAGTAGCGTTAGCTTTACATGAATTTTCTTGCCCATGCTTGGCTCGTCAGGGCGGGTAGCGATGATTTTCTCTACGGCAATTTAATTGCCGATGGGGTTAAGGGGCGTGACTTAAGTGATTGGCCCGCGGCCACGGCGCTAGGCATTCGTCATCACCGTCGTGTGGATGCCTGGGTGGATAGTCATCCGAGCGTTATTAATGCGCGGCGACGCGCCCCGCCTGCTCAGCGCCGCTATGCGGGCATTGCGCTCGATATGGTTTGGGATCATTTTCTAGCCCGTGATACGGCGGGGCAGGCTGACCAGGAAGTAATTGTAAAACGCTGCTATCGACTGCTCTTAGCGCGCTCTGCGCCGAACCGGCTGGCGGGTATGGTGCCATCACTTGTCGAGCACGACTGGTTAAGAGGCTACGCTGATTTCGCGTTTACCTGCCGCGCCGTGGCGGGAATCGGCCAGCGATTGTCTGGCCCGAATCAGCTTGCCGCTCTGGTGCCCTGGCTGCACGACGATTACCAAGCGCTAGAGGACGACTTTCAAGCTTTATGGCCAGCGCTGTTGGCAGAATTAAGCCACACTGATACACCACCATAGGACGTGTTTCTGTGTGGTAGTGAAGGAGAAAACGATGGAAACCGCGATGCGCGAGCGTTTTTGGGAGCGCTATACCCTGGAAGAGTTGACGCCCCAGGAGTGGGAAGCGCTATGCGACGGCTGTGGGCAGTGCTGCCTGCTAAAGTTGCACGACGAGGATACCCAGGAACTGGCAGTGCTGAACGTGGCTTGCCGCCTGCTGGATATCCATAGCTGCCAGTGCAGCGATTATGAGAACCGTTTTAAAACGGTTCCCGACTGCACCCAGCTTACTCCTGCCTTAGTAAAAGAATTCACCTGGTTACCACAAAGCTGTGGTTACCGGCGAGTGGCAGAGGGACGCAAGCTGGCGGGCTGGCATCCGCTGTTAAGCAATGACGCCGAACGGGTTCACCGTAAAGGGATCAGTGTGCGTAGTTTTGCCGTTTCTCAAGATGAAGTCCCTGAGCAGCAGTTGGAGTCACACATCATTGCCGTGCTGCCGATGTAATTCCTGACGCTTTATGCGCTGGGCTGGCGCTTTGGGATATCCCAAATAGATAAAAACGCTTCTTTAACCGGTGAAAGTACTTTTTTAGCTGGCGCCTGGTTAGCGGGTTTGGCGCTAGTCTTACGAGGAGCGTCCCAAATTGTCGGGAAGTGATCTTGGTATTTCATGGCTTCTATTAACTCCTAAAGAGCTGTCATAAGCATTGGGCTTGTAACTTATAAACCGGGCTTATAGATCGAGGTTAGACGTTAGTGTATGCGACTAAGGTGTAGTATGGCGCAGAACCGGGAGCGAGCGAATGGTTTTGTGGAAAATATTTTCATAAATTGATGGTTTGCATACGTCACGCTTGAGCACAACACAGAAAAGTGCTTTTTAGTTAATTTTAATTAACCTAAAAGTGCTCTGCCAACCATCCCTGCAAAGCCTCGATGGGCATCGGTCGAGCAAATAGGTAGCCTTGAAATACATCACAGTTAAACGCCGTTAGTTGCTCTTACTGCTTAACGACGTTTTCAAGTGAGGAATGCGTCGACTTACCATCAGTATCGCGATACCTAACAAAAAGCAGAGCAAGCCGGGGATTAACTTAATTGCTCGCAGTAGCCATGCAGGCACCGGCCATCCAAAGTGAGCCGCTAAAGCAATGAAGCCAATAACCCATAAAAACAACAGCCCGGCAAGCTGCAAAATGCGCCGCTGACAGTGCCTATGTGCACCGAACCACAGACAAAACGCAGCCAAGATAAGTATCGGAACGGCTTGATTTGGAAGGCACGTGTGTCCACTTAATAAATAAATTGCGTAATTAGTGGCGTCGAGAGCGTTGTGGAATAGCGCATAAAAGGCGTTCGTGGCGAGTGCTAGCCTCGTCGCTTTACGCCAGCGTTTTAGTTTGCCATCACTAAATTTCTATATTTGAAGTTAAGTTTGGCTGATTAGCTGGGGTTGCCCAGGTGCACAGCGAATGTCTAAAGCTAAACTAAAAGCAGTAGCAAATACGAATGTAATCTGCATTAAAAAACAGGTGGTTATTGGGCTGGTTCGACTTCTGAAAATGTCGCTTTGCGCAGTAAGGTGTGTAAACTGAGCGGAGACTGTTTCCCCTTGTAAGGATTCTCATGACCGCTGCCAGCTTTCCTCCCATCCCTCCCCTCGTGGTGGGTATCGGCGCCTCTGCTGGCGGGTTAGAAGCCATTTCAAAGTTGATAAAGCCGCTTGATCCGGACATGCCACTGGCTTATGTCGTGTTACAGCATGTATCTCCGAAGCATAAAAGTATGCTGGTCGACATTTTAAGCCGAGAGACCCGTTTAAGCGTCCAGCTCTTTGAAGATAATCAAACCCCAGAAGCGGGCGTAATCTATGTGGTGCCTGCGAATACCAATGCTCTTATTAAAGAGGGGGTTTTTTATACCACCCCCATAAGACCTCACGTTGGGCCAAAACCGTCGGTTAACGAATTTTTTATCTCGCTAGCGGCGGACGCTCATGAGGCTGCGGTAGGGATTGTGCTGTCAGGCACCGGTTCTGATGGTACGGCTGGCTTACGCGCTATTATGGCGGCCGGTGGCATCACGATGGTGCAAACGCCAGCCAGCGCTAAGTACAACGGCATGCCGCAATCGGCGCTGGATGCCGGCGTCATTGATTATGTATTGGATGTAGAGTCCATGGCGTCACGGTTGGCTGATCTTTCTCGCCTTGAACGTTCAGGCATGGAGGATAAACAGGCCTACGTACCAGAACGCTTATTAGCATTATTAAAAGAGCATCGAAAGCTAGATTTTTCCGGCTATAAAAAAGGCACGTTAAGTCGACGCATCAGGCGGCGCTTGATTGCTACAAATGTTGCCGATATGCATCAGTATTTAGCATTAGTGGAGTCTGATGCTGCAGAATTAGAGCAGCTAGGTCGCGATATTTTAATTTCGGTAACGGCATTTGTACGCGACAGGTCCGCATTTGATGCTTTGGATGGGGCTGTGAATAGCCTTATCCAAGAGGCAGGTCGTGAGCCAATTCGGATATGGGTGGCGGGCTGTGCAACAGGGGAAGAGGCTTACTCGATTGCGTTAATGATTGCCGAGGCCAAGCGGCGGCATGGCGAGTTCAGCCGTGTAGTGCAGATATTTGCTACCGATATCGACGAAGATGCTTTGGAGATTGCTCGACGCGGTCGCTATATAGCGGCTGCCCTTGAAGCGTTGCCGTCCGAGTGGGTGGAGCGTTACTTCACTGCTGACGAGCATACGTACGAGGTCAACAAAGAGCTGCGCGATATGGTCGTGTTTGCCAAACATAATTTGGTCAACGACCCCCCATTTTTGCGATTGAACCTGGTTTCTTGCCGTAACGTGTTGATCTATTTCAATAATGAGTTGCAGGCGCGGGTGCTGCAGCGCTTTCATTTTGGCCTCAGAACCAAAGGAGTGCTTTTTCTAGGGCGCTCGGAAAGTATCGCCCAAACCGAAAGTTTATTTACGCCGCTGAATAGACGTGAACGTCTGTTCCGCAAACAGGGTGAAAGCCGCGAAGTAGCCGTGCGTTCATCGCAAGGGGGTGGGGAGAGTCAGCCTTTACGTCGGCGTGATCGCGATATGCAGCAATTGTTAGATGGGCTGGTTTCCCATATGGAAGCAACTGTTGCCTTGTGCGATACCCAAGGAAGCGTGCTGCATACAGCGGGTGACGTCGCTAAATTTTTACATTTTCCTGCTGGTCGCACGCAAGTAGGCATCAGCGATGTGATTAGTCCGGTGTTTCGCGGAGAGCTGATGACGATGTTGCATCAGTTCCAGAAACTGCGGGAGCCTCAGGTAGGCCGCCGTCGGCGTTTTGAAGACCGCTGGTGGCGGCTCAGTGTGCGGTCGCTGGAGAGCGATGACGACAGCCGTCTTCTGGTGATTCTAACGCCGAATCCCATTACTGAAGCTGTTCCAGCAACCGATGTGTCGTTAGAGCGGCTAATGGAGCCGCTGCCAACGGAAAAAGGAAATAGCTTAGAAGATGAGCTGGTGGCTACCCGTGAACATCTCCAGGCGCTAATTGAAGAGCTGGCCACGGCCAACGAAGAGATGCAGTCGCTTAATGAAGAGGCCCAGGCGTCCAATGAAGAGTTGCAGGCCACTAATGAAGAGATGGAGGCCGCCAACGAAGAGCTTCAAGCTACTAATGAAGAGCTGATAAGCCTTAATGAAGAACTCAATGTTAAAACCGGTGAGCTGACGAAGCTTAACGAAGAGTACACCTACCTCTATGATGCACTTGATTTTCCGCTGCTGGTATTTGATACCGACCACTGCTTGAAGCGCTATAACGCTCCAGCCGCACGCTATTTCAACTTTCGACCTACGGCCCTTCAGCGGCACGTGGGGGGGTTAAAACTTCCGTCTGCACTCAATAACTTGGAACAGCAGCTTGCCAGCGTTATGACCAGTGGGATGCCGGAAGAGGATGTGGTTGAAGTTGAAGGGCGGTTGTTACAGCGAGTATTGACGCCAGGCGTTAGTCGAGATGGCAAGGTAGAGCTATTGATCGTGACGTTGATGGACATCACCGACCTTAGCCATGTGCAGGCCAAATTACGCCAATCCCAGGCGCAGTTGAACGCACTGATGGAAAATAGCACGGTGATGATGGCGCTCAAGGATCTCAATGGTCACTACACGTTTGCTAATCCCCAGTTTTTAAACACGTTTGGCTTGTCCCAGAATGAACTTGTAGGCCATACACCCTTTGAATTATTTCCGGAACCCTATGCTAGTTCTCTGTGGACATGTGACCTTGAGGCACTGCGCTATCAGCGCATGGTAAAAGCGGAACACGTGTTGACCACGCCTGACGGCGGCGTGCGTATTTTCTCGTCGGTTCATCAAGTCTTACGCGATGAGCAAGGCCACCCACACCTGATCCTGACAGAAGCGGAAGATATTACGTCGCGCAAGCAGGCCGAGCGGGAAATGCAGGTGGCCGCTAAAGTCTACGAGCAGGCGGGTGAGGCCATTGTTGTCATTAATGCGTTAGGTAATGTCCAATCAGTTAATGCCGCCTTCTCACGGATTACCGGATTTTCCGCTCAACAGGTACTGGGCACCCCGGCGCTGCCGCTTATATACAGCGAACAAGAAAATGGGATGGATACTGAGCCTGCGTCCACCTGCCATATTTTATGGGAGCTAGTTCAACATAATGGCTTTTGGCAAGGAGAGGTGTGGAACCGCCGACATGATGGCAAGCTGTTTTCACAGTGGTTGACGCTGAACAGTATTGAGCCGGATAGCCATGAAGCAATGCTCTATGTGGCCGTATTCTCGGATATCACGCACATTAAAGAGTCTCAGCAGCACGCGGAGTACTTAGCCACTCACGATGCGTTGACAGGCCTCCCCAATCGGACGTTGTTTCAAGACCGCCTTCAGGTCGCCATTGCCCACGCTAAACGCAATAATCAAATCAGCGCGCTAATGTTTCTAGACCTGGATAACTTTAAAAGCATTAACGATACCTTGGGTCATGACGTTGGTGATGAGCTGCTGATTCAAGTGGCTGCTAGGTTGCGTGAGCTGGTGAGAGAGATGGACACCGTAGCCCGATTGGGGGGCGATGAATTTACCATTATCGTCACGGAAACCACGATTGAAGGTGCCGAACAGGTGGCCAAGCGGATAGTTGAATCGCTTTCCAAACCTTTTGAAGTTCGCCGTCATTCGCTATTCGTCACCTCAAGTGTTGGCCTAGCTTTTTGCCCCGATGACGGTGAAGATGTGGCAGGCCTCACCAAAGCTGCCGATACGGCCATGTACCGTGCTAAAGAGAACGGTCGTGACCGTTTTGAGCTATTCAAACCCGAGCTGCAAGAGCGCTTGATGCGAGACGTCGCCATAGAGCACGCCTTGCGAGAAGGCATGGAGCAAGGTCGTTTGCACTTGGTCTATCAGCCTAAATTTACCAGCGCTTCTCCCAATCAGATAGTGGGAGCCGAGGCGTTACTGCGTTGGAATGATCCGGTACTGGGCGCGGTAAGTCCTGCCGATTTTATCCCTGTCGCAGAAGCAACAGGCTTGATTTTAGAGCTGGATCGGCATGTTGCGCTGCTGTTGGTTAATCAGCTGGCGCAATGGCTTGCTGACGGTATCTGCCCGCCGCCAGTGGCCATGAATGTCTCTGCCCGCAGCTTTCAGGAAGAGCGTTTCATCTCCCATTTGTTTACCTGTTTAAAGCAGTACCGTGTCCCCCACGAGCTTATCCAGGTAGAGATTACCGAAAGTACGCTGGTGGACCGCTCGAGCGCGGCATTAGGCAATATTGAAAAACTGCGTGAAGCTGGCATCAAGCTGGCGGTCGATGATTTTGGCACTGGCTACTCCTCTCTGGCGTATCTAAAACGGTTGCCGCTGGCTGAGCTGAAAATAGACAAAAGCTTTGTCGACGGTCTAGGTAATGCTGATGAGAGTGACCAAGCGATTGCGTTGGCGATTTTGGGCATGGCCAAAGCGCTCAATATCCGCACCGTGGGGGAAGGGGTGGAAACGCAGGCTCAACTGAGTTGGTTGACCGCTAATGGCTGTGATTACGTTCAAGGGTACTTATTATCAAGACCTCTACCGCTGGCTGAGTTTACCGTGTTAGTAGCGGCCTATGCTTTGCCTTCAAGCAACGATGACAAGGAAAGGAATTCCTAACGTGGCGATGCAAGACGGGTTTATCGAGCAGTGTGAGCAGGAGCAGTTGCATCTTTCCGGCGCCATTCAGGCTCACGGGGCGCTGGTGGTGAGTGATCTTCAAGGACGTGTCAGCCATGTATCGGCTAATTTGGCAAGCTTACTCGCTTTAGATATGCGTATTGAACAGCTACTAGACCAACCGCTGCCCGAATTTCTTGAGGAGGTTCACAATATCGCCCCACCCCTTAATCAGGGGGAGCGCTATATTGGCCAGGGGAATATTGGGCAGCAAGAGTTTGATGTGATCATCAGTCATAACGGCGAACAGCTGATCTATGAGCTTTACCCAGTGGATGCTCATGCTGACCTGATGCCTATGACAGGGGAGGCCTATCCTGTACCAGAAGATCGCCAAGCGCTGGAAATCCAGTGCCAGCAACTATTAGAGGCGCTGCTGGCCTTAAGCGGCTTCGATAGAGTGCACTATTACCGCTTTATGCCGGAAGGCGACGGTGAAGTAACGGCGGAAGCCCGTCAGCCGGAGGTGGATGGTAGCTACTTAGGGCTGCGTTTCCCCGCCAGCGATATTCCACAGGTGGCACGTCAGCTCTACTTACAAAATCCATGGCGCTCTATTCCCCACGCCAGCGCTGAACCCTCGGCCATTGTTGGGCGTGCCGAGTCATCACATCCCAATCTTACCTGGACTGATCTGCGCAGCGTATCGCCTGTTCATCAAGAGTATATGGCCAATATGGGCGTTGGCTCGGCTATTTCTCTCCCCATCACCCAGTCAGGTGAACTTGATGCGCTGATCTCTTGCCACAGTGCGGTACCAAAACAGTTAACGGTTAGCCAGTTACAGGCCATGAGTGCGCTTTCAGAAGCCTTTAATTTACGTCTTCGCGACTATAAAGCACGTCGGCGGTTACAGATACTGGATGGATTGCAGCGCCAGTTTGACCAAGCCAAAGCGGTACTGATGCGCCATGGTGAGTTAGAGAGCGCTTGGCCCGAATTGAGTCGTTGGCTAATGGAAACGTTTAATGCTGATGGTGTTATTTTGCAGGTCGGACATGAGTACCATCAAAGAGGGGTCGTATTATCGGCGAGCGCTGTGGGTGTTGTAGCCGAGGCGGCCAGGTTTGAAACGTCGTCCGTATGGATAAGCGATAATCTACAGCGCGATTGTGCTGATATGCCATTGAGTGAGATTGCGGGCGTTGCAGTCGTTAGTGATTTACCTCTGGATCAGTATCACAGCGTTAATCTCTATCTTTGCCGACTGGAACACCTCTATGAAGTCACTTGGGGCGGCAATCCAGATAAACCTGTCGACTATCGCAATGGCAGCAGTGCGATTGCCCCGAGACGGTCATTTGAAGCCTGGGTGGAGCAGCGTGTGGGTCACAGCAGGCCCTGGTTTTCCAGTACTCGTATCTACCTGCTGAAACTTCGTGCCTTACTTCAACAGGCAAAGTCATTCAGCTGGACAACGGATGAGTAATCCAACGCTTAGCGAATGGTTGAAGCGTGAAACACGGGCAGACCATCGTCGAGTGGATCAGCACCCCGCGTTGAAGCCGCTGCTTAAGCAGGATTTAACCCTGCCAGAATATGCCACTGCGTTAAGCGCCCTTTATGTGCCGATAGCCAGCTTAGAAGAAGTGTTGAGCATTGGTTTAACTGCTCACGGTGCTCACTACCCCCTCACTCAACGAGCAGCGCTGCTGAGGGCGGATATTGATCAATTAGGCCATCAGGTGAGCGCACCCCACGGCGTTTCACTACCTGAGAGTATGGCGAGCATCGTAGGCATGCTCTATGTGTTGGAAGGGTCGCGTTTGGGGGGCGCCATGATTGCTCGACACGTTAAGCGCGTGATGGGAAATCAGGTACCGCTGCGTTTTTTGACTACTCACCCTTTAGAGGAGGCCCAGTGGGCCGACTTCTGGCGTTTCGCTGAGCATCACTGCCCGACCGCTACCTGGCCTGCTGTGTTGGCGGGGGCACAGCAGGCCTTCATACTCTTTATGCAGGAGCTGGAGAGGGTTGAGTGTTAAGGCCCAGCGCCCAAAGAATAAACGCATCTTGCCGCGCCGTATCGCGCCAGGCTTTGAAACGCCCGGATGAGCCACCGTGGCCGCTACTCATATCAGTACGCATTAGAATCGGCGCTGAACCCAGCTGCTGCCGTGATACCTGGGCATAAAACTTGGCTGGCTCCCAGTAGCTGACTCGGGTATCAAACCAGCTGCCTTCAATCCACAGGGCTGGGTAAGCCTGCGCCTTGATATTGTCGATAGGGGAGTACGCGGCTATTCGTTCGGCCACTTCTGGGTCGTCGGGGTTCCCCCACTCGCTGTACTCTGCGGTCGTCAGTGGAAGTTCCGGATTCTGCATCGTGCGCAGCACGTCCAAGAAAGGCACATCAAGTAGGGCGGCGCAGAAAGCGTCAGGCGCGCGGTTAATGCAGGTGCCAACCAGTAGCCCACCGGCGCTGGCGCCATAGGCAACGACATGCCGCGGATCACTAACGCCTTGCTCAACCAGTGCCTCGCGCGCTGCCAGGAAATCATGGAAGCTGTTTTCCTTATGGGCCATCTTGCCGTTTAAATACCAGGGTTCACCGCGCTCACCGCCACCTCGAACGTGAGCAACAGCAAAAGCTGCGCCACGTTCGAGTAGCTCTAACCGGGCGATAGAGAACCAAGGATCTAGCGCCTCGCCATAAGCACCGTAGCCATACAGCAGCGTGGGTAAAGGCTGATCCGCTAGGTCGGCGCGCATGACCACCGATACCGGTACCTGCTCGCCGTCATGGCTGGTGGCCCATAGACGCTTACTGATTAATTGTTCAGGCTGAAGATTGCCGTAAACGGGCACACGTTTGAGCAGCGTGCGTTCGCCGCTGGTGAGATCAAGCGCGAACCAACTGGGTGGCTGGGTAAACGACTCTTCGCGCAAGCGCAGTATCTGGCTATCAAAGTGCGGTGCATCTTCCAACAGTTGTGAACATGGCTGTTCGGGCAGGGCAAGATACTCATCCAATGTGCAGGCATGCTGCGCGTCAAACACTAATCGCCTTAAACGCACCTGCGCTTGGTCATGATCGCGCTCACCCAGCATCAGCCCCCAGGAGAACGCATCGACGCCTTCAAGCGTGGCCTCTTCACGGTGACCGATTAAGGTTAGCCAACCTAATTGGCGCTGGCCAAGCTGGCTTTCCTGCAGATAATCAAGCTGGAAGTGAGCGCCTGCTTGATTATGCAGTCGATAAAAGCTGCCCGGGCGGTGATCAATGCTGTACTCCACCCCCGCTTGGCGCTGCTGAATGCACCGCGGCGTCTCGGCAGGGGAGTGCGCTGGCAGCAGATGAATTTCACTGGTGTCCTTTGAGCCGCTTTCGAGCAGTAGCCATGACCGTGAACGGGTTTTGCCGATGCCAATCCAGAACTCCGGGTCGTCCTCACGCAGCACCAGCTCAGGCGCTAGTGAGGCGCTGGGGTTAGCCAGGCTTAGTAGGATGCGCCATACGCTATCGGGGCGCTGAGTGTCATCAAAGCGGGTAAATAGTAGGGTGGCGGTGGTGGCCGTTTGATCTTCTGCCCAGCATAGGCCAGCGCCAATATCGCTAAGCAGTTGCACGGGTGATCCGTTAGGCAAGGCTTTCAACCAGAGCGTAAAACGTTCATCGCCTTGGGTATCTTCTGTCCACGCTAGCCACTGCTCGTCGGGTGAAAGCGCCATGTCGCCCATGTCGTAAAAGTCATACTCGGCGGCGCGGGCGCTAACGTCGAAGAAGCACTCATATTGTTCAGGTTGGTTATTGGGATGACGCCACCAGCTTGGGTAGTCGTCTTTGGCGCCGGTCTTGCTCCAGAACGTAAAGTGATCAAGCGGTGTCTTAAGGCTGGTGACGGCTAGTTCACGGCGAGCCAAGTGGCTCTGGTATAACGCTTCCTCCAGCGGAGCTAGCGGGGTAAACCAATCGGCTTGTTGCTGGTTGGCGGCTTCTAAAAAGTCACTAACGTCAGCTTTATCACGCTCTTCTAACCAGTGCCATTGCGGGTCATTAGCGCGATAATAGCGCGCAGCGGGTAAGTCTGAGTGTATGCCGAGCTGTGCTTTCATAAATTGATAGGTACCATAACGGGAAATCAACGTCGGGTGAGTTCACCCACATGAGGGGTATTATGCTGTTTGCAAATTCAACGTCACTGCTGTGGTTGAGTTATTACGGTCTGTCGCTGTTAGTGATTGTCGCGGTCTACTTTGCGTTTGTTTTTCTGCCTCGCTTACCGCGTCTAGTGCTGACTTGGTCAGTCGCTGGTGCAATATGGGCGCCTGCTGGTTTCCGGTTGCCGCTGATTGAAGAGGGTGAATTCTATACCGGTTGGGCACCTTCGGCGATGGTGGCAGCGGTTGGCTTTTTAGAAAATAACGGTTCAGCGCTGCGTGGCGGGCTGATGTGGCTGGTGTTGGGTATGGCGCTAGGCGCGCTTATTGGTGTCGCCCTGTGGTGGTGGCGTCGTTCTAGCAATGCTGAGTATGTGACACAAGAAGAGGAACCTCATGATGACCAGCCGCCTTCTCGTCGTCGTGAACCGGTGATTGGTTAATGAGCCCCTTAACCAACCCTTCGGTGTTTAAGCATGTGTGAAGCGTATGTGTGAACTGCTTGGCATGAGCGCCAATGTGCCTACCGATATCTGTTTTAGCTTTTCGGGCTTTTTGCATCGTGGTGGGGGCACCGGCCCCCATCGTGATGGATGGGGCATCGCCTTCTATGAAGAGGGCGGTTACCGCGATTTTCGTGACCCTCACCCCTCGGTCGATTCGCCCATTGCGCGGCTAATTTGCGACTATCCCATTAAGTCTAACGTGGTGATCAGTCACATTCGTCAAGCGAATGTGGGCGGCGTAAAGCTTGCCAATACCCATCCTTTCACCCGTGAAATGTGGGGGCGTCCCTGGTGCTATGCGCATAATGGCCAATTAAGTGGCTGGGAGAGTCTAGCGTTAGGAAACTACATCCCGGTTGGCAGCACTGACAGTGAACACGCCTACTGCTGGTTAATGGGAGAACTTCGCCGTGAGTTTCCTACCCAACCTGCGGAACCCGAAGAGCTTTGGGAGCGCTTGCACCAGTTATGTGAGCAACTCAGAGCATTGGGCGTATTCAATATGCTGCTCTCTGATGGATGCTATTTATATACGTTTTGCGCCACCAAACTGGCCCACATTACTCGCTGCGCGCCTTTTGGTGATGCGGAACTTTCTGACGCTGAAATGACGGTGAATTTTGCCGAACATACTACGCCTGACGACATCGTTTCAGTGATTGCCACTGAACCTCTCACCCACAACGAAGCCTGGCAGCGCATGGAGCCGGGTGAGCTATTGGTATGGCGCGACGGAGAAATCCAGGCGCGTTACTGTCCATAAACGAACGAACTACTAAATTGTAATGAGAGAAGCAGCCAATAAAGCGGAACTGGCTATGGGCTAAAGTTGAAACGTCAGTTTTAATCGATCGTTTTACAGCCTGTTGTAGGTCGTATATCGTTGGGCTTCTTAACTTATTTTTCAGACAGAGCTTAGCGACAACAACAAGGTCGGTGACTTACGCCGACGCCAATAGCGGAGATTGCCCATGAGCGAACACGCCAACGCCGCCGTTTTACGTGGCCCAGCGCTTGAAGGGTTGGATCAATACGATTCAGTCACGGATGTTTTTCATACCGCAGTAGAGCGTTTTAAGGACAAGCCTGCGTTTTCCTGTATGGGGAAAACGCTAACCTTCGCCGACCTTGACCGCCTGTCAGCAGACTTTGCTGCTTGGCTGCAGCACGAAACCGACCTCGTGCCCGGGGATCGGATCGCGATCCAGCTACCTAACGTACTGCAGTTTCCGGTGGCGGTATTTGGCGCGCTTCGGGCGGGGCTGGTGGTGGTCAATACCAACCCGCTATATACCGAGCGGGAAATGGCTAACCAGTTCAAAGACTCCAATGCTAAAGCCATTTTAATCTTGGCCAACATGGCGGATAAGCTGGAGAAAGTGCTCGATAAAACAGACATCAAACACGTGCTAGTCACGCAATTAGCTGACTTGCACGATGTGCCCAAGCGCTGGCTAATCAATGCAGTGGTGAAGCACGTTAAAAAAATGGTGCCGGCCTATTCGCTACCCAGTGCAATTG
Organism: Vreelandella indica; assembly: GCF_037070225.1. Classification (NCBI taxonomy): domain Bacteria; kingdom Pseudomonadati; phylum Pseudomonadota; class Gammaproteobacteria; order Oceanospirillales; family Halomonadaceae; genus Vreelandella; species Vreelandella indica. The sequence continues at coordinate 66,458 of NZ_JBANSO010000016.1, forward strand.
GCTTTCGCGATGCGCTGAAAAAAGGTGCCTCACTAAGCCATACCGAGGTCAAGAGAACTCACGACGATTTAGCTGCGCTTCAATACACCGGCGGCACGACGGGAATGCCGAAAGGGGCGATGCTGACTCATCGCAATTTGATCGCCAACATGCTGCAGGCTCGCGAAGCCATCGGGCCTCATCTGAACGATGGTGAAGAGCTGATTATTGCACCGCTGCCGGTCTATCACATCTACACGTTTACCGTTAACTGCTTATTTTTGATGGAAACGGGCAACCACTCTTTGTTGATCACCAATCCTCGCGATTTGGATAGTTTTGTCAAAGAGCTTAAGGGATTGCCGTTCACCGCTTTCATCGGCCTCAATACGCTGTTTAATGCACTATGTAACCGGGACGATTTCAAACAGCTGGATTTTTCTAAACTGAAACTGACAATCTCCGGTGGTATGGCGCTGACCAAAGCCGCGGCGCAGCGCTGGGAACAAACCACCGGTTGCCCGATTGCTGAGGGCTACGGCCTAACGGAAACATCACCTATTGTAAGCTTCAATCCCACCGATGCGATTCAGTTGGGCACCATTGGCAAGCCGGTAGCAGGCACTGCAGTAAAAGTTGTCGACGCGGATGGCAATGACGTGGCGATGGGTGAGCCTGGGGAGTTGTGCGTGCAAGGGCCGCAGGTGATGAAAGGCTACTGGCAGCGTGAAGACGAAACCCAGGTTTCGATTGATGAGAATGGCTGGTTCCACACCGGTGATATCGCCGTGCTGCAGGATGATGGCTATATTCGCATCGTAGATCGTAAAAAAGACATGATCCTGGTCTCCGGCTTCAATGTTTATCCTAATGAAGTCGAGGATGTGGTAGCCGCTCACCCGGACGTCCTGGAGTCGGCAGCGGTAGGAGTGCCGGACGAAAATGCTGGCGAAGCGATTAAGCTGTTTGTGGTGAGCAAAAATAGCCAGCTTGATGAGAAAACGCTGCGTGAGTGGTGCAAAAAAGAGCTAACCGGCTATAAAGTGCCTAAAATCATCGAGTTTCGAGATGAGCTGCCCAAAACCAACGTGGGCAAAGTGTTGCGGCGCCAACTGCGTGATGAGGAGCCGTCAAAAATGTCATCAGATAGTCATTAATAAACACTCGATTAGCGGGCGAGGGCAGGTTGTAACAAGGGTCTTTCGCCATGGCCGGAAAATATTCCTGACAATTCCGGCATTTCCGCCATCCATGGCGGTCAGGTGGCGAAAGTAGCGCCCACGGACGGGTTCACAGCGCCCTTGTGGAGACCTGGTCTCGCCCGCTTTCTGTTTGCTTTGTGGTTAGGCGTCGTGGAGATGAAAGCGTTACACTATACGACCCGCTCAATTGAGCGGGTTGATTTTTTTATAGCTCTAGTTAAACGTCTCTTGTTAAATGCCCAAGTGAATGGAAGCCGACTCAATCGTGACCACCGACACATCTCCAGCCCCTACCGATAGCCAACGTCTCGCGTCGCTGCAACAGGCGGCAGGGAGTGTGATGCTGCGCGATGCAGAGCGGCTGGAACGTCGCTTGGCGGGCTTATACCGCCGTCAGCGCGACAACAAGCCCATCAGCCGTGGTTTGGATGAAGTGCAGCGTGAACTCGACCGTTCTCAGCAACAGCTTAGCCTGCGTGAAACCCAGCAAGTCGCGCTTAATTATCCGCCTGAGCTACCGGTAGTTGAACGCAAAGAAGATATCGTTAACGCGATACGCGATCATCAAGTGGTGGTGGTGGCAGGGGAGACCGGCTCAGGCAAAACCACCCAGCTACCTAAAATGTGTCTGGAGCTTGGACGTGGTCGCCGCGGCTTGATTGGTCACACCCAGCCGCGTCGTCTGGCTGCCCGCAGCGTTGCTGGGCGTTTGGCTGAAGAGCTGCAGGTCTCTCTGGGCGAACAAGTGGGTTATCAGGTGCGCTTCACCGACCAGAGCAGCCCGAGTACGTTGGTTAAATTGATGACCGACGGGATTTTGCTTGCCGAGACCCAGCACGATCCGCTGCTACTGCGCTACGACACCATCATTATCGATGAAGCCCACGAACGTAGCCTCAATATCGATTTTCTGCTCGGCTATTTAAAGCGTTTGTTACCTAAGCGCCCCGACCTGAAGATCATCATTACCTCAGCGACAATCGACGTCGATCGCTTTGCTAAACACTTTGGCACTGCGACAACGCCCGCCCCGGTCGTGGAAGTCACCGGGCGTACTTATCCTGTTGAAGTGCACTATCGTCCGCTAATACGTGACGACCAGGATGAGGAAGACCGCACGCTCCAAGAGGGAATCCTGCACGCGGTGGGTGAGATCGAAGCTATTGAGCGTGAGAAAGGCTGGCTGCATGGTCCCCGAGATGTGCTGGTGTTCTTACCCGGCGAGCGTGAAATTCGTGAAACAGCCGATATTTTGCGCCGAGCCGATTTAAAGGGTACCGAGATTTTGCCGCTTTACGCCCGACTCTCCAATGAAGAGCAGAATCGCGTGTTTGCGCCTCACCGAGGGCGGCGTATTGTGCTGGCCACCAACGTCGCGGAAACCTCGCTAACGGTGCCGGGCATTCGTTATGTGATCGACCCAGGGCTGGTGCGTATCAGTCGCTATAGTTACCGTTCCAAGATCCAGCGACTGCCGGTGGAAGCGGTCAGCCAAGCCAGCGCCAATCAGCGCAAGGGGCGCTGCGGACGGATCGCCGAAGGTGTGTGTATTCGCCTCTACAGTGAAGAAGATTTTCTATCCCGGCCTGGTTTTACCGACCCTGAAATTCAGCGCACCAACTTAGCGTCGGTGATTCTCTCGATGTTGGGGCTTAAGCTTGGCGATATTGAGGCGTTTCCGTTTGTTGATCCCCCCGATAGCCGCTTTGTTAAAGATGGATTTCGGCTGCTGTTCGAGCTGGGTGCTGTCGATGAGCGACAGCATCTCTCGCCGCTTGGCCGTAAGCTGGCGCGGCTGCCGATTGACCCGCGTCTAGCGCGGATGGTGTTGGCGGGCGCCGAATTCGGCAGCCTGCGCGACGTACTGATCGTGGTCTCTGCGCTGGCCATTCAAGACCCGCGTGACCGGCCTGCAGACAAACGACAAGCCGCCGATCAAGCCCACCAGCGCTGGCATGATCCTGATTCAGATTTTGTCGCCTTGCTGAACCTCTGGCACGGCATTGAGAACGCCCGGGAGGCCTTGTCGGGCAATCAACTGCGCCGATGGTGCCGCGATCACTACATCAACTACCTGCGCATGCGCGAGTGGCACGATACCTTCCGCCAGCTCCGTCAGCTGCTGCGCGATATGGATATCGACGTGCCCGCGCCGCCTGTGCGTGATGAGGAAGAGAGCGAAGAGCAGGCTAGGCAGGCACGACGTAAAACCTCCGGTAAAGTTCACCAGGCGCTGCTTTCAGGGCTACTCTCCAATTTGGGTACGCTGGTGGAGAACCGCGAGTATCTCGGCGCCCGCAATCGTAAATTTATGATCCACCCTGGCTCTGGGTTGGCCAAGAAGTCGCCCAAATGGATCATGGCGTTTGAGATGGTGGAGACCTCTAAGCTGTTTGCCCGTACCGTGGCCAAAATCGAACCGCAGTGGATTGAGCCCCAGGCACAGCACTTGGTTAAGCGCAGCTACAGCGAACCGCATTGGGAGATGAAACGCGCCCAGGTGGTGGCCTTTGAGCAGGTCACATTGTTTGGACTGCCGATTGTGGCGCGGCGCCGGGTGCACTACGGGCCAATCGCGCCCCAGGAGTCCCGGGAGTTGTTCATTCGCCGGGCACTGGTGGAAGGGGAGTTTCAGACCAAAGGCGCCTTCTTTGCCCATAACCGCGCGCTGATTGACGAAGTCGAAGCATTGGAAGACCGTGCTCGGCGGCGGGATATTTTGGTTGATGAAGATACGCTATTTGATTTTTACGACCGGCGGATCCCGGCCGATATTGTCAACGGCAAGGGCTTTGAGCACTGGCGGAAGCAGGCCGAGCAGCAAGACCCGCAATTACTGCACTTTGATATCGATTCGCTTAAAGCACGCGATGCGGGCGACGTTACCCAGGCGCAGTACCCTGATCATTTAACCCTTGCTGGCGTCGCCTATCCGGTGAGCTACCACTTTGACCCCGAAGCTGAAGATGACGGTGTCACCCTGACCATTCCCGCCGCTATGCTGCCGCAAGTGCCGGTGCATGCGCTGGAGTGGCTGGTGCCGGGGCTGTTACGCGAAAAGTGTATTGCGCTGCTGAAGTCGCTGCCAAAAAGCATTCGCCGCCAGGTGGTGCCGATCCCAGATTGGGTGGATGCCGCGCTGGAAACCTTGGTGCCTGATCAACGCCCGTTAACCGAGGCGTTAGGTGAATTTATTCGCCGCCGGACATCAACGCGTGTGCATGCTGACGACTGGCGTTTGGATTTGCTCGAACCGCATTTGATCATGAATATTCGCGTGGTGGATCATGCGGGAGAAACCCTTGGCCAGGGGCGTGATCTACGAGCGCTGGAGCAGCGCTTTGAGGCAGCCGCCAGCGCTGGCGCCCAGGCGTTAGCCAAACAGGTGAGTTCTGAGCCTGCCGTTGCAGGGCTGCCCAAGGAGCCGCTGCCTGCTTCGCGTGTTACTACCCAGGCAGGCATTCGTGTTGAGGCGTATCCTGCGTTGGTCGCTGAAGCCAGCGAGTTCAAAGTCGCGCTGTTTGATCACCCTGCAAAAGCTGACGCCGCGCACCAGGAGGGCATCGCCCGACTGGCGATTGCCAAGCTGCCCGAACAGGTTAAAGCGATTAAGCAACTGCCAGGTGTCGAGAAGTGCGCGCTGCTATTTGCCAAAGTGGGCAGCAAGCAAGCCCTGATTGAAGACCTGCTGCTAGCGGTGTTTACCCAGATCGTCGCTCAGCACCCGCTGCCGCGCTCAGAAGGGGAGTTTGAACAGCGGCTGACGGCCACTCAGAACCAGCTTGTTGAAGAAGCAAAAGCACTGCTGGTGAAGGTGGAAGCCGCACTGCAAGGGCACTTGGCAGTCAGTAAGGTGCTCAAAGGTAAGCTCAATTTTGCCTTGGCGCTGGTGTACAGCGATGTTAGTGCGCAAATGCAGCGTTTGGTTTATCCAGGGTTTATACGCGATGCCGGTGTGTGGCTGGATGAATATCCACGCTACACCGAGGCGGCGCTACTTCGGCTTGAAAAAGCCGCTCGTGAACGTGGCCGTGATCAAATGATGATGCAGGATGTTCAGGCATTAGAGGCCCGCTTTGATGCCCGCCGCGAAAGCGAGCGTCGCGGGCGGGTGGAAGACCCGGAGTTGGTCGCTTATGGCTGGTGGCTGCAAGAACTCAGGGTGTCACTATTTGCACAGCAATTAGGTACCCGTATGCCCGTATCGGTGAAACGCCTCGAAAAGCACTGGCAAGAGATTATCAGCGTTTAGCAAGTGGTTGAAAAAGGTGCTGGAAAAACCGCTATTTTACGCACACAGTAACGTTATGGGTTCGTCGCAGGTTATGCGCTAGCCATCACTGGCCAGCCACGTCGGCAAGCCGCTTAAAGGAGATTGGCATGACACATGCGGTGATTACCGGTACAGGACTCTATACACCGGAACACGCCATTGATAATGCGGCCCTGGTGGCGGCATTTAATGCTTGGGTAGATGGTGAGAATGAGCTGCACGCCGAGGCCATTGCGCGAGGAGAGCGTGAACCGCTGGCGCACTCAAGCAGCGAGTTTATTGAAAAAGCGTCAGGGATTAAGAGCCGCTATGTGCTCGATGCGTCAGGTATCCTTGACCCACAGCGTATGCGGCCTAAACTGCCACAGCGGAGTAATGACGAACCCTCGCTTCAGTGCGAGATGGCGACCGAGGCTGCGCGTCAGGCACTGGCCGCCGCTCAAGTGGATGCCGCTGATATCGAGCTAGTGATTGTTGCCTGCTCAAATCTAGAGCGTGCCTATCCTGCCGTGGCCGTTGAAGTCCAGCAAGCACTGGGAACAAGTGGCTATGGGTTTGATATGAACGTGGCCTGCAGTTCAGCCACGTTTGCTTTGGAAACCGCGGCAAATGCGATAGCCTCCGGTAGCGTCAAGCGCGCACTGGTGGTTAATCCTGAGATTTGTTCAGCGCATCTTAATTTTCGAGACCGTGACAGCCACTTCATTTTCGGCGATGCTTGTACTGCTGTGGTACTAGAAAATAGCGCTGTTGCCGTTGCTGATGAGCAGTTTGAAATCCTCGGTACGCGTTTGATCACTCAGTTTTCCAATGCGATTCGTAATAATGCGGGTTTTTTAAATCGCGTGACGGACAGTGATCCGATGGCGTTGGATAAGCTGTTCGTGCAGGAGGGGCGGCGGGTATTTAAAGAAGTTTGCCCAATGGTGGCCAAGTTGATCACCGATCATCTGGCGTCCTTGGAGTTAAACGGAAGCGACCTTAAACGTATGTGGCTGCACCAAGCTAATCAGCATATGAACGATTTGATTGCTCGTAAAGTGTTGGGGTATGACCCAAGCGAAACCCAAGCACCGATCATTTTAGATCGCTATGCAAACACCAGCTCAGCGGGCTCCATTATAGCGTTTCACCTTCATCGCGAGCAGTTCAATCAGGGCGATATTGGCGTGATTTGTTCATTTGGAGCAGGCTATAGCGCGGGCAGTGTCGTCATTCGGCGGGTGTAGGTCTCTGTCAACGTGCTGCGGAATCGGAAAAAGGAAAATGTCATGTGGCAGTGGTTAAGTAACGACAAGTCAACGCTTTCGTGGCGCTCAAAAGGGTTGCCGCTACTGCTGGTGGCGTTATTAGCGAGCGGCGGTTGTGCCAGCACGCAAACGGCAGAAAACACCAATCCAGACGACCCGTGGGAAGGTTTTAACCGCAAAGTGTTTGCGTTCAACGATGTATTGGATCGTTACGCGCTTAAGCCGGTGGCAAGAGGCTATCGCACTATTACCCCTGATCCGGTGGAGACGGGGGTAGGTAACTTTTTCTCCAATTTAGGCGAAATACGTACCGCTCTAAATAGCGTTTTACAGGGCAAGCCCGCTAACGCGGGTCTCGCTACTTCACGCTTTTTGATTAACTCCACCGTGGGCATTGGCGGGTTGTTAGATTACGCAACGCTGATGGAAATTACCGCGGATAAAGAGGATTTTGGTCAAACGTTGGCGGTATGGGGCTGGGATGATTCACGCTATTTGGTGCTACCTTTCTTGGGTCCAAGTACGCTGCGTGATACCACGGGCTTGCCTGCTGACATAGCCGCGTATCCGGTTACCTACGTAGAAGATGATACTGTTCGCATAAGCCTGACAGCGCTCAACCTGATTGACACCCGAGCGGGGTTGCTCGACCAGGAAAAGTTGATTCGCGGTGATCGCTACCGCTTTATTCGTGACGCTTACTTACAGAGCCGCCAGTTCGAGGTGACCGATGGAGAATTGGGCGATGACCCCTTTGCCAGCGATACCTTCGACTTTGATGATAGCGACTTTGATGACAGTGACTTTGAAGATAGCGACGCTGGTGACGACGGCGTTGGTGGCGAAAATAGCGCCGATTGAGGCTTATGATGGAGCATTCTAAGCAGTTGATCGCGGTGATCGACGAGCCGGGTCGAGAGCGCGACGCGCTGGCCGAAGCGATTACCTGCGATGGCATGTGGGTATTTGCCGCTGAAGATATCGACCACTTGCCTGCGGAGACGGCGCTAATTGTGGCCCACGCGAGAGCAGTGCCGCGCCAGCAGTGGTCGCAGCTTACGCGACACTTACCAACGCTGGTCGTGAGTGACTCGCGCCAGGATGCTGACCTTATCAAAGCCATTGACGTAGGGCTGGTGGATTATATCGTCCACCCTCTGCGCCATGCCGAGCTGCTGCGGCGTATGATTCGTAAAGCCATCGAGCTAAATGATTTGGCCCTAGAGCGTGAGCGTGATCACGAGCGTCTCGCGGAGTTAAATGAGAGCCTTGAGACGCATTTAGCGCTACTGCGTATGGATCAGCAGAGTGGCGGCCATATCCAACGGCGTTTACTGCCGCTGCGTCCAAAAATCATCAACGGGGTGTATTACGACTATGTATTTGCGCCTTCGCTCTATCTATCCGGTGATTTTTTAGACTATCAACGCTATAACGAGCGTTATAGCGCCTTCTATTTTGCCGATGTGTCGGGGCATGGGGCGTCGTCAGCCTTTGTCACGGTACTGCTCAAATATTTATGTAATCGTTGGCTGAGTGAGTGGGATGGCCAGCAGCCGGAAAAGCTGCCGCCGGATTGGCTAAAGGCGATGAACCGGGAGTTGCAGGGTACGGATATAGGGAAACATGCCACCTTATTTGTCGGTGTTATTGACCATGAGGCGCATACTCTGCACTATTCGCTCGGCGCTCAGCTTCCTATGCCGCTTTTAGCAGCAGGAGGAGAGCTAAGACGTCTTGAAGGCGAAGGAATGCCGGTAGGCCTTTTCCCCGATGTGGAGTATCCTTCGCTTAGCTGTGCGTTGCCGAACGACTTTTGTTTATGGCTTTGCTCAGACGGCGTATTGGAATGCTTGCCGGGTAAAACGCTCGACACGCGGCTCAAGGAGCTTGAGCAATTAGTAAGCGAGAGTGTCACGCTTGAGCAGTTGCGCGACCGGCTAGCAGAGACGAATGCTCTCCTTGCAGAAGGGGATGCAGAGTTCGATGCTAACCAGAAACGCGATGCTTTACCCGATGATCTAACAATCATGATGGTGAGCGGATTTGGTCATGCTGATTGAAGAAGGCCGCATTAAAGCGGCGTTCGATTCTGGTGTTTTTGTTTTAAAGCTGTGTGGCGATGTGCGCTTGACGCTTTGCGCGACACTCGATACCCAAGCCCAACGTCTCGCTGAGACACCGGGGTTGCGTGCCGTACTGATTGACCTGCGCGAGGCCACCAACGTGGACTCTACCGCGTTGGGTTTCTTAGCTAAGGTCGCCATGGCAGTAAAAGGGCGCTTAGAGCAGCCACCGACGATTATTGTCGATAATGATGACGTCCGAAAAATGCTGGACGTGATGGGTTTTGCACGCTTTTTTACTCTGATGGAAGCACCTCTACAGCAAGCCACCACGCTTAACGATGCACTCGAAGAGCTACCTGAAGAGCCTGCCGATGAAGAGGGGCTGCGTGATCGCATCCTGGAAGCTCATCGTATTTTGATGCACATGAACGAGCATAACCGCGAACAGTTTCAGCCGCTGGTTGACATGCTTGAGTCGCAAGACGCCGCCACGCATCAATAAACGCTCATCTTTAATCTGATCTGACTTTCCTTAGCGCTATCTCAGTGAGTGATCCATCGCTTTCACCCACTGCGATAGCGCTGTTTCTGTTGCGTTTAGCCCCGACAAGTGTCTTAAAATCGGCTATGATTAGCGGCCTATCTATTTCCGCGCGTTCGTTATCGCCGTAAGGAGACCCATGCATCTTAATCCCCGTCGTGTAGCGTTGTTAGTTGCCGCCAACACGGCGCTTGCCCCCTTTGCGATCGACGCCTACCTACCTGCAATGGGAATCATCGCCGAAAGTATCGGCGCTAGCATTCATCGCACGGAACTTTCCATTAGCGTGTTCTTGTTTGGCTTTGCGCTGGGCCAGCTCTGTTTTGGGCCATTATCGGATCGTATGGGGAGAAAGCCTGTACTGCTGGGCGGCCTAGTGGTGTTTATGTTGGCAAGTCTAGCGATCACCACGGTCGATAGTCTCTCCTCGCTGCTGGCCTGGCGATTTGTGCAGGCGTTGGGCGGCGGTGCTTGTGTTGTCAACTCGGCAGCGATTGTGCGCGACTGCTTTAGCGGTCGAGAGGCCGCCAAAGTAATGTCGACGATGGCGATGATTATGATGCTGGCACCGCTAGTGGCGCCAGCAGTGGGAAGTCTATTGCTGCATGTGGCCGGTTGGTGGTTAATTTTTGTTTTCTTGGCCGTTTATGCAGGATTTTTACTCTGGCTACTGGGAACTCGCCTACCTGAAACTCGCGATATGTCGCTTCCGGCGGCGTCACCACGCCAGGTCATTCGTAATTACGCCAGCGTTCTCAAGCATCGTGAAGGGATGGGCTATATCTGCGCGGTAGCCGCTTCCTTTGCGGGCCTGTTTGCATTTGTGACGGCTTCACCGTTTCTCTATCTCGACTATTTTGGTTTATCGCCAGGTACCTATCCGCTCGTGTTCGGTGTCAACGTACTGGTCATTGCGCTCTCAAACCGCGTCAATATTCACCTGCTGCGCAAACGCACGCCACAGCAGAATCTACGCTTGGGGCTGCTTGTACAGTTAGTGGCAGCACTGGGGTTGGTGTTGGTCACTGCGTTAAATATGGCGTCACTCATGTTAGTAGTGCCGCTTATTATGCTCTTCACCGGCATGATTGGGCTGATTACCCCGAACGCAATCTCGGCACTTCTGGATCACTTTGGCCATATCAGTGCCACCGCGACGGCGCTGTTAGGCGGCATCCAGTTTACCTGTGGCGCTCTCGCTGGGGTGATGGTCGGGTTGTTTGAAGTGGAACACCTTTGGCCAATGGTGCTAACGATGTTGGGCGCCGCTCTATTGGGGAATATCGGCGTGCGGAAATTAACCAAGTCGCCCGCCATAAGCGAGTAGCAGGGATGAATCGCAGGAATGAGCAATAAGAATGAACAGCCGTGATGGATAGCATGCTGGCCTGGGTCAATATGCCGATGAGTACCTGGTTAGCCTGCGCAGCCGTGCTGCTGCTGGGGGCCTTTGTCCAGCGCGCGACCGGTTTCGGTTTGGCCGTTATCGGGGCGCCGTTGCTGCTGATGCTTGAGCCACGATTGGTGCCGGTCATTTTAGTGCTGTTTGGCTTTACCGTTTCGTTAATGATGGTGCGTCACTATTGGCACGAGGTACGCCTGGATTCCATTGGCATGGCGTTAGTAGGGCGCCTGCCTGGCAATGCGCTAGGTATTTGGCTGCTGCTCGCCGCGCCGATGTTTCTGTTAGAAAAGCTAATCGCCATCATCGTGCTGTTTGCTGTGCTGGTGACGCTGTGCCGATTTAAGCTGCCGGTAAATCGAATAACGCTATTCGGCGCTGGCGTACTTTCAGGGATCTTTGGCACCGTTGCGGCTATCGGGGGCCCGCCCATGGTGATATTGATGCACGGCTTGCCTGCTGATCAGGTGCGGGGAAACCTGGCGGCTTTTTTCATTTTGACCTCGCTCTTGACCATTATTACTCTCGCCTTCGCTAACCAGATTCAGCTATGGCATTTTCAGGTTGCCCTTACTTTTCTCCCCGCGGTACTCCTAGGTAACGCAGTGGCGGACGCTATTGCTCATCGCTTGGATAGACGTTTACTGCAAGGCGCTTCGCTGGCGCTGTGTACCTTGGCGGCATTGGGTTTGCTGTTGTAAGCGAAAGCGAATTCCCCGCGTAGCGAAAAATCTTTCACGTATTACTCACTGTCATGAAGTTGTCATGGAACCAGTGCAAGGTATGCCTTGCGAAGGTTAGATCCCTACATGAACAGGAGTTTTTCGCATGAACCGTATTCTAAAAACCACCGTTATCGCGGCTGCTGTAATGAGCGTTGCCGTTGTTGCCCAAGCCCGTGATCAAATCCGTATCGTAGGCTCCAGTACCGTTTACCCGTTTGCCAGCTACGTAACTGAAGAGTTCGGTGCTACTACCGGAAATCCAACGCCTGTTATTGAATCAACTGGTTCGGGCGGTGGTTTGCGTCTGTTCTGTAACGGTGTAGGCGAAGGCACGCCCGATATCACCAACGCTTCACGCCGCATGAAAGTTGCTGAGTTTGAGCGTTGCGAAGAGAACGGCGTCACCGATATTACCGAAGCTAAGATCGGTTCTGACGGTATCGTGTTGGGTCAGTCAAGCTCCAACGATGACGTTGATTTCACTCTTGAGCAGATTTTCCTGGCAGTAGCCGCCCAGGTGCCGGTTGATGGTGAGTTAGTCGATAACCCCTACACCAACTGGAGCGATATCGATTCGGCGCTGCCTGACCGCGAAATCTCCATTTATGGGCCTCCGACCACTTCAGGTACGCGTGATGCGTTTGAAGAGCTGGTCATGGAAAGCGCCTCTTCAGAAATGGAAATTTATGGCGAAGAAGGCTATACCGATATCCGTTCTGACGGTATTTACATCGATGCTGGTGAAAACGATAACCTGATCGTTCAGCGCTTGTCAGAAGACACCGGTGCCTTTGGTATTTTCGGTTACTCTTTCCTTGAAGAGAATACCGATACTATCAGCGCTGCCACTATTGACGGCGTAGAGCCTGAAGCTGATGCAATCAGTTCCGGCGACTATCCTATCGCGCGTTCACTTTGGTTCTACGTGAAGAACCAGCACGCTGAAGAAGTACCGCCGATGTATGAGTATGTCGACATGTTTATGAGCGAGATGATGATTGGCTCAGATGGTTACTTGAAAGATATTGGCTTGATCGCACTGCCGGAAGGCGAGCGTGAAGAGTGGCGTCAAGCGGTAGCAGATCGCACTACAATGACAGCAGACGTTCTTAAGTAAGTCGTTAAGTTAGAAATGAAACTGGTCGGCAGCGAAAGCTGCCGGCCTTTCGTTTTATGACAGCGATATATTGGCGTTTGTCACATTGCTGTAATGTTTGTGCCCCAAAGTAGTCGCCAATACGATTTCATTAAGTAATGCGAGAGAAATTTGATGCAGACTAACCAGCTTCTTCTGATTTTTTGCGGTGCGTTACTATTGCTGGGGCTGCTGGCGTTTTTTGCTGGCCGTTCAAAAGCCACCCGTTTACGCAGTGCGGGTACGGCTATGTTTGCTCAGCCAGATCAATACGCCTGGTTCACCGTGCTCTCGACCGCTGGTCCAGCGGTGGTAGTGAGTGCGCTGGGGGCTTTTGTGCTGCTTTTGATGGGCGCTGATATCCCCACGCTCTATTTGCTAGCGTCAAGTTTGGTGGTCGCAGCTATAGGGCTAATGGTAAGCCTTAACCATGTAAAACCTGATTTTCATGCCCGTCAGGCCATTGAGCGGGTCATCCGCATGGTCTTGGCCGGGGCTGCGTTAATCTCCATTTTCACTACGTTCGGCATTTTGTTCTCGATCATCTCCGAGGCGCTGCGCTTTTTCCAAATGCACAGCTTCTGGGAGTTCATTACCGGCACCACGTGGAATCCAGGCGCGAGCTTTTTAGCGTCAGCGGGACGTGGAGACGGTAGTGGGGCTGAATTTGGCTCGGTACCGCTGTTTGCCGGTACCTTTATGATTACCGCTATCGCTATGCTGGTCGCTGTTCCTATCGGCCTGCTCTCCGCGATTTACATGTCTGAGTTTGCGCCACGTAATGTGCGCACCATTGCCAAGCCCGTGCTTGAAGTGTTGGCGGGTATTCCTACCGTGGTTTACGGCTTTTTTGCCGCAATTACGGTAGCGCCTATTATCGTTAACATCGCTGGTTTTTTTGGGCTCGATGCTTCCTATAACAATGCCGTTGCTCCAGGTGTCGTAATGGGCATTATGATCATCCCGTTTATCTCGTCGCTGTCTGACGATGTGATCAACTCGGTGCCCGATAGTATGCGCCAAGGGTCGCTGGCATTAGGTATGACCAAAGGTGAAACCATTCGAGACGTGGTTATTCCTGCTGCTCTGCCAGGGATTATTTCAGCGGCGCTCTTAGGCATGTCGCGTGCGCTGGGTGAAACCATGATTGTGGTAATGGCAGCAGGTATGCGGCCCAATCTCACCGCTAATCCGCTGGAAGATATGACCACGGTGACCGTGCGTATTGTGGCGGCTTTAACCGGGGACCAAGAGTTTGCAAGTGCTGAAACGCTGTCAGCCTTTGCCCTCGGGCTGGTGCTGTTTGCGGTAACGCTCTCGCTGAACCTGGTGTCCGTCCTGATGATCCGTCGTTTCCGCGAAAAATACCGCGTGAATAACCTGTAACGCTGAGGAACTGTTTCGATGAGCCATACTTTTGACGAAATCAGCCAGCAGCTAAGGCGGCGTCACCGTAAGTCTGCCCGCCTTAAATGGATCTCGATGGGATCGTTGGGCTTGGCAGGTCTGTTTCTGATTCTGTTTTTTGCCGATATGTTAAGCAAAGGCTTACCAGCCTTTCAACAGGCGTATATCCAGACCGAGATTAGTTACACCGAGGAAGCGCAAAGCGATGGGCGGCAGGCGTTTGATCAAGAGCTGCTACCGTTAATCAGTCGCACGGTGGTGCGAGTGATTCCGATGGAGTTGCGCAACAATCCAGAAATAATCGGTACCAGCGAAGCGCAATGGGTGTTGGCAAACAGTGAGGTCGACCAGTATCTGAAGGGGCATCGGCACCGCCTGAGTGAAGAAGAACAAGCGGCGCTTGATGAGCGTGTCGAAGCGGGCCAGGTTGACCTTCGCTTCAATAGCACCTTTTTTGGATCCGGGGATTCAAAAATCGCTGAGAGCGCAGGTATTCTCTCGGCAGTGGTCGGCACCGTGATGACCATGATTGTGACGTTATTAATTTCGTTCCCTATCGGGGTAATGACAGCCGTTTATTTGGAAGAGTTTGCGCCAGATAACCGCTTCACCCAGGCGATTGAAATCAACATCAATAACTTGGCCGCTATCCCGTCTATCCTGTTTGGTTTGCTAGGCCTGGCTATCTTTATAAACTTCTTCGGCGTGCCGCGTTCATCACCGTTGGCCGGTGGTATGACGCTAGCGCTGATGACGTTGCCGGTGATCATTATCTCAACGCGAACCGCATTGCGTAGCGTGCCGGACTCCATACGCCATGCCGCCTTTGGAGTGGGCTGTTCGCGCTGGCAAGTGGTACGCGATCACGTTCTGCCGTTGGCAATGCCGGGCATTATGACAGGCTCCATTATCGGCCTTGCTCAAGCGATGGGTGAAACAGCACCGCTGATTATTGTCGGGATGGTGGCGTTTATCCCCGATGTCGGCGCCTCGTTTACCAACGCGGCAACCGTTATGCCCGCGCAAATATTTACTTGGGCAGGCGAGCCTGAACAGGCGTTTGTAGAAAAAACAGCCGGCGGTATTTTGGTGCTACTCACCATACTCATCTCACTCAACGCTTTTGCCGTTGTGCTACGTAAGAAATTTGAGCGCCGCTGGTAGGCCAGTGCGTTATAGAGGACATTGCTATGAATAGCCAAGCACCTGTAATGAACGACCAGCATGCACCTGCGGTTGGGCAGCCTTACACACGTAATAATCAGGCCTGCCACGATTTGAGTATTCGGGTTCGTGATTTGAATCTGTGGTATGGCAAAAACCAAGCGTTGAATAACCTTAATATTGATCTGTTCCAAAAAAACGTGACGGCGCTGATTGGCCCTTCCGGGTGTGGTAAGTCGACCTTCTTACGCTGCCTGAATCGCATGAATGATTTGATTCCTAGCGTACGCATCGAAGGCTTGGTCGAGATGGATGGGCAGGACGTAAACGCTGCCAAAATGGATGAAGTAGCGCTGCGTCGCCGGGTGGGGATGGTCTTTCAAAAGCCGAATCCCTTCCCCAAGTCGATTTATGAAAATGTTGCTTATGCACCGCGTATGCACGATTTGGTTAGCCGCAAAGCGGAGCAAGATGAGTTGGTTGAAAAGGCATTGCGTAGTGCTGGCCTTTGGAACGAGGTGAAGGACAAGTTGCAAGAGCCCGGTACCTCGCTTTCGGGCGGTCAACAGCAGCGCTTATGTATCGCCCGCGCTATTGCCGTTCAGCCTGATGTGATCCTGATGGATGAACCAACTTCAGCGCTTGATCCGATCTCGACCGCGACCATCGAAGATTTGATGGATAAGCTAAAGGAAGAGTTCACCATTATTACCGTGACCCATAACATGCAGCAGGCCGCGCGGGTGGCCGATTACACGGCGTTCTTCCACCTGGGTGAAATTATTGAGTACAACGACACCAAAGTGATGTTCTCAACCCCCGCTAAGAAAAAAACCGAAGACTATATTTCCGGTCGTTATGGTTAATTAGCGCCTTTCAAGCAGGTCCATCGTCACCCGGTGGGCCTGTTTTTAATGTGTGTTTTTTTATGTATTGATATATGTTTGAGCGTATATAAGCGATATCCTTTTTATCAACAAACAGCTTTAAAACAGCAAACCTGGAAATAGACGCCATAAAACAGAGAATCTAGGAGGCACCATGGCACTTCGAATTGGTATCAATGGATTGGGCCGTATTGGCCGCTTAACGCTGAGGATTTTGTGGCAAAAAGTGTCGACGGGTGACGTTGAGCTTGTGCGCATTAATGACCCGGGTGGCGATGCGGCAACCTTTGCTCACTTATTGGAATTTGATTCGGTACATGGGCGCTGGGCTCCAGGGCAGGGCATTACAGCCACTGATGACGCGATTATTTTCGATGGAAAAACCGTTGCCTTTAGCGCCAATAAAACAATTGCCGATAGCGACTGGTCCGACTGTGATGTAGTCATCGAGTGCTCAGGCAAAATGAAAACCACTGAGAAGCTTCAAGCGTATCTCGACCAGGGCGTTAGCCGTGTAGTGGTAAGCGCGCCTATGAAAGAGGCGAGCGTGCTCAATGTGGTCGTGGGGGTGAACGATCATCTCTTTGATCCTTCGCAGCATAAAATCGTTACCGCTGCCAGCTGTACCACTAACTGCTTGGCGCCGGTGGTCAAAGTCATTCAGGACAGCTTTGGTATTCGTCATGGCTCAATGACCACGGTGCATGACATCACTAATACTCAAACGATTCTGGATGCCCCGCATAAAGATCTGCGTCGCGCCCGTGCTTGTGGCATGAGTCTGATTCCTACCACCACCGGTTCAGCGAAAGCCATCACTGCTATATTCCCTGAGCTAGAAGGTAAGCTAAATGGCCACGCGATTCGTGTCCCGTTGGCTAACGCCTCGCTTACCGACATGGTGTTTGAGCTTGAGCGTGAAGTCACTGTCGACGAGGTCAACACTGCATTGAAAGCCGCAGCGGATGGCCCGCTTGCCGGTATTCTGGGCTATGAAGAGCGCCCGCTGGTGTCGATCGATTACCGTACTGATCCACGCAGCTCCATTATCGATGCGCTGTCTACCATGGTGGTCAATGGCACGCAGCTAAAACTCTACGCTTGGTACGATAACGAATGGGGTTACGCGAACAGAACCGCTGAGCTATCCCTGATGGTAGGGAGTGAGCAGGTGGGTCGTGGCTGATTCAATACTTACGCGAGTAAGGGCGCTACCTTTCGAGGTGCGCCAATACATGCTGATTACCGGCAACTACTGGGCGTTTACGATCACCGATGGCGCGCTTCGTATGCTGGTGGTGATGCACTTCCACCAGTTGGGCTATTCGCCGTTAGCCATCGCGATGCTGTTTTTGTTCTACGAAGCCTTTGGCGTTGTGACCAATTTGGTAGGTGGGTGGCTGGGCGCGCGTCTCGGGCTTAACCGCACCATGAACGTGGGCTTGGGTTTGCAGATTTTGGCACTAGTCATGTTAGTGGTGCCCGCGAGCCTGCTAACCGTTGCCTGGGTCATGGCCGCTCAAGCGCTGTCGGGCATTGCTAAAGACCTTAATAAAATGAGCGCTAAAAGCGCCGTTAAGGTACTGGTTCCTAAAGAGAGCGCTAACGCTAACAGCTCGCTTTACCGTTGGGTAGCGATGCTGACCGGTTCTAAAAATGCGTTAAAAGGGCTGGGCTTTTTTGTCGGCGGGCTGCTGTTAACGTTGATTGGCTTCCAGGCTGCTGTGTTTGTGATGGCCGTGATGCTGGCTGGCGTGCTGCTGCTCTCACTGCTGCGCTTAAAGGCGGATCTTGGTCGGCAGAAAGTGAAGCCTAAGTTCTCCGAGATTTTCTCAAAATCACGCGCGATTAACGTGCTTTCCGCCGCACGTTTTTGTCTTTTTGCAGCGCGTGATGTTTGGTTTGTGGTGGCACTGCCGGTCTTTCTATACGACCAGCATGATTGGACGCACTGGACCGTGGGTGGTCTGTTGGCGATATGGGTGATTGGTTACGGCGGCGTGCAAACCCAGGCGCCAAAATTAACCCAGCTAATTAAAGGCGATGTTCGAGTGCTGACGGCCGGATGGGCTGCAGCGCTGGCCGTGCTGGCAATTGTGTTAGCGATGCTGCCGTTAGCACACGTTGGTTGGTTAGTGACTGGCTTACTCGCCTTTGGGGTGCTGTTTGCCATTAATTCCAGCTGGCACAGCTATTTGATTGTTCACTTTGCCCGCGCCGATGGTGTGTCGATGGACGTCGGTTTTTACTATATGGCCAATGCCATGGGGCGATTAATCGGCACGCTATTGTCGGGTTGGCTGTATATGGCTTACGGACTGAGTGCCTGCCTGTGGGTATCGGCTGCCTTAGTGGCGGCAAGTTCAGCGATGGCGCTAGCGTTGCCTAGACAAACCGCATGATCCGTTTGCCTAGGGTAGGTTTAACGCTAACCCTAGCTATAGCGTCGACGTTTGAAGGTTACATCACGAAGGTAAGCGGGGTTTGCGCCTATCCGACGAAGATTAGCCCAGGTGCCTTTGTAATAGGGGATATGGTTTCTGTCTGTCCAATCGCTGATGACATCGCCCTGTACCCCATTAGGGTAGCCAAACATCATAAATACCTGGCCCTGTTCTAAGTCGGGCTCCAGATAGGCCATGGCGGTGGTCGAGCCGTAGTCGTTATAAACTTCGACGATATCGCCATTGGCAATGCCTAAATCCTGGGCGTCCCGTGGGTGGATTTCTATCGGTGCCATTGGGTAGCGGCCTTTGCGGAAGGCCAGGTACTGGTCGTGGTAAGCCGTTTGCCAGATATGATTCGTTCTTCCGTTATTGATCCAGAAGTCATAAGACTCTTTCTGCTGCTGAACCACGTCGGGGAAACCGTTCCAGGGTGATGGTTGAAAATGGGCCTTGCCATCGTTGGTACTGAAATTATTATCGGTATAGAGCATCTCGGTGCCAATGAGCTTGCCATCCCGATACTCTTTGATGGGAAGTTGGACGCCATTATTGCCAGCCACACGCAATCTATCATAGGTGGCTAAGTGCCCTGTTGGCCCGCCTTGGCTATCAATTTCCTTTTCATGCGCCATGCGGAAACCGTCGTTGAAGGCATCCTCCTCGGTCGTCCAGTCAAATCCAGCGAAACGCTCGGCCATTGTAGCGTTACCTAAGGATTCATAACGTTGCTTTAGGGCGTTAGCCATATCGGCGGCAATGAGACAATCAGGCTTAGCGATGCCGGGAGGGTCCATAAAGCGTTCAGACAGCCGAAGCCGACGCTCACCGTTCATGGAGGTCAAGTTCATTTCGCCCGGATGAGTCGCTGGCAGCACCATATGTGAATATTCGGCAAACTTGGTGCGGTAAAGATCGATATCTACGATAAATAGGCCGCCTTTATTCTTGACGGCATCATAGACAATATCGATCAACTCTTCTTGAGAAGTGACGCCTCCCGCTTCGGCTAGCGCTTGGTTAACAATGGCAGCACGACGCTTGATGACCTGCCGATAAGTCTCGGCATTGAGGGTGGTTTGAAACGCATTGCAGGCCCACACCGTCAACATCATGCCGTTACCTTTGATCAGCTCTTGATCAATATAAGGTGCTGGGCGTCCGCCTGGGTAGGGTGGGCGCACATAGCCCTCCTGGTGACCGCCCATACGGACCACGCCGGTGCCGCGTTGCCCTACATTGTGGGTAGCCACAGCCAGATTGACGATTGCGGACTGAATCCGATAATTGTCATTTCCCCAGATCACGCCTTTCTCATAGGCATGCATGGTACGTGGCGCATGGCCACTGGCCTTAGGTTTATAGGCCCACTCGGCGGCCTTAACGATATCGGCCCGACTCACGCCGGTGATGCGACTACACTCGTCCAGTCCCATGCGATTGGCAGCTAGCATCTCCTCGAAACCACTGGTGTGTCCGTCGATAAAGGCCTGATCTTGCCACCCTTGGTCTACCACATAGGTCAGCAACCCATTGAATAAAGCTGTATCTGTTCCCGGTTGAATCGCCAGATGTAGAACATTCTCTTTTCCAGCAATCGTTTCACAGATAGCAACGGTGGGAGTGCGTCGGGGGTCGACTAGAATGACTTTTCCTTTGCCGACTGTCTCGCCAGAAAACCATTCCCGCTTTTTAGCGATGTTAGATCCTCTTAGATTCGGTTCCCAGTGGGCCAGGAACCAGTTCGACTGAGTCTCATAGGAGTTTCCGCCGATGGAAAAGATGACATCGGCCACCTCTGCATCCTCGTAACTATTATTGAGCTCGCCAATGCCCATATCACGGCTGGCGTGACATTCTGAGTTGTAGGCAGGACGGTTGTGAATGCGCACCATTTTTGACTGTATGCCGTCAAAAATAAGCTTGCCGGTAGCCCAGGTATTCTCGAAACCGCCGCCAGCGCCGCCATGATCGAAGAGATTGAAAAACAGTTGATCCGGCCCGTCATTATCGAGAATACGTTGGGTTAGGCCAGCATATAGAGCCATGGCATGTTCCCAATTGGTGTCTGACCAATCGTCCCCGGTGTACATCATGGGATACTTGAGGCGACGCTCGCTGATGGAGGTTCCTTCCGAGTACATCACACTGGCCATTTGGCCACCACGCGTTGAGGATAACCCTTTATTGACGCTGCACTCCTTATCAGGAACGATCATGATGCTGTATTCACGGCCATCGTGGTCGCGTATCTGATTAACCATGGCGGGGGTCATGGTTAATTGCATGGCCGGCAGCTGTTTAGTGAAATCGAGCCCTAGCGCATTCTGGTTAGCCGCTCTGCCGCCTTCTTGGTTGGCAGGCCATTTATAGACATGGTACCCGCAGCCGACGATGCAGAAGTGACAAGCCATATTAGTCTTTTGAGCATTCGCCGGAGGCAGGGGAATACGGTCTTTGAATTGTGACATTTTTATACTCCCGAATCAGATGATATTGGCCTGACGACCATAGATAAGACCATCGATCGACACCGCTCTTAGGGCATCTTCAGCCTCGTCATACTCCAGAATGATTCGCGGCAAATTCTCGGTAGCTTGGCCAATCACCATCTGACCGATGTTATCGGGATCGAATATGCTGTAATGGCAGGGGCATTTGAAAGTTTCAGCTTCCTGGTCATAGCTCACTGGACAGCCCATATGGGTACATTGCGTGCTGAAAGCCACTATGTCTTTGTCCGGCCCAACGCCTCCTTTAACTTCTCGGTCTCTGCGAATTACCACGCAGGGTGAGTGGATATCGGGGTAAGTAAAGTAAAATGGTTGATTGACCGTCAACTCGCTAAGCCGGGCGATCAGCTCATTTGGGTAGGGCAGGTGTGTGTTACCCGCGGTAGAAGGATTGCCTTGCTGCGCCTGAGTGAGGGGGGCCAGCGAAAGAGTACCCAGGGCGGCACTGCTGCCGGTTAACTTTAGAAAGGTGCGGCGACTCAAGCGTGTCATCGTTTGACACTCCATTGTTATTGTCGAGAAGCGCTAGCCGGGTGGGGTAATATATAGTTACCCGAATTTGGTAAGCCGAAATTTAGCTTAGTTCTGCCCTGACAGACGCGCAAGACAGAAAAACTCATCATTGCTATATCAATTTCAGGCTTAGGTTTACTGCAATTCTGATGAGTTCTTTGTCTCTTCTGCTTTCCTATCCACTATCTATGATGGTGTCAGTTGAAGCGTGATCTCGACAAGATCGTTTGCGAGCTGCAGAAATAGCTAGTGCCGCTCTAGAGTTAGCTAGCATCGCTCTCTCATGGGGCAGTGAGAAGCGTACAGTTCGGACTCCTGTTGCAGTACGCAGTGGCGTATCTCGAAGCGCTCATGCAGCATCAGAGTGGCTTGTTTGAGTAAGCCATCACGGTAGAGATGGCTCTTATCAATGACCAAGTGGGCGGTGAGCGCATTATCTGAAGTGCTCATCGCCCAGATGTGTAAATCGTGGACGCTAACCACGCCGGGAATCGTCATCAGGGTTTGATGTATTGCTTTCGTATCAATACCCTCAGGCACTCCGTCGAACAGTAGGTGTATTGATTTCTGCAGCAAAGACCATGTTCCTATCACAATCACCAATGCGATCAGCAAGCTGACCACCGGGTCAATCCAGCTCCAGCCTTGCCATAGATATAGGCCACCGGCTACCACCACGCCTACCGAAACCAAGGCATCTGCGGCCATGTGAAGAAAAGCACCGCGTATGTTCAGATCGTGCTTGCTCCCTGCAAGAAATAGCCAGGCCGTTACAGCATTAATAATGACTCCGATACCCGCGACTATCATGACTGTGCCTGCGTCGACGCTGGTAGGCTGCTGGAGTCGCTGTAGGGCTTCCCAGGCTAATATTCCCATCGCCACCAGCAGAATAATGGCGTTAGTGAAGCTAGCCAGTATGGAGCCTCGCTTCCATCCGTAGGTATGACGAGCATTCGCGCGAAGACGAGCGGCACCGAAGGCCGCCCATGCCAATAGCAGTCCCCCCACATCACTTAGGTTGTGACCGGCGTCAGCTAACAGTGCTAATGAACCACTCTTCCAGCCGTAGAAGGCTTCAATAAGCACAAAGGCAACGTTGAGCGTGATACCAATGGCAAACGCTTTGCCAAAACTGATTGGGCTATGATCGTGTGAAGGTGTCATATAGGTATCTCTCCGACTAGCTCTCCATTTCTAACCGCGATAATGCAGCCCCCTGTGTTAGAGGCACCCAGTTTTCATCCGTTAGGGGCACACTGGCAAACAGTACTGCTCGCTGAGCCTTTAATAAATGGGGAGCTTGGGAGGGTTTCAACAACTTGGATGTTGAGAAAGTTGGGCATTGCAGCAGATATAACCCAGGCGGTGTAACCTTGCCCGTTGATGGCTGCATACGTCGATCAGCATGGGCAAACAGGGTATCACCATCTGCGTAAAGAAAGTTGGCTGGGCCAAAGTTTCGTAGCATGACGGCTATTTCAGCAACCGCTTTCAGGCGAGCCTCAAAAGGGGGAAAGCCCGTGTGTTGCTCGTGCAGTTTTTCTATACGTGCAAGCAGATAACAGAAAGCTAGCTCTGAGTCGGAGTCACCCACTGGTTGAAAGTGTCTCGGCGCTGATATGGAGTCATCGTCCAACTGAGTTAAGTTGCCATTATGGGCAAAGCAGTGAATACGTCCGTTTAGCTCTCGTATAAAGGGGCCAGTGTTCGCCAGTTTGATATCCCCTTGAGTTGCATGTCGAATATAGCCAAGGGATAGCCCAGTAAGCGGCCCATACTCTTCCAGCCATTGCACCAAGGAGCTGGTATCTGCTGCTTCCATGCCCCGATAGAGAGCCACATCTCTATCCTGGTAAAAAGCCAACCCCCATCCGTCGCGATTGCGACTAATCCCCTGTGCGTGGGATGCCAATGCTGTTAATGAGGATGTGAGCCTAGCAGGGTGGCGGCATGACATAGCTAATAGCTCACACATACCCATTGATTCCTTGTGGTCATGACCACCTTAAATATATCGCTGGTGAGCGCAAACTCTCCGTCTGATTAAAATGGCAGATAAAGAGATGGTTGTCAGTGCGCTGGCAATCATAGGGCTCTACAGATCGAAATCGCTGATAAAGTGCGCTGGCGATTTCAACAAAGACATTGGGTAGGGAAGGTGATCTTTTGAAAAGCGCTATGAATTTTTGATGCTTATCACTACTCGCCTAACATGATAGTGAGCTCTCGACATAAAGGTGGCGCAGCTTCCAAAATCCCTCAACGTCGACGCGTAGTCCTTGGCAAGCAAGCGCCGGATCAATGAACAGGATGATAGCTTGATCAGAGTGGCGCTGGTAGGGCGCAGGATCGTTGGGTGAACTTGTCTCAGCAACGGCGACATTCGCGAGCCCTCCACAGCAGCCGTGGCGGGGTGATAAACGTACGGTCGCCACGCCCCCGTGTTGCTTGATAAACGCTTTTGCAGCGTCAGAAACATCGATAATTTCCAGCATTGAGACGCCTGTTAAAAGAGAGCTCCCAGCTTACCAGGAAGTAATCGGGGAGCCTGAGCGTAGTGGGTGAACTTGAGGTTTTTAGGCTTTCAATATAGCTTCAATTTTTTTGCGATCTGGAACACCTCCGCTGTGAGCAAGCTGACCATTGACGGCGACCGCGGGGGTCGACATAACCTGATAGTGCATGATGACCTGTGGGTCAGTGACTTTAGTCACCTCAACGACAGTACCTAGCTCTTTAGCAATAGCCGTAATTTGCTCTGCGGTTGCTATGCATTTTTTACAGCCTGTGCCTAATACTTCTATTTTTTTCATATCATTGCCTCTGGGGTTTACAAGTTGCTGAATAACCAGGGTGCCAGCAGATTAATGATCCAGCCCACCAGCATAAAGTTGATGAGTAGAATGATGAATATCGTGGCTAGTAAGCGCCATAGCATGACCTGTTTGAGCATGATAAATTCAGGAAAGCTCGCCGCGACGGTGCTCATGCAGAAGGCCAGTGTTGTACCCACAGGCAATCCTTTGGTAATCAAGCTTTCCATGATGGGAATAACGCCGGTAGCGTTGGAGTAAAGCGGTAGGCCTGCTAAGACGGCCACCGGGACATTCCACCATTGTCCGCTGCCCAGGTTGTCACTAAACCAGCCATCTGGAACAAAGCCATGCAGGGCGGCGCCGAGCCCCACACCGATAATGACCCACTTCCAAATCCGCGCGACAATCTCGTAAAGCTCATTGCTTGCAAAATCGTGGCGCTCTTTTAACGTCATTGAAGGACGTACAGGAGCGGGCTGATTCGCTTGTGGGCTTTCGGCGGCGTTTTGGTAGGCTTTAGCCGCAAACGCTTTTAACCAACGTTCAGCGCCTAAGCGATCCAGCAGCATGCCGCCGCCTATGCCCACTGTCATCCCTATTGTTATGTACACCAGGGTGAATTCCCAGCCTAGCAAACTCCACAGCATGATGACGGCAACTTCATTAATAATCGGTGAGGTAAACAGAAACGCCATGGTAATGCCCAGCGGAATGCCTGCACTGGTAAAGCCAAGGAACAGCGGAATGCTTGAGCAAGAGCAAAATGGTGTAATTGCCCCAAAGCCAGCCCCTAAGCCATAGCCTGCAAAACGGTTTTTTCGCTGAATGTAATAGCGTACCCGTTCAAGATTGAGCGAGGCGCGTAACAAGGCAATGGCGTAAATCATCACCACCAGTAACGCAAAAATTTTGCTCGTGTCTTCAACGAAAAAGTGCAGTGAGCTGCCTAACTTGCTGTTAGGATCAAAACCACCCAGGTCGTATACCAGCCAACTGGCTAGCCAGGTAAATATCTCCAACATCGCTGCCTTCCTTTATTTGAACTGTTCTATTAAGAAGACGAAGCAAAGTGGAAAAGGATGCAGGGAAAAGCCAAATAGTTATTCGGGAAGGTAGTTATTCGGTAAAGGGCATTGCCCGGTGGCAGCAGACATGGCCTTGTTCATCAAAGACAATCCCGCACTGGGCAACCAACGTCTCGCGAAGACGTTTTCGGGCGCGCAGTAGCCGCGCTTTGGTCGCAGGGAGCGTTAAGCCATGACGCTGGGCATACTCATTTTGCTTAACGCCGTTAA
The DNA here is from genome assembly GCF_037070225.1 of Vreelandella indica. Classification (NCBI taxonomy): domain Bacteria; kingdom Pseudomonadati; phylum Pseudomonadota; class Gammaproteobacteria; order Oceanospirillales; family Halomonadaceae; genus Vreelandella; species Vreelandella indica. Next base: position 92,076 of record NZ_JBANSO010000016.1, read on the forward strand.
GGTCGCAGGCCCCAACAATATCAGCGTCTTCGTCAGTACAATGAGCCAGTGCCTTCGTGATGCAGGCATCCAGACTCTCTAAGGGAAGGTGGGTTTCAGTGTGGTCAGGCAATGGCGCTGCTGTTGCGGTATCTAGCGATTGAGAATCAGGCGTTGAACGGCGCAACTCATCAATCCACTCATGTTTGGCAACCGTATAAAGCCACGCCTTGGGCTCTGCCAGTTGGCAAAACTGGGCGCGATGCGTCAGTGCTTTTACATAGACACGCTGCAAGATTTCGTCGGCGGCGTCCCGATTGTTGCATAGCGCCAAGAGGTAATAGCGCAGTGCCTGATGATGACTGTTCCAAGCCTCCTCAATACAGGGAGAGGCTTGGGACGAGGCAGCTTTTTTCCTCATGGATAGGTCACTACGTCACCGTCTTCTTTGGTGAAGTGTTTGATCGGTTTTTCCAAAAGCGCTAATACTTGCTCGGAAGGCCGACAAAGTCGCGCGCCTTTGTTAGTCACCACAATGGGGCGATTAATCAGAATCGGGTGGGTCATCATGGCGTCGATGAGCTGTTCATCGCTAAGGGAAGGGTTATCCAGCTTTAGCTCATCAAAAGGCGTGCCTTTTTGACGTAGTAGTTCTCTGGGCGATATTTGCATCATGGCCAGTAGAGAGAGCAGCTTTTCGCGACTAGGCGGTGTTTCCAAATAATAGATCACTTCCGGCGATTCGCCAGAGGCTTCTATCATCGCCAGCGTATTGCGCGACGTACCGCAGTTGGGGTTGTGGTAAATAGTGACGGGCATGGTGACCTCTCGATCGATTAACTGTTTTCACTACCGGGCGCATTGCGTTGAGCTGGCGCGGTTTTAAAGGCGGGCGATACCCGCGTTGGGTCTACCTGCTGTTTATAGCTAGCCGCAGCTTCTGCCCACCACATTAATTGGCCTAATGTTCGGCCAAAGTAGCTTTCCCAGCGCGCCTGCTCTTGCTCAAATTGCCCCTCTTCGTTTAGCGCTTCCTGGGCTTTTGGTACATGTACCATGGCCGAGACCGGCAGGCAGCCAAGCTCCGAGAGAAACGCACGCATGGCGACTGCCGCACGCACGCCGCCCCACTGGCCCATCGAATAGGTCACGATGGCGCTGGGTTTAAACGCAAATAGTGACGCGCCGAAGTGATTAAGCAGATGGCTAAGCGCTGGACTCATGGAGTGGTTATATTCCGGGCTGACCATTACATAGCCATCGGCAGCGGCGATTTTATCAGCAAGCTTTGCTAAGTCCTCCGGCGCATCGGCTTTTGCGTAAGCAAAATGTGGCTTAAACGGGTCGCTTAAGTTTAGTTCTAGCGGATCAATAATTTCAGTCGTGGTATGCGGTAACGATGAAAGCAAGCGCTCGCAGGCCTTTGCCACCCGCTCGCCAAGGCGAGCCGGGGAGGGCGGTGTGCTGGTGCGGGTTGAGCCCAGAAATATCAAATAGTGAGCCATAGTGCTTACTCCCGATTAATGTGCTTCTGCCGGAAAATAATGGCGGGTTTTATTGGCAATCCTGACCAGCGCGAGCATTAGCGGTACTTCGACCAATACGCCGACGACCGTGGCCAGCGCGGCACCTGACTGTAAGCCGAACAGCGCAATAGCGGCTGCTACCGCCAGTTCAAAGAAGTTACTCGCACCAACCATAGCGCCAGGGGCTGCCACGTTATGCGGCACCCGCCAAACCTTGGCCCAGCCATAGGCAATAAAGAAGATCAGAAACGTTTGAATAATCAGTGGAATAGCGATGAGTACAATATGCAGCGGGTTATTGAGAATAACCTCGCCCTGGAAGGCGAATAGCACTACCAGGGTGATGATCAAGCCAATCGGTGTGATGGGGCCAACGCGCTTCATAAAGACGTTGTCATACCACTCTGCACCGTGCTTTTTGATCAGGGTTTGGCGCGTTATATAACCTGCCGCCAGGGGGATCACAATATAGAGCACCACCGACAGGGCAACCGTATCCCATGGTACCTGAATGTTGGAGATGCCTAGGAGGAAGACCACGATGGGAGCGAAAGCAAACAGCATGATCACATCGTTGAGGGCCACTTGCACCAGCGTATAAGCGGCGTCGCCGCGGGTTAAGTAGCTCCACACGAATACCATTGCGGTACACGGTGCGGCACCGAGAAGAATGGCGCCCGCTAGATATTGACTGGCTACTTCAGCGGGAATAAAAGGCCGAAAAATAACCATCAGGAAGAGCCAGGCAATAGCGAACATAGTGAAGGGTTTGATCAGCCAATTAACCGTGGTGGTAATAATCAAACCTTTTGGCTGGCGCCGCACGCCTAGCAGCGAGGTAAAATCAATCTGCGCCATCATCGGGAAAATCATCGCCCAGATAAGCACGGCCACAGGAATCGATACCTGGGCCACTTCAAAGCGCGAAAGCGTTTCCGGCACCGCGGGTATAAATTGTCCCAGTAAAATACCTGCCACAATGGCTAATGCCACCCATAGCGAGAGGTAGCGCTCGAAAATCCCCATTCCTTCTGCGGTGGAGGGTGAAGTGTTATCGCCCAATGCTGACATGTGAAGCTCCTTGTTAAATGGCGCGTTGGTTAACCCGTTTGGAAACTTCTTCAGCGCTCTCTTTACGCTCTGAATAGCGGTCTGTGAGGAGATCACTACGTTCTCGCACTAATAGCGTAAATTTCATCAGCTCTTCCATCACATCGACGATACGGTCGTAGAAAGGGGAGGGTTTCATTCGGTCGTTTTCATCAAACTCCATGAAGGCTTTCGGCACTGACGATTGGTTGGGAATCGTCAGCATGCGCATCCAACGGCCTAAAATGCGCAGCTGGTTGACCGTGTTGAAGGACTGCGAGCCGCCACAAACCTGCATCACTGCCAATGTTTTGCCCTGGGTAGGACGTACGCCACCGAGCGAAAGCGGGATCCAATCTATTTGTGCTTTCATAATACCGGTCATTGCGCCATGGCGTTCAGGGGAGCACCACACCATGCCTTCGGACCACTGCGCTAGCGTGCGTAGCTCGTCAACTTTGGGGTGGCTGGCATCTTCAGCATCCGGTAGCGGCAATCCTTTAGGATCAAAAATTCTCGTTTCTGCACCCATGGCGGTCAGTAAGCGTGCTGCTTCCTCAACGGCTAACCGACTAAACGAGCGCTCACGCAAAGAACCGTATAACAGCAATATTTTAGGTGCATGCTCGACGTTTTGTGGAACGCTAAGGCGATCACTGCTGGGCCGCTCAAACAGCGCGGTATCGATGTTAGGTAAATCAGTCAGGTGGGGGAAATCTTTGAGTGACGACATTAGGGCTACCTGTTTAACGCTATTTTAGGTTAGTCACTCCATGATATACGTTTTTTCGTATATTTCTAGCGTCGCCTGCAAGCTGCAATATTGCCGTCATGAACCCAGCGTACAGTGGTAGCCATTAATTACATTAGAGGCTATTTATTTATGTCGAAGCGCCGCGTGTTGTTTCTTTGCAACGCTAACTCTGCACGATCCTTAATGGGAGAGGCGTTGCTTCGCCATATGGCAGGTGATCGTTTTGAATCGTTTAGCGCTGGTTCTGAACCGGATGAGCCCCATGCATTGACACTTGAAGCGCTGCGCAAGCAGGGACTACCCACCGAAGGCTTACGCAGTAAGTCGTTGGATGAGTTTGAGAGCGAGACCTTTGATTTTGTCATTGTGCTGTGTGACAAGGCCCAGCAAGCCTGTCGGGATTGGCAAGGGCAGGCGGGCGAAGTGCTGTTCTGGGATATTCGCGACCCTCGCCTGATTGGCAAGCCAGACGCTTACGAGCAGGCATTATTGGAAATTCGTCGTCGCCTGCAGCTATGGCTGCCCCTGCATAAGTCTGCTTAATCTTATTCATAGGGGCAGGTCGAGATGAAATGGATCAATAACTTAAGCGTCAAGGCGAGTTGGACGCTGGTGCTCTTGGCGTTCAGTGGTTTGGTCGTCGTGATTGGCGCATTGGGGCTGTTCGCTAACCATTTTGGCCGCGATGCATTCACGTCGCTACATCAGCGGGACATGGCGCAGGTCAGTGAGCTTAATAGTGCTTACACGCAATTATTACGTGCGCGTATCCAAATGAATCGTGCCGCAGAGTTAATTCGCACCCCGTCGTTTGATCGTCCCGCTCCGCTTATCGATGAATCACAGAGGTTGTTGGATACGGCGGCAGTCAACTTCGAACAGTTTTCATCGAGTGATTTTGAACCTGAGCAGCAAGCGTTAGTTGATCAACTGGCCGCTGATTTTCAATCGTTCGTTAACAATAACCTTAGCCTGCAGATGATGATGCTGGAAGAGCGTGATGTCTCTGGTTTTCTGTCAGGAGAGTCACGGGTAGATGACAGCAGCCAGCAATTTGTGCAGAGTGCCGAGGCATTTTTTAACGCCTTAAACCAGCGGGGTAACGGCCTTCTCGCACGTTATGAGCAAGTATCATCGCTACTGTTTTGGGGCGTCATTGCGGTGTTGGGTGCCGCGCTGTTAGTGGTGGCGGTGGTGGTGTGGGGAGTGCGCAAGAATGTGCTTCGCCCTTTAAAAGTCATTACCGAGCATTTTCAACGCATTGCTAAAGGCGATCTATCCACGCCCGTTTCAGCCCACTCGACCAACGAAATTGGTCAGCTGTTTAGTGAGCTAGCCAGTATGCAGAGCGCTTTAACGACAACCGTGGATCGCCTTACTGCCAGCAGCCAGCAGGTCTATAGCAGCAGCCAGGAGATGACTGAGCAGAACCAGCTCTTGGCCAGCCAAACCGATACCCAAGTGTCTGCCTTACAGCAAATGGCGGCGAGCCTGGAGCAGCTAACCGCGACCGTAAATCAAAATGCGGAAAGTGCGGCGCATGTGAGCCAATCGACCGCGGATGTTTCCCATAAGGCGCAGCAGGGTGACGAGGTCATTACTCAGTTTATTGCCACTATGGAGGCGATCAATGATCACTCTGAAGAGATCCAAAGCATCATCCGAATGATTGAGAGCATCGCTTTCCAAACCAATATATTGGCGCTGAACGCATCGGTTGAAGCGGCGCGTGCTGGTGAGCATGGACGTGGCTTTGCAGTCGTGGCAAATGAAGTGCGGGCGCTGGCAACCCGCAGTGCCAATGCTGCCAGCGAGATTCGATCACGCATTGAAGCGTCGAGTGCGAGTGTCCAACAGGGCAGTGTATTGTCGCAGCAAGCGGGTGAGCATACTCGTGCGATAATGCAGGCTGCCAGTAACGTGGATACGCTAATGACGCAAATAGCCAATGCCTCTGAGGAGCAGCGACGCGGCATTGAAGAAGTTAATCAGGCGGTGGTGCAAATTGATACTACGACGCAAGGAACCATGCGCTTAGTCAACCAGGCGGCCCAGAGCGCTGAAGGATTATCTCAGGAGGCTTTGCAAATGCGCGAGTATGCAGGACAGTTTAGTGTTGCCGAAGAAGCCGCCGGAATGAACTTTGCTGACATCAATGAACATAACGGCGAGTGCCCTGAATGGGAGCAGCTTAGTCATCAACAAACCCCTTTACCTAGCTCTGATGGGCAGCACCATCGTCAAACGGATGTAATGACGTCTGCTTAAAATACTAAAAACAGTAATTTGCGTTTAATCAGAGGCATCCAGCGCTATCATTCGGTTTTCTCTGAGCGACTAATGTTTTGCAATTGATCCAACGGCTCATCTCGCCCGTCGTCTTTATCTCTCAGCGTTTACTGAACGATCCTATGCTGCTCTCAATGAGCGGCCTATGGGTCGTTTTGTGGTGGCTGGAACCTCAGTCATTGACGGAGATGGCTGAGCGGGTGCATTGGACCACGCTTGCTGTGTTGACCGGTCTTATGCTGCTCAGTCGGTCGTTGGAGCTCAGCGGTTATTTAACGCTCTGGGGGCGCCAGTTGTTGGCCCGTCTGAAGGGTGAAAGGCGCCTAGCGGTGGGTTTGGTGCTGTTTTCAGGTCTGCTTTCTGCCTTTGTCACCAATGACGTGGCGCTGTTTATTGTCGTGCCGCTGACTCTTGGCCTAGCCAAAATGGCAACGCTGCCTATTGCGCGTTTAATTGTGTTTGAAGCGCTAGCGGTGAATGCGGGGTCATCACTGAGTCCGATTGGGAATCCACAAAACCTATATCTATGGCAGCTTTCAGACCTACGCTTTGGCGAATTTCTATGGGTAATGCTACCGCTGGGTGTTGGTTTGATGCTGCTGCTCTTGCTCCTTATTCCCTTGGCGTTTCCTAAAGCGTCAATACATTTGGAGTCAGCTTCTATTGCAGCAACAATACGGCACAAAAAGCCACTATGGGCGGCACTAATCGGCTACCCGCTTTTTTTGATTGCAGTGGACATGGGCTGGGTGTTGCCAGCGATGGCCGGCGTAATGCTAGCGATGTTATTGGTGGCCCGGCGAGCGGTGTTCAGCATCGATTGGATGCTGCTGGTAGTGTTCGTATTAATGTTCATCAATTTAAGTGTCATCGGTGAGCTAAATGTCGTTCAGCAGGCAATAAATACAATGCGTCAGTGGCCCGGTGGCGATATCAGCGTAGGGATACTGCTTTCACAAATTATTTCCAACGTGCCAGCAACGCTGCTACTCGCGGAGCAGAGTGAGTGGCAGCCGCTTGCCTGGGGCGTCAGTGTCGGTGGTTTTGGTTTGGCGGTAGGTTCAATGGCTAATTTAATTGCCCTGCGCTTGGCTCGTCAGCCTGGCATTTGGACAGAGTTTCACCGTTGGTCTTTGCCTATGTTAGGCCTTGCTTGGCTGTTTGCTGCGCTTTGGAAAAACGCCCTGTCGTTGTAGCGACAGGGCGGTACCCTCTCGGGATTAAATCCTTGCGAGGAGTGGTTAGTCGATTAGCTCGACGGCGACTGCCGTCGCTTCGCCGCCGCCGATGCACAGGCTGGCAATGCCGCGTTTGCCGCCTTTGGTGCGCAGCGCGTGTATCAGCGTGGCAATAATGCGCGAGCCGGTTGAGCCAATCGGGTGGCCCTGGGCGCAGGCACCACCGAAAACATTCACCTTGTCATGGGGCAGGCCTAGATCATCCATCGCCATAAGTGTCACCACGGCAAAGGCTTCGTTGATCTCAAATAGATCTACATCATTAACGCCCCAGCCTAGCTTTTTCATCAGCTTTTCTATCGCACCCACCGGCGCGATAGTGAACTCACTTGGGTGGCGTGAATGGGTAGTATGGCCGAGCATGCGTGCTAAAGGTTTAATACCGTGCTGATCCGCGGCTTCCTGACTGGCCAAAATCAGCGCCGAGGCACCATCGGAAATCGAGCTGGCGTTGGCAGCGGTAATGGTGCCATCTTTGGCGAAAGCAGGGCGCAACTCGCGGATTTTGTCGAGTTTAGCTTGGAAAGGCTGCTCGTCGTGCTCGACCAGGTGTTCACCCTGGCGCGTGGAAACCGTGACGGGGGCCATCTCAGCGTTTAAGTGGCCTGCGTTAGTGGCCGCCATGGCGCGCTCAAGTGAGGCAATGGCAAAATCGTCCAGGCGTTCGCGCGTGTAGCCGCGTTCTGTGGCGACATCCTGAGCAAACACGCCCATGAGCTTGCCCGTTTCGGCATCTTCAAGACCATCCAAAAACATATGGTCTTTAAGCTCGCCGTGCCCCAGCCGGTAGCCGCCGCGTGCCTTGGTCAGCATGTGTGGAGCGTTAGACATGGACTCCATGCCTCCCGCCAGCAAAATATCACCGCTGCCTGCTTTGATTAAATCGTGGGCAAGCATCGCGGCCTTCATGCCGGAGCCACACAGCTTATTGATGGTGGTGGCGCCATTGGCATCGGGAATGCCCGCCTGCCGCATTGCCTGGCGAGCCGGGCCCTGTTTAACGCCTGCCGGAAGTACACAGCCCATAATGCCTTCATTGATGGCAGCAGGGTCAATGCCTGACTCTTCAATCGCCGCTTTGATAGCGATGGCACCAAGCTGCGGGGCAGTCATACTCGCAAGACTTCCCATCATGCCGCCCATAGGGGTGCGTTTAGCGGCGAGAAATACAACATCAGTGGCGTTGCTCATGGTCAATCTCCTTCAGGTTTATTGTGATTATCATGCTGAGTAGTGGGTGATACGTTGACCCGTAGGCGGTGCTGTGGTTTTCTCCAGAGTAACCAAGCAAGCGCTAGTGTAAATAACATGAATGTAATGAATGCATCACCTCGCCGCAAGGAGTTGACGCGCCTTGCCGCCCAGCTCTTCGTTCAAGAGGGCTTTGATCGCACCACCGTGCGTATGCTGGCGCAGGAAATGGGGATTAAGTCTGGTAGCTTGTTTCATCATTTTAAAGACAAGCAGGAAATCCTCGCAGCGGTTATCGAAGAAGGTACTCAAAACGCCTTAGTAATTGCACGTAAAGCACTGGATGAGTGTGCCTCTGACCCTGAAGTGCGCCTGCGCGTTATGGCTCGTGCCCATCTCGAAACGCTTTTTACTGACCGTAATGCTCATGTAGTGGCGCTCTTTGAGTGGCGTCGACTCGATCCTGATGCAAGTGCTCATTTAAGTCATTTGCGCGATGCTTATGAGGCGCTGTGGGTTACTGTCATCGATGATGCTTTAGAAGCAGGGCTGATTCATGGAGACCGCTTTCTGGTCTCGCGCTTCGTGCTCGGGGCACTGAATTGGACCGTACGCTGGTATGATCCTAATGGTCCCCGTTCCCCTGATGAACTCGCTGATGAGCTTGTCGCCATGATTATGCCCCCGCCTGCTTGAACTGCTTGCGCTATACAGCTTCCTACCAACGTCTAACGCTTTAATTCATCAGAGTGCTTGCTCTCTAAGACGATTACTTTTAGCGTTGCTTTTAACTTAAAGTTTCCGTTAACGTCAACGGATAATTTTAGCGACCTAGCCTGCGCCCTACCTGTATTGCTTTGCGCTCATTACTAACAACAATGATCATCTACATTAGAGAGCCATCATGACAGCTACACCACAATCACTGCCCGACTATCAGCACTACCTTGAAAACTTTTCTATCAAGAGCGTTATTGCTCGCCTGGATGACCATCAGGATGGAATGTTGAATGCTTTCGAAGCCTGCTGTGGTCGGCATGTGCGCCAAGGGCGCGGCGATGTGCTAGCGCTAGTTCAAGAGGATACCCAAGGGGCGGTTCACACCCTGACTTATGCTGAGTTGGATGCGCAAAGCGCTAAATTGGCGGGTTGGTTTCAGGCTCAAAGGCTAGGTAAAGGTGATCGCATTGCTTGTATGTTGCCGCGGTCACCACAGCTTTTGATTGCGGTACTCGCCACATGGCGTATTGGCGCGGTTTATCAACCTCTATTTACTGCCTTTGGTCCTGATGCCGTGGACTATCGTTTAGGGCGTGCAGATACCAAGCTGGTGATTACTGATCACGCCAATCGCTATAAGTTTGATGGCTTGAGCCAGTGCCCGCCCGTGCTGGCAATCGGTGGTGCAACCAGCGAACATGCGGATGATCATGATTGGCAAGCTGCATTGACGCATACGTCAATGAGCGATAAACCGCCAAGGCTATCGCCTAAACAACCTTTTCTACAAATGTTTACCTCTGGCACCGTGGGCAAGCCCAAAGGTGTTGCTGTTCCCTTGTCTGGAATGACTGCCTTCGCGATCTATATGGAGCTCGCCATTGACCTGCGTGGTGATGACCGCTTTTGGAATATGGCTGACCCAGGCTGGGCGTATGGCCTTTACTATGCGATCACGGGGCCACTGCTGCTCGGTGTGACGACCCATTTTTGTGAAGCGGGCTTTAGTGCTGAGGGGGCGCTGGCGTTTATGAAGCGCCACCACATTACCAATTTTGCCGCTGCCCCTACCGCTTACCGGCTGATGAAGGCATCAGGCCTGTTTGATGACGCCCATCAAACCTTGGAGCTGCGTGCAGCGAGTTCAGCCGGAGAGCCTTTGAACACTGAAGTGGTCACTTGGGTTGAGAAGTCGCTTGGCTGTCCTGTCATGGACCATTATGGGCAAACTGAAACCGGCATGACGTGCAATAACCACCATGCACTTGATCACCTTAAGCATGTGGGTGCGATGGGCGTCCCAATGCCGGGCTATCGTCTGGCGATTTTGGATGCCGAGTATCATGAGCTGCCTGCGGGTGAGCCTGGGGTGCTTGCCGTGGATATCAAGAATTCACCTGCGCACTTCTTTCAAGGTTACACCTGGCAGGAGAAAAATCCCTTTGTAGAAGGCTATTACCTTACCGGGGATGTTGTGATCCGCAATGAAGATGGCACCTTTCAATTTGCCGGGCGGGACGACGACATTATTACCACCGCAGGTTATCGGGTGGGGCCAACGGATGTTGAGAATAGCGTAATGACACACCCGGCTGTTGCAGAGTCGGCGGCGGTGGGGCAGCCAGACGAGATCCGTGGCGAAGTGATCAAATCCTATGTCGTACTGCGAGAAGGCTATGAGGCAAGTGAAGCACTTGCCGATGAGATCAAGCAGCGAGTGCGTGAGCGGTTATCGACTCACGCTTTCCCACGCGTTATTGAGTTTGTCGATGAGTTACCCAAAACCCCCAGTGGCAAGATTCAGCGCTTTAAATTGCGTGCCCAAGCAGCAGAAGAAGCTAAGACAGCCAAATAAACATAACGCTTATAGGGAATATGGTTATGCAGGTTAAGGACAGTACTTTTTTAATTACTGGGGCCGCTTCTGGTCTTGGCGCGGCAACGGCAGAGCGTTTGGTGGCTGCGGGCGCTCGGGTCGTTTTATGCGATTTAAATGACAGTGTAAACGCACATGCTCAGCAGTTGGGGGAGCATGCTCAAGCGTGTTTGGCAGACATTACCTCTGCCGAGCAAATGCAGCAGGCGGTCGATACCGCGGTAGCGCTGGGTGGCAAGGGCGGTCTCTCAGGTGTGGTTCATTGTGCGGGCGTCGTTAGCGTAGCCAAGTTGGTTGATCGTGAGGGAAAGCCGGCTGATCTAGATAGCTACATTAAAACCATCAACATCAACTTGGTGGGTACCTTTAACGTAATGCGCCTCGCCGCGGCGGCGATGGCTAAAAATACGCCTAATGAGAGCGGGGAGCGCGGGGTGATTATTAACACTGCTTCTATTGCGGCTTTTGATGGTCAGGTAGGGCAGTGTGCTTATAGCGCCTCTAAAGCGGGCGTTGTGGGTATGAGCTTGCCAGCGGCGCGTGAGTTATCGCGTCATGCCATTCGAGTTATGGTAATTGCCCCAGGCGTTTTTGAAACACCAATGATGAGCGAGATACCCGATGAGGCTGCCCAGGCGCTAGCGGCAGCGGTGCCATTTCCCAAGCGGTTGGGTAAGCCGGATGAGTTTGCTCAATTAGCCGAGCAAATTATTACCAACCCAATGCTGAATGGCGAACTCATTCGCTTGGATGGCGGCATACGTATGCAGTAACGCTTCAGCTATATAGAATCACAATGAGACGGCTCGTCAGCTTTTGGCTGGCGAGTTTTTTATTGCTGGCATTAGAGGTTTGCAGCATTAGCTACCAAAGTTGTAGAGCGTTTTAGCGCTAAATTCAAACGCTCGCTTGACTATGCAGAGCGCCCGCGCTAGCTTTCAAACATGCGTTTGAAAGCTGCTTGCTGTTTTGAAGATATTATTTGGCTTTTGATCCCCCGGTTGTAGGAGAGTGTTTTAGGAGAAGTGCGATGCCCACTTATCAGGCCCCTATTCGTGATATGCGTTTCGTTATGGACGAAATGCTTGATTATCCCGGTCACTATGCGCGCTTGCCAGGCGGTGACGAAGCATCGCCCGATGTCGTTAGCGCAATTTTAGAGGAAGGGGCGCGTTTTGCTCGCGAGGTCCTGCTGCCGATTAATCAAAGCGGCGATGCAGAAGGGTGCTTGTTAGAAGGGGGCGAAGTAAAAGCGCCCAATGGTTTTAAAGAAGCCTATCAACAATATGTAGAAGGCGGCTGGCCGAGCTTGGCTGCCGATCCTGAGCATGGGGGGCAGGGGCTGCCGCATTCGTTAGCGATGCTGCTTTCGGAGATGATTTGCGCAACCAACTTAGCATGGGGCATGTACCCAGGTCTTTCCCATGGCGCCGCGGATGCGCTACGCCATCACGGTACCGATGAGCAGAAGGCTACCTACCTCACCAAGTTGGTGGAAGGCGTTTGGACTGGCACGATGTGTTTAACCGAGTCCCATTGCGGTACCGATCTCGGCTTGATCAAAACGCGTGCAGTGCCCACTGAAGGCGATGCTTACGCGATTACCGGCACCAAAATCTTTATCTCGGCCGGTGAGCATAATCTGGCTGAGAACATCGTTCATTTAGTGTTAGCAAAACTGCCTGATGCGCCCGAAGGCTCAAAAGGTATCTCACTGTTTGTGGTGCCTAAGTTTATGCCTGATGCCGGAGGCAACCCTGGTGAGCGCAATGGCGTTAGCTGTGGCTCTTTAGAACATAAAATGGGCATTCACGGTAACGCTACCTGTGTGATGAACTTCGATGGCGCAACCGGCTATCTGGTGGGCGCCCCGAATAAAGGCTTGGCGTGCATGTTCACCATGATGAACGCTGCTCGTCTTGGGGTAGGTATTCAGGGGCTGGGGTTGATTGAAGCCAGCTTCCAGAATTCGTTGAGCTATGCCCGTGATCGCCTGCAGATGCGAAGTTTGTCGGGTAAGCAAGCGCCTGAAAAACCGGCTGATCCGATTATCGTCCACCCCGATGTTCGACGCATGCTGCTGACTCAGAAGGCCTTCGCCGAAGGCGGGCGTATGCTGGTGCTATACACCGCTCAAATGCTGGATGCTGTAGAGCATGGTCAGCCAGGTGAAGAGCGAGAGCGTGCCGACACGCTTTTGGGGTTGCTAACCCCGATTGTAAAAGCGTTCTTGACCGAAGTCGGTTTTGAAAGCACCAATGAAGGTGTTCAAATTTACGGCGGCCATGGCTTTATTAAAGAGTGGGGCATGGAGCAATTGGTACGCGATGCACGTATTACTCGCTTGTATGAAGGCACTACCGGTATTCAGGCGCTCGACCTACTGGGTCGTAAAGTCCTTATGAGTCAGGGTGAGTCGTTGAAAGTGTTCACCAAGGAGATTCATCAGTTCTGCAAGGCTGAATCAGAGAACCCCGCGCTTAAAGAGTTTATCGGGCCGCTGGCAAAGCTGAACACAGAGTGGGGTGAGCTAACCATGGGCATAGGTATGAAAGCGATGCAGGACCGCGAAGAGGTAGGCGCGGCAAGCGTTGATTACCTTATGTACTCCGGCTACGTCACGCTGGCGTACCTATTTGCTCGTGCGGCCAAGCAGGCATCTGGTTCTTTAGAGGGCGAAGATAAAGCCTTCTATGCTGCTAAATTGAATACTGCTCGCTTCTATTATCAGCGGCTATTGCCGCGCACAAAGGCGCATGCGCAAATGATTCAGTCGGGCGCTTCCAGCCTGATGACCATTTCCAGCGACGACTTTGGTTTGGGCTTTGAAATTTAATTAACGGCGAAAATGCCAAAAGAGCACTCTCTGGTCAGGCGTTCTGATCGGTGGTTTGCGGCAGAAGGAGAGCCTTCTGCCGCTTTTTTATACGCAATATCTTCTTTTCCTTGCTATCTTGATAGTGAGGCCTTAAAGTACGCATCCGCTGCCGGGGACGCCTAGCGTTACCAGCGGTGAATAAGGTGTAAAAGCCTTGGTTTGTCAGGAAGTTAGCGCAAGTTTCATCGCTCGCTTCAGTCGCTAAACACAGCGGTTGACAACCACCAGGAAATGCGTAGAATACGCCTTCCTCGCTGCGGCAAGCCAGTTCAACGGTTCGCCAGTTAAGCACAGCGAAACAGCTCTTTAACAATTTGATC